>JAXIPA010000075.1:0-12244 GCA_045403145.1 Nitrospirota bacterium | reverse complement strand
CCTACGGCCCTCGGCATCGGGTTCGTCGATATCCCGATACCCGAGTCCCAGCAGGCCCCGATCCGCTTCACCTTCTACTGGATGGTGAGCGGAAAATGGGAAGAGCAGGATTATGAAGTGGCGGTCGACCGGGGTTGAATCCCGCAAGGACCTGCAAGTCAGTTTGTGCACAGAGAACGAAGGAAACGAAAAACATGAATAAGCCGCCACCCATACTGCCCCTTGATGAACATAACAGGAAGCTTGTGGACCATGTCCATCCCGCCGGCTGGAAGAACCCCGAACCGGCAGCTTGCTACAACCTCGTCGTGATTGGTGCGGGAACGGCAGGATTGGTCACGGCCGCGGGCGCGGCCGGATTAGGGGCAAAGGTCGCTCTGATCGAGCATCATCTCCTGGGAGGGGACTGTCTCAATGTCGGCTGTGTACCGTCAAAGGGGATCATCCGGGCCGGGAGGGCCGCTTACGAGGTCAGGCAAGCCGGTGAATTCGGCGTACACTGCGGTCCGGACATTACCATCGATTTTGGCAAGGCCATGGAGCGGATGCGCAGGATCAGGGCGGGGATCAGCGCCCACGACTCCGCGTCGCGCTTCAGCAAAGAGCTTGGCGTCGACGTGTTTTTCGGGCAAGGAGCGTTCATTGGCCGCGATTCCATCGAGGTAGCGGGAAAGCGGCTTCGCTTCAAAAGGGCCGCTGTCTGCACCGGCGCGCGCGCGGCGGCGCCGCCAATCCCGGGACTCGAGGACACGGGCTTTCTCACGAATGAAACGGTCTTCGGGCTTATGGAACTGCCCCGCCGAATTGTCGTAATCGGCGGCGGACCGGTCGGGTGCGAACTTGCCCAGACCTTCGCGCGGCTGGGGAGCCGTGTCACCATCCTGCAGCGGGGCGGGCATGTTCTCCCCCGGGAAGACGCGGACGCGGCCGCGCTGGTCCACCGGTCTCTTGCGCGGGACGGAGTGGCGCTCCGGCTCCAGGCAAAAGTCCTGAGCGCGGCCAGGAGGGGAAAGGAAAAGGCAGTCACCATTGAAGAGGAAGGCGGGAAGACGGAGCTGACTGTCGATGAGATTATTATCGGCGTGGGCAGGGCGCCCAATGTGGAGGGGCTTGATTTCGAAAAGGCGGGCATTGTCTACGATTCGCGCGAGGGCGTTACCGTGAACGACCGTCTCCAGACGTCGAACCCGCGCGTCTACGCCGCTGGCGACATCTGCTTTCCCTTCAAATTTACGCACACGGCCGACGCGCTTGCGCGCATCCTGATCGCGAATGCCTTGTTCAGCGGAAGGCAGTCAACCTCGGCGCTCGTAGTCCCCTGGTGCACGTACACGGACCCTGAAGTGGCCCACGTCGGCCTGTATGAAAAAGACGCCGGGGACCGGGGAATCGAGGTGCAGACGCTGACCGTTCCCTTTGCAGACGTGGACCGGGCGCTTTTGGACGGTGAGGCCGAAGGGTTTGCCCGCGTACACCTGAAGAAGGGGACGGACAGGATCCTCGGCGCGACCATCGTCGCCCGCCACGCCGGCGAGATGATCAGCGAGCTGTCGCTGGCCATGACCGCCGGTCTCGGACTTTCCGCCATCGGCAGGACCATTCATCCCTATCCCACGCAGGCCGAGGCCGTAAAAAAGCTTGCAGACGCCTACAATCGCACGCGCCTTACGCCGTTCATAAAAAAACTGCTGACCGCATGGCTCAGGTGGCGGCGGTCCTGACAAGGCGGGAGACCTCACCATGATAAGCTTGACCGACATCCGGACCGCGAGCCGCACGATCCGGCCGTACATTCATAAGACGCCGCTGATCCACTCCAACTCGCTGAGCGCGCTGACCGGCGCCGACGTGTACCTTAAACTCGAGAATCTTCAGAAAACGGGTTCCTTCAAGGTCCGGGGGGCGTTCAACAAACTGGTCCACGTCGCGGGCGGCAAGGTCATTGCCGCGTCCATGGGCAACCATGCGCAGGCAGTCGCGTTCGCGGCGCGACAGCTCGGGAAAGCCGCCAGGATCGTGATGCCCGCGACCGTGTCCCTCGTGAAGGAAGAGGCCACGAGGGGATATCAGGCGGACGTCGTCCTCGTGGGAGAAGGTTTCGCGGACGCGCTCCGGCATGCGCTCGACCAGAAGGATTACGTCTTTATTCACGCCTTTGACGATGAGGACGTTATCGCGGGACAGGGGACCATCGGGATCGAGGTCCTGGAGGAATTGGAAAAGGTGGACGCGGTGTTCGTGCCGACGGGCGGGGGAGGGCTCATCTCCGGCATCGCAATCGCGGTGAAAGCACTTTCTCCGAAAACGGCCGTGATCGGCGTCCAGGCCGAGGCAGCGCCGTCAGCGCTCTTGTCCCTGCAGCAGAAGAAAATCATCGACCGGACGCCCCTCCCCACGATCGCGGACGGGATAGCCGTGGCCAGGCCCGGGGAAAAGACCTTCGAGATCATCAGCAGGCATGTTGATGAAATGAAGCTCGTCAGCGAAGGGGCGATCGCCGAGGCCATCCTGCTGTTCCTTGAGCGTAAGAAGCTGGTTGTCGAGGGCGCCGGGGCGGCGACGCTTGCCGCGCTCATGGCAAACAGGAAGCAGTACGAGAACCGGCGGGTGGTCCTCGTTCTCAGCGGCGGGAACATCGATTTTTCCATCATCGACAGGATCATCCGGAAAGGCCTGGTCACGAGCAACAGGATCGGGGTTTTTGAAGTGGTCGTTGATGACGCTGCCGGCAGTTTGCATGCGGTGATCGGGCACATCGCAAGCCAAAGGGCGAACATCCTGGACATCCTTCATGACCGTCTCGCGGCGGACCTCGACTTCGGGAAGGCAAAGGTCATTTTTACCGTGGAGATACGGGGGAAGGGACACCTGGACAGGATCTTTTCCGATCTGTCGGAAAACGGCTACGAAGTGAGGGAGAGAACATGACGATGCAGCGTCCCGGGTATGCGCCGTCTGCTATAATTGATGAACACGTAAAAAATTAGAGATAGCCTCTTAAGTGTCGTTCCGGCTTGTCCGGAATCCTTCCTTTTCAATGCGTTATATGGCACTACGATTCCCGACACCCTGCACTACGCTTCGCTCGTAACCGCTGGGTGCAGGCAAGCGGGAATGACGACTTTTTACGAAACCATCATAATTAGCCAGGGCTGAACAGAGTTGAACGCCGCTCAGAGGGAAAACATCGATGCTGATCGAAGAAAAAGAAACGGGGTTGCACGTCAATCTGTTGCCGGGAGAATATTACGCCGCCAACCAGCCGGTTACGATCCACACGCTGCTCGGCTCCTGCGTATCCGCATGCCTGTTCGACCCCGTCAACAGGGTCGTCGGCATGAACCATTTTCTGTTGAGCAACCGGCGATACGCCCGGGACCTCCCGATCTGCATGAGCGAGGCAGGCAGGTACGGCATCCATGCCATGGAACTGGTCATCAACGAAATGCTGAAGCTCGGCGCAAAACGCCCGAACCTGCGGGCCAAGGCCTTCGGCGGCGGGGCGATCTATCTCAACCCTGCGGTCAAGGACAACTTTTTCTGCGTCGGCGAAGTGAATATCCGTTTTGTCCGCGAATTTCTGAAGACGGAAAACATTCCGCTCATTGCCGAAGATCTGGGCGGCGAGAACGCACGCGTCGTCCATTTTTCCTTTGACGATTATTCCGTGCACGTGAAGAAAATAGGCAGGTCAACTGCGTCAAGCGTGGTCCAGGACGAGCGCCGGTTCTGGCTTAAGGCCATCGAGAGCCAGGAAAAGGCAATAACTCCCGCCGACATCTGGCGTTGATCGCCTCCCCTTTCCATAATGCCCCGGTACACGGTATTGCCTGTTTTTACTTCTTTTCACTCAGCATTTTGTACACCGCCGAAAAATCCTCTTCTCCGAGTCCGTTCCTGACCGCAAGCGCATAGACTTCCTTCACCGCGTTCGTCGCGGGCAGGGCGACGCCCGTTTCATACGCGGTCTCGGCAACGAGTTGAGCGTCCTTGTGCATCCACTGAAGCGGAAACTCGGCAACGAAATTCCCCGCCTCAATTTTGGCCCGCTTGAACGATAGAAACGGCGCTGTGACCGGGGAGCTCAGGAGCGTTTGGAACAGCATGTCCCTGGAGAAACCGAGCGATTCGCCGAGCACGAGGGCCTCGGAGAAGGCAACCATGGCCTGGGCGAGGATGAGGTTGTTAACCATCTTCATGGACGCGCCCATGCCGTGGCCGCCAACGTGAAACACCGCCTTGCCCATGGCATCGAGGAGCGGCATGACCTCTTCCACATCCTTCTGTTCACCGCCCGCAAAGAACAGCAGTTGGCCCTCCTCAGCCGGGCCTTTTGTACCGCCGACCGGCGCATCGATGAAGCGGACCTTTCGCTGTCCTGCCTCATTCGCCATGAGCCGCGAAAAAGACGGATTTACGGTGCTGCAGTCGATCCAGAGGGAGCCGGCCGCGAAGTGCTTCAGGAACCCGTGTTTACCGGTGAGCGCTGTCTCGGCAACTGCATCGGGTTTTGACAGCATCGTGAAGATGACCTTGACCTGTTTAGCGACATCAGCCGGAGAAGGCGCCCAGATTGCGCCTCCCGCAAGCAACGCATCGGCCTTCTGCCTGGTCCTGTTATGGACAACGAGCTCATGGCCTTTTTTTTTCAGATTGGCGGCCATGCGACTGCCCATAATGCCCAGTCCGATGAATCCGATCTTCATAGTCGATCTCTCCTTGACCGCATGAGCAAAGGGGCCGGCCCGGAAGCGTTCGAAAAAGTCTCAACGGGTCTGCCGCCGGTCACGCTGTCGTTCCCGGCCTTCTTCATCTTTCTTTTTCTGCGGCTGTTGTGCCGGTTTTTTCTTGATCACTCTGGGCTCATTCAGTTTCCTGACCGGCAGGTTGTCAGGCGGCTGCTGTTTGAAAACCGAATCTTCGCGCTCCCGCACCACCCTCCGTTGATTTTTCATCTCCTCAGGCCGTGTTTTTCTTACGCGGTCCGGCGGCAGCACCTGTCTGTCCGACGGCCGCTGGACAACGGGCGGCGGCGCCGAAGGCTGTTCGCGCCGCTCAGGCCTCACAGTCGGCGTCGTCGGCGCTACGACGCGGTTTTTGGGAACTCCCGGCCGAAGCCGTTCCTGTTGGGGAGGACGCTGGCGGACGCGGTCCCTCGTTTCCGGCGCAATGACGATCGGTTGTTGCGGCTTACTCTGCGGGGGGACAATGCCTATGTCAGCGATGTTTTGTCTGCGCTGCCTCGCGTCTACGAAAGGGTTATCCTTGAGCTGCACGGGATTGCGGCGACCGGTGCCGAAGGTCTCCCGCTGCACGGTCACGACGGAATTGCGATGCCGGGCGTTGATATAGGTTCTGTTCACGACCACGGTTGAGACGTTGACCGTGGCCACGTTGATGCTCCCGGGGCCGAAATATCCGTAGCCGTAGTAGACCTCGCCGGGAGCGAGCGGCACCCATGCGACATAGGACGGCGTCACGATCCAGCCGACGAAGCCCGGCCCCCAGTACACGGCGCCCGCGGCCGGCGGCACCCAGCACCAGCCGTACGATGAGACAAAGACCCATCGGCCGTAATGGCTGGGGGCCCAGCTCCAGGGGTCGTGGGCGACCCATACATAATGACCGCGGATCCAGATCCAGCTTCCTACGGTATAGGGGGCCCACGCGGGCTCGACCACCGTCGGCGTCCACACATAACCGTAGTCGCTCACATATTCCCATCGGCCGTTGCCGTCGAAATCGGATGAGTATTCGTGGAGCTCAGCGGGCAGGTAACGCGAACTTTCGCCCCATGAGGCAAGACGCCGGTCCCGCTCCATGTTCCATTGCTCCCACTCATCGGGCGCGCTGATAGGCGCGAGCTCCGCGTGGTTGTCTCCGCGGATCGTCAGGGCATTCCCCGCGTTCACGCGTGTGGCGCCGGCCCTGCTCTCCGCATAGGCGTAGCCCTCCAGAACGGAAACCTCGAGTACGCCGTCCTCTGTCGCATCGAGCATCATGATGGAGTTGTCGTAACTGCGGATGGACAACGCCGGCGTGTCCACCTGCACGGTCTTGATCCCGCCCCGCCGGTTGTTGATGTAGACGTGGCCCCGGTCGAGATAGAATTGGGCGGAATCGGCCGTAATGGTAAGGATGTCCAGGGCCGTATTGGCGTCGATCCGGGTGTAGACCCCGCCGCGGATCTGGAGTTCCGCCTTGCTGTCTTCCGGGGTCCAGAGCCGGTCCCCTTCGCTCAGCGGCAGATTGATCGTCGCGGTCGTCCAGTCCGTGGTGTCCTGGATCGAGACCTGCACGTCCCCCTCGGTCAGACTCAGGCGTATCATCCCCCCGTCCTCTGCGAAGACATGGGCAGGGGACAGCAGCGCAAAAGCGAACAACAGGCGTATAGACAAGAAACGCATAATCAACCTCCCGTGTGTGACTATTGTAATTCTACCGTATTCGGCAGCCCATTGTCCACATGGTTGAATTCTGTAATCTAATTATTATCTTCTTCCCGTCTGTTGCTTGACTTTGGAGGCGAACGGGGTGAAAATTAGAATATGGAAAAGAGCGTTCAAATTGCTCTGGGCGTCATCCTGTTCGCAGTGCTGTTTGAAGGAGTGAACCGCGCTGACGATAGAGCGGTATTGCGAGTCAGTGACGGCGCAACGATTTCTTTTGCCCGCATGTACGACGAGGTAAAGAAGGCCAGGATTGTTTTTATTGGTGAGGTCCACGGCATCCGGGAGCATCACCAAAGGGAACTCGAAATCATCAGGGCCTTCCATGAATCCGGCGCGCCGCTTGTCATCGGTCTTGAAATGTTCAGGGCGGACAGCCAGCAGGCGCTGGATGAGTGGATACGGGGCGATTCATCCCTGGACCGGTTCCTGCCGGCGTACTACGATAACTGGCGCCATCCCTGGCCGTGGTACCGGGACATTTTCCAGTATGCGCGGGAGCACGGAATCCCGCTGGTCGGGCTGAATATCCCCGGCGCAATAACGAAACAAGTCGCACGGCACGGTTTCAGCGCGCTGAGTGAAAAAGAAAAAAAACAATTGCCGCCGGGCATCAGCTGCGACATCGATCCCGCATACAGGGAATTTATCAGGAAGGCATACGCGAGCCATGCGCGGGGCGCGGGGAGGCAATTCCAGAACTTCTGCGAGGCGCAGATGGTCTGGGACAAGACAATGGCAGCGCATCTTGTCGAATACCTGAAAAGACAGCCGGACAAAAATATGGTCGTTCTTGCGGGCGTCGGGCATGCGTGGAAGCGCGGCATTCCCGAACAGGTCGCGCGTCAATCGACGCTCACCGTACGGGTCGTCCTGCCGCTCATTCCCGACGACGCTGAATTGAAAACACTTACAGCCGCGGACGCCGACTATGTTCTCGTGAAATAGCAGCGCCTGAAGTTATTAGGTTCAAGGTTCGAGGTTGAATAAGCAACCCGACCAACCGTGAACCGTCAACCGCGAACCCGGAACTCTGAACCTGACGAGTTACAATCCTATTTTATTTTTTTGATAAACTCATCAATTGGCAATGCGGGCAGCGTCATGAGGTGCACGGAGCCGCGGGAACCGATCTCCACGGACATTTTCACGACCGTCTCGTTGTCGGGCGCCTCCACGATATTTACGAAATCATAGGAACCCAGAAGCGCGTACTGCTTGTGAATCTTGACACCCATGGCCTCGATCTCGCGGTTCACTTCAAGGATCCGCTCCGGTTTCTGTTTGATCGTCCTTCTGCCTTCATCCGTCAGATTGCTTAAGATCACATAGTGTGGCATGGCATCCTCCTTATAAATGATGATTGAAAACCATGTAATACTTTCGACCTAACGCCATTGTTCTCTCTAGACTAATTATATACGCAATTGATGCTTTCGTGAAACAAGTCGAATAATGCCACTTGCCTATTCAGAGGTTGTAATGCGCTACGATTCCTCCTGACTTGGACCCCTTAGAATAATTCGAGGGCTGACCATGCCGGGGCACTCGAAATCAAGCCCGGAGTGGTAGCCAGAATAAAGGGACTTATGATGCATTACACTCGTCATGCCAACATGCTATTGCAGGTTTATTCTTGCCTTTCTCATGCTGTTATGTTATAGAATATTTAGATAGGCATAGATTGCAACATCCTCTCATCAAAGGAGCAAAGGGCCATGAAGCCTGAGGCGAGCAAATCCAGGAAACAGGGACAGTCCGCAAGCTTAAAGAACAAGCCAATGTGCGGGACACTGTCGTATCTTGCCGAATGCAGGGGCATGGTGCAGAAGGCATCGTCAGCGCAAAAGAACGCACCCCCGGAAATCAGCGACAGAAACATCCGCAGATATCCGACCGCCCCGTAAAAGGTCGGTTTTTTTATCTCTGCGGTTGTCACGAGGAAAGGGTCGGGTTGAAAGAGTGTGTGATCTGAAGGCCTACATAACGAAGCAGGGCAGTGAAGAGCTTTTGCTCGAGTCCGTCAACCTCGTTCATGCCGAGAAGGGTGAAGTGACTGTGCGTAACCTTTTTGGTGAGGAAAAGAAGGTCCGGGGTGAGGTACGGGAGGTCTCGCTCGTAAAAAACCGGATTGTTGTGGAACAGTCATGATCCCAAGAAACAGCCGTTGCTCTTGTTTGGCCGCAGAGAACAAAAGAAAAGCGAGAAACTAACTTAAAAGGCGTTCACCTTCCCGGTGCAACGCCTTTTTACTTTAAATATTTGTTTTTTCTCTGCGACCTCTGCGTCCTCTGCGGTTGACAGCTCTTTTTAGAATGATCAGGCATCACGTAGGACAGGTTCGCCTCTTCCGCAAACCTCGTCGTCTTCCACGATTCGGATTTCCCTCAGACCGAATTCTTTTTCCAGCGTTTTGATATTTCCTCTCCGCTGTCCGATTGCCGCCGAGACGTCCCGGGGAGACACACAAAAAACGGCGGTCGTTGTTTTTTCGCTTCTCTTCCGCAGGGCGGACCGCATCATATCCAGCATAAGCGACGATTCCACAAGCTGTCTGAAAGCCGGGTGGTACGGCCCGGCCAGAATAGTGCCCGGCTTTTCCAACTCTTCCGTCGGTTGAAGCCCCATGCGGACCACTTCGATCCCTGCCCGCTTGAACTTAACATACGCTTCACGGCACTGCGAAACAGCTTCATCAAGTGAAAGAGGGGCGTACCTGCCGGCTTTGTAGAGTTCTTCGAGCGGCGTGTCCTGGATGACGAGGGCTGGATAGAGCCGCACGAAATCGGGCTTGAGCGCGATGACCCTGTCTACGGTTTCGCGGAAACAGTCCGGCGTGTCACCGGGCAGGCCTGGCATCAGCTGGAGTCCAACCGTGAAGCCGTGCTCCCTGAGCAGTACCACGGCGTTTACCGTATCCATCGAGTTATGACCGCGCCCCGAGAGGGCAAGCACACGGTCTTCCATGGACTGGGCGCCGAGTTCCACAATGCCGACCTGATGTTCCTTCAGGAGCGCGAGCACGGCGCTGTCGATGCAGTCCGGTCTCGTGGAGCATCGTATGGTTTTGATCCGTCCGGATTCGATGAACGGTCGGACAGCGCGGAGATAGGCTTTCTGCGTTTCGGCCGGAAGGGCGGTGAAACTTCCCCCGTAAAAGGCTATATCGGCGGGTTTGTTGGAAGAGCCGGTGTTGAGATATTCGGAGATTTTTTGAGGGATTGAGAAGAGGTCGACCGGTTCCGCCTGCCCGGTGATATTTTTCTGGTTACAGAATACGCACTGGTGCGGACAACCGGAGTGGGGGATGAAGAAGGGGATGATCATGATTCATTGCATCGGGGAACCGGGGAAACGGTGAATCGGCGAAGGTGAGACTTGCAGCATTCTCCGTTTCGCCCGCTCACCGCTTCTCCGATTCGTGGTTCAGTTTTTCCAGCGCCTCTTTCGCCGCCCTCTGCTCGCCCTCTTTCTTGGTCCTTCCAATGCCCCTGCCGTAGACCTCGCCCTTGATGAAAAGCTCGACGGTGAACTGTTTCTGATGGTCGGGGCCGGTCTCGGACACGATGCGGTATTCCGGAAGCTTCTTGAGCCGCTCCTGGCAGAGCTCCTGGAGGTCGGTCTTGTAGTCAAGGGTCCCGCGAGAGGCGCACGTCTTCTTGATGGCCTCTTCAAAAAACCGGATGACGAACGTCTCAGCCGCCTCCCTGCCGCCGTCAAGGTAGAGGGCCGCGATGAGCGCTTCAAGGCAGTTCGCGAGCAGGGAGTCCTTGTCCCTGCCTCCCGTCTGCTCTTCTCCCCTGCCGAGGAGAAGGTGATCGCCGAGACCTATTTCGCGGGCTGCCAGGGCCAGCGCAGGCTCGCTCACGACGGCGGCCCGCAGCCTCGACAGGTCGCCCTCGGTCGAGTCCGGGCAGGTCTTCATCAGGTATTCGCTTATGACCAGGCCGAGAACGGCGTCGCCGAGAAATTCAAGCCGTTCGTTGTGGGCGGGTACGCGGTTTTCGTTGGCGTAGGACTTGTGCGTCAGCGCGTGTTCGAGCAGCTCGGCGTTGTTGAACCTATGGCCGATCCGCTCTTGAATGTCGGAGAGGGGAGGCATCTTATTTCCGGAATCTCCTGACGATCAGGCAGGCGTTCGTCCCGCCGAACCCGAAAGAGTTGGACATGGCCACATCCACCTGCGTCTTTCTCGCCTTATTCGGGATGTAGTCCAGATCGCATTCCGGATCGGGGTGTTCGAGGTTGATGGTCGGCGGGAGGATCCCGCGGTCCAGGGCAAGGACGGAGATGACCGCCTCCACGCCGCCCGCGGCGCCGAGCAGATGGCCGGTCATGGATTTTGTCGAGCTGACCGGTATCTTATAGGCATAATCGCCGAAGACCGTCTTGACGGCAACGCTCTCGAGCTCGTCGCCGAACTTGGTGGATGTGCCGTGGGCGTTAATATAACCCATATCCGTCGGCGCGATGCCGGCGTCCCTGATCGCCATCTTCATGCACCGTGCGGCCCCTTCGCCGTGCGGCGCCGGGGCGGTTATGTGGTAAGCGTCTCCCGAGGCACCGTAGCCGATCACCTCCGCGTAAATGCGGGCGCCGCGCTTCAGCGCGGACTCCATTTCCTCGAGTACGACGATGCCGGAGCCTTCGCCCATGATGAATCCGTCGCGTTCGGCGTCGAAGGGGCGGCTCGCGCGCTGCGGTTCGCTGTTCCGCGTGGAGAGCGCCTTCATGGCGTTGAAGCCGCCGACGCCGAGCGGGCATAGGCAGGATTCGGTTCCCCCGGCGATCATTGCGTCAGCGTCGCCGCGCTGGATCCACTTGAAGGCGTCTCCGATGGAATGGGTCCCCGTGGCGCACGCGGTTACCACGCTGATGTTCGGGCCTTTCGCGCCGTATCTGATGGAGAGGACCCCCGCCGCCTCGTTGATGATCAGCATGGGGATGAAGAACGGCGTAATTTTCCGGAAACCGCGCTCAAGGTATACCTTGTGGTATTTTTCGATGGCCGGGAGTCCCCCCATGCCCGCGCTTACGATGACGCCGACCCGCTCGGCGTTCTCCGGCGTGATCTTGAGTCCCGAGGAGTCCATGGCCATCTGGCTTGCGGCGATCGCAAAATGGATGAAGCGGTCCATTTTCTTGATTTCTTTGGGCTCGATGTACTTCTCCGGCTCGAAGCCGTGGATCTCTCCCGCGATCTGCGTGGGGATGGACTTGTCATCGAACTGCGTGATGGGGCCGATGCCGGATTTGCCGCTAACCAGGCCTTCCCAGCTTGTTTCCGTGTCAAGGCCGACCGGGGTGATCATCCCGACGCCGGTGACGACTACTCTTCTCTTCAAGAGAGGATACCTCCTGGATAAAAATCCGAAAAGCCAAAAAACCCGCTCCCGCGGCTGCGTGAGAGGTCTTCTGGCTTTCGGAAGTTCCTGAAACTCTGCATTAGTGTGAGAATGGCGCGTCGAATGCCTTTATTTCGCCTTTGCCTTGATGTAGTCTATGGCATTCCCGACGGTGGCGATTTTCTCGGCATCTTCATCGGGGATCTCCACGCCGAATTCCTCTTCGAGCGCCATCACCAACTCCACGGTGTCCAGTGAATCAGCGCCGAGATCGTTGACGAATGAGGCCTCGGGTTTTACATCCCCTTCGGGTACGCCGAGCTGCTCAGAAATGATCTTTTTCACTTTTGCCTCTACATCAGCCATTGTCATCCTCCTCTGGTTATGTGCTATCCGTAATGGGTTATACGCCTGAACTCTTTACTTTGTACTCTTTACACGAACTACATG
>JAXIPA010000266.1:0-14443 GCA_045403145.1 Nitrospirota bacterium | reverse complement strand
TCCGATCTGATGATGAAGCCTCCGCCCGCGCCGATGCAGCCGGTGATGAGGCCGGCGGCAAGGCCGATGGCGATGGAAACCGCAAAAATGCTGGTAGAATAAAATGCCGGCGCATAGGCCGTTTTGCCGCCAAGCATGTTGGCCGCGTCGGACATTGATACGGCGACGATCGGCAGCAGCATAAGCAGCAGGATCCACATCTTCTTCCGGTTCTTGATGATGCTCATGGAGACTTCATAGTCCCATTTGGCGTGCGCTATGGACGCCGCTTTGAGAAATTCGTACGTATTTCTCATAACACTCATTGCACTACCTCCTTTATGATTTCGATATTCATGCTAAACGATCTGTGTCAGTTCCGTCTGGAGTTTATACTTTCTGCCGCTCCCCATCAGCCGGGTGTAGGCCAGCGGGCTGCCGTCGGCGGCGACGAGAAGCCGGTGGAGCAGAAGCACCGGCGCGCCCTGGCCGATCTTGAGAATGGAAGCCGCGTCGCCGGTCATCTCGGAGATCTCGATCATCTGAACGACCTTGAAGATTTTTTTCTCCGACTGATGCTGCACCGCCTCATAGATAGAAGTCTGGCATACTTCGAGCTCGTTGATGTCGGGGATGGTTTCGAGGGGAATGAATGATTCTTCAAGGTAAGCAGGCTCGCCGTTCACGACCCGTTTACAAAGAATATAGAAGATCTTCCCTTCGGTTTTCAGATAGGCCTTCACATCCTCGGGAGGAACCTTTACCCCTTTCACCAGGATCTCCTTGCGTACGTTCACCCCCTCTCCGAACATATCCTCGGTCAATTTTGTCTTCATGGTTATGCTGAGGTCAGGTAAAGTGTGCATAACAAAGGTGCCTTTACCCTGCAGTTTCCTGAGATAGCCGTTCCGCACCAGGTCGGTGATGGCCATGCGGACCGTTGCCTTGCTCACATCGTAGGCCTTGCAAAGCTCGTCCTCCGTCGGGATCTGCGATCCCACCGGCCATTCGCGGTTCTCGATCTTCTCCTTGATGATGGAGTACATCTGAACGTAGAGTTTTTGCTGGCTTTCCCGGTCAACGGTTTTCTTTGTCAACATAAGCTTAGCTCTTCAGGTCGTTATGATGATTTTTCCTGGACAAAAAAATCGGGGTTTTCTTTTCAGGAAATCCCGATTTTGCCGCATGGTGATTAATCGACAATGCGGCAATGTCAATAGCGGGTGAGGCTATCTTCCGGCTGTTACAGGCACCGTGGTTTTTTCGTTCTGGGAAACTTCATTGCCGGCGATCCTGTTTGCCTCGTCAAACTCACCAGCTTCGGCAAAGGTGACTGCTACCATGACGTCCTCGAACATCTTCATCAGTTTTTCCATTGGCAGCCTCCATAATGCATTTATGAAATACTAATAATACAAAATGTATGCCATGATTCAACTTATTGATAATTAAATGTTTATATGATATGCGAAAAAAATGGTGCAACTAATTAATGCGTGTTTTATCATGTCAAGTGCCTTAATGTCCGTTATTGGTGCAATAATTTATTGCTCTTAGAATGATTATGTTGCGATGTTGTACTGCTTTATTTTTCTCTGGAGTTGCTGGCGGTAGATGCCGAGGGCTGTTGCTGCACGGGATATATTCCCCTGCGATTCGAGGAGGGCGGCAACGATCGTTTCTTTTTCTGTTGCTTTCATGGCCTCCCGGAGGCGTTGTGCTGCGGGTCTGGTTTTGGCGGGCTTTACCTGAAGGAGGTCGGGGGGAAGGTCCGAGGGCATGATGTCCGATGTATTGGCAAAGGATATGGCCCGTTCGATAATATTTTCGAGCTCCCGCACATTGCCCGCATACGCGTGGGCCATGAGTATGCCGAGGGCGTCGTTCGTGATGCCCTTGATCATGATGTCTTTCCGCTTGACCGCATGTTTGGAGATGAAATGTTTCGCGAGAAGCGGGACGTCCTCGGGCCGGTCGCGGAGCGGGGGCAGGTGGATGTTGATCACGTTCAGCCGGTAAAAAAGATCTTCCCGGAAAGCGCCGCGCTGGCAGGCCGTCTTGAGGTCACGGTTAGTGGCGGCGATGTACCGAACATCCACTTTGATCTGGCGCATGCCGCCGATCCGCATGATCTCTCCTTCCTGCAGCACCCGCAGAACCTTGGTCTGGAACAGCGGCGATACGTCGCCGATCTCGTCAAAGAAGACCGTGCCGCCGTCGGCCTGTTCGAGGAGGCCCTTCTTTGTGTACTGGGCGCCGGTAAAGGAGCCTTTCTCGAATCCGAAGAGCTCCGACTCGAGAAGCGTGTCCGGGATGGCGCTGCAGTTAATGGTCATGAAGGACTTCTCGCTCCGCGGGCTCCACCTATGGATGGCGCGGGCGATGAGCTCCTTGCCGGTGCCGCTCTCGCCGGTGATCAGCACGTTGCTCTCGCTTGCAGCGGCCTTTTTGATCAGGCCGAACACCTCCTGCATGGGCCTGCTCATGCCGATGATCTCGTCGAAACCGTACTTGTGGTTCAGGATCTGCTTCTTGTGCTTCTCGACGGCCTGGCCCAGGGCCTCGGTGGTCAGCGGTTTTTCCAGATAATCGCTGGCCCCCAGCTTCATTGCCTCAACCGCGGTCTTCAAATCGGGGCGCGAAAATGCGATTACGGGCATGCTGTGCCGCACGTCAAGGAGCCGCTCCTGCCAGTTCTCCGCGTCAAGGTCCAGGAATGCGATATCGTAACCCTCCGTTCCAGAAGGCGTTGCATCCCCGGACTCGGCCGGCTTGCCGGGATTGCGCGCATCGGGACTGAACCCGGTGGCTTTAAACAAAGAAGCGATATGCTTTGCTTCGTCGGATATGATGAGAATGTTCAGCATGGCAAATAAACCGAGGGACGATGGACGAGGGAAGAGAGACGAAAATGAAAAGATTCGCGTCCCTCGTCCTCGTGAGCACAGCTAACGGTCATCCCTCGTCCGTCGGGATTATTTTCCTTTCACCACCAGCACCGCGCAGTCAGATAGGACGATGACCCGCTCGGCCACGCTGCCCATCAGGAGCCGGTCCAGGCCGGTCCGGCCGTAGCTGCCCACCACGATCAGGTCCGCGCCCTTTTCCTTTGCGGTCTCGATGACGGCGTCTGCCGGCTTTCCGCTCATGACGAAGGCCTGCACGGAAACCCCCTCCTTTTGCGCCGCTTCCTTCACGGCCTTCGCGTTCTGCTCAGCAACGTGCATTTCTTTTTCCGCGATCAGCTCCCGCTGGGACATCACGACATCGATGTCCGTGGGCGTCGCAATGTCCGCGGGCACGACGGCGATCACCGTCAGCTTGCTGCTGTTCCGCTTCGCGATCCCGATGGCCTCCGATGCCGCAGCCGCCGAATATTTCGATCCGTCCGTGGCGACCACAATGCTCTTGAGCTCCACCTGGGCCGCACTCGGCACAACCAGCACGCTGCAGGGCGCATGGCCTATGGTCCACGATGTAGTGCTGCCCATCACCAGGCGCTTGAAGCCTCTTTTCCCGCGCCGGCCCATCACGATCATGGAGCTTTTCTGCTTCACGGCTTCATCGACGATATATTGGTAGGAATCTTCACCTTCATGTACCGCCGTACCGCACTCAACACCATCCTTTCTCGCCCGGGCCTTTACTTCTTCCAGATGAGCGCGGACGGTTTTTTCCATTTTTTCCAAAACCTGGGGCGCTATCGTCTCGAACTCCGGATTCGTTTCTATCACCGAGACGACCGTCAGTGAGCTTGAGCATTTCTTCGCGAGCCGGATGGCCTCCCGGATGGCGCCTTCGCTGTGCTGGGAACCGTCTGTTGCAAGGAGCAACCTCTCAGTATTAATTACCGGACATATCTCTGCCATGATGACCTCCTTTAGGGTTTTTTATACGGATGATTGTAATCGCACGCTGGCCGCGCAACAAAATGTGGCGCACGTACAAAATTAATGCGTCAACATTATCATAATAATGGTAATTGCCAGATATGTCAACATGGAGGATCGTTGAATACGCGGGAGAAGCTGCCGTCGGAACAGACAGAGGAATGAGGGCTGAAAATTGGTGGTCCCAACGGGGATCGAACCCGTGTCTCCGGCGTGAGAGGCCAGCGTCCTAGGCCGCTAGACGATGGGACCTTGATGAAATGAAAAATGTAGAATGCAGAATTTATAATGGAGACCCAATCTCCGCCATTCTCCATTGTCCATTGTCCATTTTACATTGGTTTTACATGGTTGGGGGAGGAGGATTCGAACCCCCGTAAACAGGTTCAGAGCCTGTCGTCCTACCACTGGACGATCCCCCAGGCAGTTACGGCCTAAGCACTATATCCAAAACCCGCGTGGGTGTCAAGGGTAAAAACCCGGTTTTTCTGAACGTTTAATGCTATATAGGACGAATAATTGCTTGACAATCCTTCCCCCCTTACGGTAATACTGGTATCATTACCATTAAATGAAAGAGAAAGAGCGGATATTTTTATGAGCCCTGAACGCAATAAAACGGTTTATGTCGTGGGCCACACGACACCGGACACGGACTCCGTGTGCTCCTCCATCGCCTACGCGTACTTCAAAAACGTGACGGACAAGCGGTACCTCTTCACGCCGGTGCGGGCCGGAAAGCTGAATCACGAGACCTCCTTCGTGCTCGAAAAATTCGGCGTCCCCCCCTCGGCCGAGATCGACAGCCTCGTCGCCACGGTGAACGACCTGGACCTCAAACGGCCCATTTCCGTCGGGGCGCGGGACTCCATCCAGGTGCTGGCGATCCTCATGCGCGCGCAGGGCGTGCGCTCCGTGCCGGTCGTGGACGAGTCCGGCAGGCTCGCGGGCGTCGTGGGTCTCAAAGACATCGCCCGGCATTACATGGACAGCGTGGGCTTTGCCGACCTGTCCAAGGCGCCGATCGAACTCGACATCCTGCTAAAGACCCTCGACGGCCGTGTCATCAGCAACACGAAGCAGATCACGGTGTTGACCGGCAGGGTGCTGATCGCGGCGATGCAGCGGGGCACCCTGCTGAACCGGGTGCATGCCGGAGACGTGGTCGTGGTGGGAGACCAAAACGACGTCCAGCTGGAGCTGATCCGGATGGGCTGCTCCGCGATCATCGTGACCGACAACGCGCAGATCACGAACGAGGTCATCGCTGCGGCCAGGGAAAAGGACGCGCTCCTCATCTCGTCGCCCAAGCCCGCCTTTGCCACGGTCCAGCTCATGACCATGTCCGAGCCGGTGTCCTCGATCATGACCACGACCTGCCCCACGGTCGGGCTCTATACGCCCATGGCCGAGGTGCGGTCGAAGATCGTGGAGTCCGACTACCGTTCCGTGGTTGTAGTGGACAGCGACCACCGCCTGATCGGCTTCATCACCAGGACGGACCTCCTCAAGCCCGTTCGCAAGATGGCGATCCTCGTGGACCACAACGAGCTGTCGCAGGCCGTGGACGGGATCGAAGAGGCCGAGATCCTCGAGATCATCGACCACCACCGCGTGGGGGACATCTCTACGACCGCGCCGATCTACGTGTACAACGATCCCGTGGGGAGCACCTGCACGGTTGTGGCGGGCATCATGTTCCTGTACCAGACGCACATCCCGAAGGAAATCGCCGGCCTCCTGCTTTCCGGCGTGCTGTCGGACACGTTGCTCCTTACGCTGTCAACGACCACCGAGCGTGACCGCACAACAGCGCACCGGCTGGCCGAGATAGCGGGAGTGGACATCCCGTCCTATGCCAAGGAACTGCTGCACGAGAGCATTAATCTCGAGGACAAGAGCGCGGCGGAGTTGATCGCGGCGGACTTTAAGGAATTCCTGATCGGCGGGAAAAAGCTCGGCGTGAGCCAGATGATGTCCCTGGACTGTTCGGAGATCGACGCGCGGGAGCGGGAGCTGGTTGACGAGCTCGAACGCCTGAGAACAGCGAACAACTACGACCTCACCGTGCTGCTCGTTCTCAACCCGCTCGGCAAGGGACAGGAGCGTATCCTGCTCCGGGGCGAGACGTGGATCGTGGAAAAGGCGTTTGGCGTGAAGGTCGCGCACGACACCTGCACGGTCCACCGCGTCATGTCGCGAAAGAAGGACTTCATCCCCGCCATCGGGCAGGTCTTGAGCATGGGGCAGGGCCGGTAGGCGAAAAGAGTGCGCTACCTTGATCATTATCAAAGCATTACGTTTTGGTAGCCGCAGGCTTTAGCCTGCGCGAAATATTATTTCAACGGACTGTAAAACCATACCCGTCCCCGAATGATTGAATCGGGGATAGAAGCACTCGGGGATGACAAATAAATGATTGATAAAATGTCATTCCCGAAGGTTTAATCGGGAATCTGGTGTTTCAGGGAAAGGCCTACCCCTAATTCACGTTCTTTTCCCTTCCCCTCAGGAACCATTCCATCGACTCAAGATCGTAATAAAGCGTGTACGCAAAGCTGTCCGCACCCTTGACGAAGAAGAACCGCTTTTGCTTCCTGCTCAGCTCCTCTTCCACAATCCACATTTTAACAATCGCGAGGACATCAACGATGGCGCCTTCGAAAACGAAGGCACGCGGACTTTCCTCGCCCCGGTAACCCGAGTAAGCGGTGACCTCTATCCTACTGTCGGACATGCTACGAACCTTCCCTCTCACTGATAATTTTCATCCTCCGCCTCCCGCAGATCGCACCGCGATTCAGGGGGGGCGTGTGTTGTCTCTATACCCTGTCTAACTCCCGTAAGAGAGAATGTCAAGACGGGAATTTTTAATAAACAGGGTTACAGCTTTGCCTTGACAAATACCCTGAAAACAACCTATTATTATGCGTTTCCCCGGGCGTCAAAGGCTTTTCGATAGGGCGGCGGGACGGGAGGGCGTTGTGAAGGTTGAGCAGATATCCGTATTCGTTGAAAACAAGTCAGGCCGCCTCGCCGAGGTGACCGATCTCCTTGCCAGGAGCGGGATCAACATCCGGGCGCTTTCCTTGGCCGATACCGCGGATTTCGGCATCCTCCGCCTCATCGTCAATGACCTGGAAAAAACAAAGGCGATCCTGAAGGACAATGGGTTCACCGTAGGCAGGAACGAGGTCGTTGCCGTGGAAGTGCCGGACAAGCCCGGCGGCCTCGCGAAGATCCTGGGCGCGCTGCAGGGAAAGGGCATCAACGTCGAATACATGTATGCCTTTGTGCAGAAATGCGAGGGAAACGCCGTCCTGATCTTCCGGTTCGACGAGACCGAAAAGGCAGTCGACACCCTGCAAAAAGCCGGCATCAGGGCCTTGAGTCAGGAGGAAGTGCTCGCATTGTAGTGACAGGAAATCAAAATTCTACCCAACTTTGAAAAAATATCAGCCACAGAGGTCACAGAGCACACAGAGAAATGATGTGAAAGAGTTTCGCATGACAAAAGTTCTCCATGACTTTTGTATTAATATTTTCTCTGTGATCTCGGAGAACTCTGTGGCAAAAAGATTTTAGTTTGGTCTATCCGGTTCAGGAACTATCCCCGCAGATCGTGCGGGACATTATTTCAGAGGAGGAAAAGTAATGAGAATGTTAAAGCTTGCGGCAGTTGCAGCATGCGTCATCGCCCTGTCGGTCACTTCGGCGCTGGCGGGCACCATCAAGGTCGGCGCGATCCTGGCAGTGACCGGACCGGCGTCGTTCCTCGGCGCTCCCGAGGCGAAGACTATCGAGATGCTCGTTGAGGACATCAACGCCAAGGGAGGTTTGGGCGGCAGCAAGATCGAGCTCGTGATCAAGGATTCGGGCGCGAGCCCGGAGAAGGCGATCTCCTTTGCCAAGCAGCTGATCGAGGAAGAGAAGGTCTTCGCCATCATCGGCCCGTCGACCTCGGGCGAGACCATGGCCATCAAGAACATCGCCGAAGAGGGCAAGACCATCCTCATCTCCTGCGCGGCCGCGGAAGTGATCGTCAATCCCGTCGCGAAGTACGTGTTCAAAACGCCGCAGATGGATAAGCACGCGGTTATCAGGATATTCGAGCAGATGAAAAAGATGGGCATCAAGAAGATCGGCGTGCTTTCCTCCAACACCGGCTTCGGCAAGGCCGGCAAGGAGCAGATCGAGAAGCTCGCACCCGAGCACGGCATCCAGATCGCCGTAAACGAGGTCTATGACAAGGCCGCGACGGACCTGACCGCCGAGGTGACCAAGGTCAAGGCGGCCAATGTGCAGGCGATCGTGAACTGGTCCATCGAGCCGGCCCAGGCCATCGTGATCAAGAACGCCCGACAGATCGGCATGACCGTGCCGATCTTCCAGAGCCACGGCTTCGGCAACATCAACTATGTGAAGGCCGCGGGCCCGGCGGCCGAGGGAGTCATCTTCCCGGCAGGCAGGCTGCTCGTCGCGGAAGTGCTTTCGGACAAGAACCCCCAGAAGGCGCTGCTCCTGTCCTACAAGAAGGCCTACGAGGCGAAGTACAAGGAGGACGTCAGCACCTTCGGCGGCCATGCCTATGACGCCATGAAGATCTTCGAACAGGCGGTCAAGGCCGCCGGCGCGGGCGCGGACAAGGAAAAGGTCAGGACCACCATCGAGAACATGAAGGGCCTGGTCGGCACGGCGGGTATCTTCAACTTCTCCCCCGCAGACCACAACGGCCTGGATACCAGCGCCTTTGAAATGCTGACCGTGAAGGACGGCAAGTTCGCGGTGCTGGAGAAATAAAAAAGACACTGCTTTTACCGCGAAGGCGCGAAGGACGCCAAGGGATTCTTAAGTCACAGCTTGAGATCTCTTCGCGTTCTGAGCGCCTTTGCGATTTATAATGAACAGTCCCAAAATAATAACGACATAATAAAAATGTCATTCCCGCAACGCTTCTGAGCGGGAATCCATTTTTTTAAACGTCAAAATGGATCCCCGATAGGATCACTCGGGGATGACAAACTATTGGCATTCGAATTTCGGAGTATGTTTTGATTGAGCTTTTTTTTCAATACCTCGTCGCCGGCCTCACCTATGGCGCCATCTACGCCATCGTCGGCATCGGTTTCAACATCATCTACAACACCACGGGGATCATCAATTTCGCCCAGGGAGAGTTTGTGATGCTCGGCGGCATGACCGCCGTGACCCTGCACGCCTTCCTGCCCCTGCCGCTCGCGATCCTCGGCGCGGTGGCCGTCACCATGGTCATCGGGGGGCTCATCGAAATGACCTTCATCCGCTGGCTCGTGAAGCCGTCGGTCCTCAGGATGATCATCATCACCATCGGCATCTCGATCCTTATCCGCGAAGGAGCGCTCGCGATCTGGGGAGAGGGCGTCCGGTCCCTGCCCTACTTCACGGGCAACGAAGTCTCGGCGCTCGACCTCGGCGGCGTCCGCGTGTCGCCCCAGGTGCTCTGGAGCATCGGCATCTGCTCCATCATCGTCCTGCTCCTCAACCTCTTTTTCAAATACACGATGCTGGGCCGCGAGATGCGCGCCTGCGCCGCGAACCGCGAGGCCGCCGCGCTCTGCGGCATCCCGACGAAAAACATGGTCACCTTCTCCTTCGTGCTCTCGGCGGGGATAGGCGCCCTCGCCGGGTGCGTGGTCTCGCCGATCACCTATACGCAGTACAGCGTCGGAACCGGTCTGGCCATCAAGGGCTTCACCGTGGCCATCCTCGGCGGACTCGGCAACAGCATGGCCGCGGTAGGGGCGGGCATGATCCTTGGCATCCTCGAGTCCTTCAGCATCTGGGTCCTGCCCACGGCGTACAAGGACGCGATCTCCATATCCCTTTTACTTGCCATGCTCTTCATCAGGCCGAGCGGCCTGTTCGGAAACAGGGAAGCCATGAGGTTGAAGGACTTCTGATGACGACCTCGCGACAGGTTCCCGCTCTGATACTGTTCGGCGTCATCGTGATCATCCAGCTTGCGACACTCGCGAGCGGCAAGGAATTCTATCTCACCCAGCTCACGATGGCGGCCTACTATTCCCTCATCGTGCTCGGGCTCTGCCTGTTGATGGGATTCGCGGGACAGATCTCGCTCGGGCACGCCGGGTTCTTCGCCATCGGCGGCTATACGTCAGCCGTGCTCACCACGCTCAACCTGTCCGGCTGGAAGGACGCGGCGCCCGCGGCCCTGCTCACAAAGCTTCAGGTCCTGACGTCCCGCCAGGACCTCTACGGCGGCCAGGTGCTCTCCGTCCATCCCTGGGTCGCCTGCGCCGCGGCCGTGCTGCTCGCCTTCGTGATCGCCTGGGCTATCGGCATCCCGGTCCTGAAGCTCAAAGGGCACTACCTCGCCATGGCCACCCTCGGCTTCGGCACGATAATCTACAGCATCGTGCTCGGGACCCAGCGCTTCGGCGCGGCCGACGGCATCTCGAGCGTCCCGCCCTTCCCGCTTCTTCCCGGCGTCTCCGTGAGCGGCAGTTCGTCGCTGCGGGTGGTGAACTATTATTTTGCCTGGGTCCTGGTGACCGCGGCCATGGTCCTGCTCGTGAATCTTATCAACTCGCGGGTCGGCCGGGCGCTTCGCTCGATCCACGGCGCGGAGGACGCGGCGAGCGCTATGGGCGTGGATACGGCGAGGTTCAAGCTCTTCACCTTCATACTGAGCGCCGTGCTGGCCGCGATTGCCGGCGTATTCCTCACCCACTTCAACGGCGGCATCGGCCCGTCCGAGGCGTCGATCATGAAGTCCGTGCGCTACGTCGCCATCGTGGCGGTCGGCGGCATGGGGAGCCTCTGGGGTACGCTGATCATGAGCGTGGTCCTGAACTTCCTTTCGCTCCGCGGCTATTTCGGGACCTTTGATGACGCGGTCTTCGCCGCGGTCCTGATCCTGATCATGCTCTTCGCGCCGGACGGGATCATCGGATCGGATCTGCGGAAGCTGGTGAGGAAGCTTCTGCCGAAGATCGGAGACCGGAAAGCAACTGAAACATAATCCATGGAACCACGGAGAACACGGATAAAAGCAGGTATTAAGAGCTGCGTTAGTAATGCTGCATACCACCAAATCGTCATGCCGGCTTGTCCGGCATCTTTCTTGTTCCTGGCGTGCTTTTCAAGAAGGATTCCCGACAAGCGGGAATGACGGACTATGTGGCATTACTCGTGACCACCTTCAGTAAATGATGGTTTGCATGTTGACTTAAGCCTGTGTTCATCCGTGTGTCCCGACAAAAGTCGGGACCCGTGGTTGCTTAAATTATTTTTATGACTCTTCTCGAAGTTAAAAACATCAGTAAGCGCTTCGGCGGGCTCCAGGCGGTCAGGGACGTGAGCTTCGGCGTGAACAAGGGCTGCATCAAGGCCGTGATCGGGCCGAACGGGGCGGGAAAGACCACGCTCTTCAACCTCGTGTCCGGTTTTCTTGCGCCCGATGCCGGTTCGATCGTGTACAAAGGCATGCCGATCCACGGCAGGCGCCCCCATGAGATCGCCGGAGAAGGCCTGTCACGCACATTCCAGCACATCCGGCTGTTCTCGCACATGACGGCGCTCGAGAACGTGATGGTCGGCCGCCACGTAAAAAGCCGCGCGGGTTTCATCGCCGGCATGCTGAACCTCCCCTGGACCCGGCGCGAAGAGCGAGAAATCCGCGACAAGGCCTTCGAGACCATGGAGTTCCTCGGGATCGAGGGCCTGGCCCACGCCGAAGCTACGAGCCTTTCGTACGGACAGCAGCGCGCCGTTGAGCTTGCGCGGGCCCTGGCGGGCGGTCCCACGATGCTGCTCCTCGATGAGCCCGCGGCGGGCCTCAACATGCGCGAGACAGCGGACATGGCGGCGCTCATCTCGAAGGTCCGCGACCGCGGCGTGACGGTCCTGATCGTGGAGCACGACATGCAGCTCGTGATGAAGATTTCGGACGAGATCGTGGTCCTCTCCTACGGCGAGACGATCGCGGATGATACGCCCCGCGCGGTCCAGAACAACCCGGAGGTCGTCCGGGTCTATTTGGGTGAAGACGATGCTTAAGGTGCGGAACCTCGACGCCGGTTACGGAAGCCTGAGCGTGCTCAGGCGCGTGTCTCTCCACGTAAAGCCGGGAGAGATCGTCACGATCATCGGCGCGAACGGCGCGGGCAAGACCACGCTCTTAAAGACCGTCACGGGCCTCTTAAGGGCCCGGGCCGGCGAGATCGTTTTTGGCAACGCGCCCATCCACGATGCGCCGACGGAGCGGATCGTCTACAGCGGCTGCTCGCTCGTGCCGGAGGGCAGGCAGGTCTTCCCCGCGATGCCGGTGAAGGAGAACCTGCTGGTCGGGGCCTACGTCCAGTTCAAGCGGGGCAACCGACAGGACGTGGAGGAAGACCTCGAATACGTGTACGGGCTTTTTCCCGTTCTTCGGCAGCGCGAGCGCCAGCTGGCCGGCACCCTCTCCGGCGGCGAGCAGCAGATGCTCGCCATGGCGAGGGCGCTTATGGCGCGGCCGAAGCTCATCATGCTCGACGAGCCGTCCATGGGACTGGCGCCTCTCATGGTGAAGGAGATATTCAACATCATCAAAATGATCCGCGCGCAGGGAAACACCGTGCTGCTCGTGGAGCAGAACGCCCGGAGCGCCCTCAGGATCGCGAACCGCGGCTATGTCCTCGAGACCGGCAGGATCATCCTCGAAGGAGAGGCCGGCGATCTCCTGGCGAACCGCGAAGTACAGCGGGCGTATCTGGGAAGAGATGTCAATGAATAGGTTTCGAGTTTGTAGTTAACCAGAAACTTGAGACCCGAGACTCGAAACTATTTTCAATGCACCGGAGGTGATATATGTACTGGCAGCCTGAAAGCGAATGCATGGACCGGGAGGAGCTGGAGCAGCTGCAGCTCGAACGGCTCGAATCCACCCTGAGCAGGGTCTACATGAACGTGCCCTTCTACCGGAAGAAATTCGACGAGGTCGGGTTCAACCCCGACGACCTGCGCTCGCTCGACGATCTCCGGAAGCTCCCGTTCACGACCAAGGGAGACCTGCGGGACAACTATCCCTACGGTCTCTTCGCCGTGCCGCTCCGCGAGGTCGTCCGCGTGCACGCGTCATCGGGAACGACCGGCATGTCCACCGTTGTCGGCTATTCCCGGAACGACATCAAGACCTGGTCCAACCTGGTCGCCCGGGTCCTCGCGGCCGGCGGGATAACAAAAGACGACGTGATCCAGATCGCGTTCAACTACGGACTCTTTACCGGCGCCTTCGGTCTGCACTACGGCGCGGAACGCGTTGGCGCGTCGGTGATCCCCATCTCGAGCGGGAACACGAAGCGCCAGATCAAGATCATGCAGGACTTCAAGACCACGGCGCTGGTCAGCACGCCTTCCTACGCCATGCTCATCGCGGACACGATGATGGAGATGGGCATCAATAGGAATTCACTCTCGCTGAAATACGGGCTCTTCGGCGCGGAGCCCTGGTCCGACGCCATGCGCAAGGAGATTGAAGGCAAGCTCAAGATCGTGGCCACGGACAACTATGGGCTTTCGGAAGTGATGGGGCCCGGCGTTGCGGGTGAATGTCTCGAGCGGGAGGGTCTGCACGTCGCCGAAGACCACTTCCTGATCGAACTGATCAACCCCGAGACCCTCGAACCGGTCAAACCCGGCGACATCGGCGAACTCGTCATAACGACGCTCACCAAGGAGGCCTTCCCGGTCATCCGGTACCGGACCCGGGACCTCACGAGACTCCTTCCCGGGCCCTGCCCCTGCGGAAGAACGCACCGTAAAATGAACCGCGTCCTGGGCAGGACAGACGACATGCTGATCATCCGCGGCGTGAATGTCTTCCCGCAGCAGATCGAGGCCGTCCTGTTCGAGATCGAGGGAATCGCGCCGCACTACCAGATCGTCATCGACCGCAAGGGAGCGCTCGACGAGACCGCCGTGCTGGTTGAAGTGTCGGAGTCGATGTTCTTTGATGAGATGAAGAAGCAGAGAGAACTCATAGAGACCATCAAAAAGCGGCTCGTCTCCGAGCTCGGCATATCAGTTGAAGTGAGGCTCGTGGAGAAGAAGACCCTTGAGCGGTTCGAGGGAAAGGCGAAAAGGGTAATTGATAATAGGAAATTCTGATTTTGGCCACAGAGCGCACAGAGGTTACAGAGGGGGGAATATCAAATTTCAAATCTGGATTCAGTCTGACGTCAAGAAAAAAAGCCTGAAATACAGTATGAGCTGCTCTTTATTTGTTCTTTTTCACCTGTGTAGTTAAGAAAATTTTGTGATTTTAGCGCTTTTCTCTGTGCTCTCTGTGCCCTCTGTGGCGAAAGGGTTAATTCTTTATGAACTACATCGACTTCCACACCCACATCTTCCCGGACAAGGTAGCGAAACCGGCCATGGACGCCCTTGCCGCCGAGTCCGGGGCTTATCGCCCGTGCACGGACGGAACCCTGCAGGGACTTCTCGATTCCATGCGGCGGGCGGGCATCTCCGCGAGCCTGGTCGCGAACATCGCCACGAAACCGGCGCAGATGATGCCGATCCTCGATTTCTGC
>JAXIPA010000130.1:0-19703 GCA_045403145.1 Nitrospirota bacterium | reverse complement strand
CACGGTTCCCGCAAGGGCAAAAGCCACCACGAGCGGAGGGCTCATCAGGAAGTTCGCGCGCAGGTTCGGATGAATCCTGGCTTCGAAGTTCCGGTTGCCTGAGAGCACCGCGGCGCAGACAAGATCATTTTTGACGATTGTCTCCTCGAGCTCCTTGTCCAAAGGACCGGAGTTGCCGATGCAGGTCGTACAGCCGTAGGCGGCAAGATAGAAGCCCAGGTTTTCGAGATAACGGAGAAGGCCGGCCTTTTCCAGATAATCGGTCACGACGCGCGAACCCGGCGCGAGCGAGGTCTTTATCTTTTTATTGACTGTGAGGCCCTTCTCCACGGCCTTTTTGGCGAGGAGCCCTGCGGCAAGAAGAACCGAGGGGTTGGAAGTGTTGGTGCAGGACGTTATGGCGGCGATAATCACATCACCGGAACCCGTGTCAACGCCTTCCAACGTCTTGAACCGTTTGGGCAGGTCTTCAGCCTTCTTTCCAAAACCGCTCTCAAAAGCCGGCTTGACGAAGAGATCAGCGAACCGCTCTTTGAGGCGCGGAAGCTCAATACGGTCCTGGGGCCGCTTCGGTCCGGCAACGGAAGGCCTGACAGCCGCGAGGTCCAATTCCAAAACCCTTGTGTAATCTATATCGCCTTTTTCAGGCATGCCGAACATGCCCTGGTCCTTGAAATAAGCGGTGATTGCGGCGATTTCTTCCCCGGTCCTGCCGCTCTGGCGAAGATAATCTACCGTCATGTCATCGATCGGGAAGAAACCCATGGTCGCGCCGTATTCAGGCGCCATGTTGGCGATGGTGGCCCGATCGGGCACGGATAGCGCGGCAGCGCCGGCCCCGAAGAACTCGACAAAAGAGCCGACGACTTTTTGCCCTCGCAGAAGCTCGGTGACCGTCAGCACGAGGTCGGTGGCCGTGACGCCCTCTTTCAGTTTTCCGGTGAGGCTTACCCCCACGACATCCGGCGTAAGGAAATAGAGCGGCTGGCCGAGCATGCCCGCTTCCGCCTCGATCCCTCCCACGCCCCAGCCGACGACGCCGATGCCGTTGATCATGGTGGTGTGGCTGTCGGTGCCGACGAGGGTGTCCGGGTAATACAGCCCGTTATGGCGATGCACTCCTCGCGCAAGATATTCCAGATTGACCTGGTGCACGATGCCGATGCCCGGCGGGACAACCTTGAAGGTCTTGAATGCGTTCATGCCCCACTTCAGGAACTCATAGCGCTCCTTGTTGCGGCTGAATTCCATTTCCATGTTCTTGACGAGGGCGTCTGGTCCGCCGAAGAAATCGATCTGCACCGAATGGTCCACGACAAGGTCGACAGGGACGAGAGGCTCGATGATGCCCGGTTTCTTCCCCATCCTGCGCGCCACGCCGCGCATTGCCGCAAGGTCGCACAAGAGGGGCACGCCGGTAAAGTCCTGGAGCAGAATGCGGGCGACGACGAAGGGGATTTCCTGTGTGCGCTTCGCAACGGGTTGCCAGGACGCGAGCTGTCTGACGTGCTCTTCCGTGATTTTTTTGCCGTCGCAGTTCCTGAGCACCGATTCAAGAACAATGCGGATGGAGACGGGCAGGCGGGAAATCGGGCCTATGCCCGCCTGCTCCAGAGCGGGAAGGGAATAGAGCTTTCCACTCTTGCCGCTGCCTGGATTGAAATCCTTGAGGGTGTTGAAGAGATTATGGGGCATGATTTTTCCCAACCCGGACAAGCCGGAAAACCTTTTCGCCACAGAGGTCACAGAGCGCACAGAGTGGAGCTTTCGAAATTTTTTGCTCTGTGCCCTCTGAGTTCTCTGTGGCAAATATTTTTTTGTTCAGATTACAAACAAATCGACATACTCGTTGACCGGCATGGTCTCCAGCCTGGGATGGTCCAGCGAGACGTCGAGGATTGCCTTCTGCTGTTTCGCCGGGAACCGCCGGGCAAGGTTGGTCTTGAACTTTTCGACCAGCACGGGCATGCCTTCCCTGCGCCGCCTGCGGTGGCCGATGGGATACTCAACTACGACTTCGGGCAGAACGGTCCCATCCTTCAGCTCCACGGTGAGACCGTTTGCGATGGAGCGTTTTTCCGGATCATGGTAGTCCTTCGTGAACTGCGGGTCCTCGACGCACTGGATCTTCTCGCGCAAGATATCGATGCGCGGGTCCGCGGCAACGCCGTCCTCGTAGTCCGCGGCGGTGAGACGTCCGAAGATGAGGGGAACTGCGACCATGTACTGGATGCAGTGGTCCCGGTCAGCGGGGTTGTTCAAAGGGCCCTTTTTGTCGATGATGCGCATGGCCGCTTCGTGGGTGCGGATCGTGATCTTTTTGATGTCGTCCGCTGTCCTGCCTGTTGCGTTCAGCTTGCCGTACAGGGTCATGGCGCTTTCCACGGCGGTCTGGGAATGAAACTCCGCAGGGAAGGAAATTTTAAAAAGCACATGTTCCATCACATAGGAGCCGTACTGCCGCTGGAATGTGAATTCCTTTCCCTTGAACAGGACATCGTAGAAGCCCCAGCCCTTAGCGGTGAGCACACCGGGAATGCCCATTTCTCCCTTTACGGAGAAGAGCGCCAGGCGCACGGCCCGGCCGGTCGCGTCTCCCGCGGCCCACGATTTGCGCGAACCGGTGTTCGGAGCGTGGCGATAAGTGCGGAGGGACTGGCCGTCGACAAACGCCTGGGACACCGCGTTGATGATTTCTTCTTTCGTGCCGCCCATGAGCCAGGCGCATACGGCGGCAGAGGCCACCTTGACCAGCACCACGTGGTCCAGGCCCACGCGGTTGAAGGCGTTTTCCAACGCCATGACTCCCTGGATCTCGTGGGCCTTGATCATGGCTTCGAGTACGGTCTTCATGACGAGGGGCTCTCTGCCGTTGGCAATGCGCGTGCGGGAAAGCCAGTCCGCAGTGGCCAGAATGCCGCCGAGATTGTCCGAGGGATGGCCCCACTCCGCCGCGAGCCAGGTGTCGTTGAAGTCGAGCCACCTGATCATGGCGCCGATGTTGAAGGCCGCCTGCACGGGATCGAGCTGGAACTGCGTGCCGGGGACCCTGGCCCCGTTCGGGACGATCGTGCCCGGAACGATCGGCCCGAGGAGCTTCGTGCACGCGGGATAACCCAGCGCTTCAATCCCGCAGCCGATAGTGTCGATGAGACAGTGCCGCGCCGTATCATAGGCCTCGTCGGACTTGATCTGATATTTGACCACGTAATCGGCGATATCGACCAGCACCTTGTCAGGATCGGGACGGACATTGGAGAGGGGGGAGCTCATGAGGATCGTTTTCCTTCCTGAAAAATTAACCGCAGCCGCTCGGGATACAGTGTATCGTCGAAGTTTTGAAGATACGAAGTTGAAAAAGCGTTAGACGCCCTTATCTTCCTAACTTCACAACTTCCTATTTTCGGTCTTTTATCGTCACGTACGCCCTGTCCTCGGGACCGATGTAATTGGCCGACGGCCGGATGATCTTGTTGTCCATCCGCTGCTCGATGATATGCGCTCCCCAGCCGGTCGTCCGTGATATGACGAAAAGCGGAGTGAAAAGCGGCGTAGGTACACCCAGCATGTGATAGGTCACCGCGGAATACCAGTCGAGGTTTGCGAACATGTTCTTCTCCCGCTTCATGATCGTTTCGATCCGGTCGGCGATGTTGAAGAGATTCATGTTGTCGCCTTCTTCACAGAGCCCTTTCGCGATCCCCTTGATCGTGGGGTTCCTCGGATCGCTCACGGTGTAAACGGGGTGTCCGAAGCCGATGATGATCTCTTTCCTGGCAACGCGGGCCATGATGTCCGCTTCGGCCTCGTCCGGCGTGCGGTACCGCCGCTGGATCTCGTGGGCCGCCTCGTTCGCGCCGCCGTGCTTCGGACCGCGCAAGGCGCCGATTGCGCCGGTCACGCCGGAGTAGACATCGGACAGGGTTCCGCTGATCACGCGGGCGGTAAAGGTGGAAGCCGTGAATTCGTGTTCCGCGTAAAGGATCAGGGACTGGTCCAGTGCCTTTTCATGGAGCGGCGACGGCTTCTTCCCGTGCAGCAGGCGAAGGAAGTGGCCTGCTACGGTATCGTCGTCCGTTTCCACGTCGATCCTCCGTCCGTTCCCGGCGTAGTGCCACCAGTAGAGCAGCATGGAGCCGAAGGACGCGATCATGCGGTCGACGATGTCGCGTGCGCCCTGCAGGTTCTGGTCGTCCTTTTCAGGCAGGACCGTGCCGAGGTAGGAGCAGGCTGTCCGCAGAACGTCCATGGGATGGGCCGCCGCGGGGACCTGCTCCAGGACCGCCCTGACCTGGGCAGGCACGCCGCGCAGTTGTTTCAGTTTTTTCTTGTAGTCCTTCAACTGCGACTCCGTCGGGAGCTCGCCATGAATGAGGAGATAGGCGACCTCTTCAAAGGTCGATTGCCTGGCCAGCTCCACGATCTCGTATCCCCGGTAGTGAAGGTCGTTTCCGGTCCTGCCCACGGTGCAGACCGCGGAGTTGCCCGCGATCACGCCGGACAGGGCGACGGATTTTTTTACCTTGGGAGGGGCGGATTCAGGTCCTGCGGTTGCGCCTGTGTTGTTTGAACTCATGATTTGTCCTCCTTTGAAAACAACGCGTCAAGTTTTTGTTCAAAGGCATGATAGCCGAGGTACTCGTAGAGGTCCGCGCGGGTCTGCATCATATCGACAACGTTCTTCTGGGTCCCTTCCGTGCGGATCGCTCCGTAGACCGAGAGGGCGGCCTTGCTCATGGCGCGGAACGCGGACAGCGGGTAGAGCACGAGGGAAACGTCTGCGCTTCGCAGCTCTTCCACCGTGAAGAGCGGCGTGTTGCCGAACTCGGTGATATTGGCCAGGATCGGGACCTTGACGGCCTGTGCGAATTTCTTGTACGTTGCAAGGTCTTTTACAGCTTCGGGAAAGATCATGTCCGCGCCGGCTGCTACGCAGGCAACGGCACGCTCTATGGCGGCCTCGATCCCCTCGACGGCGATGGCGTCGGTCCTGGCCATGATGACGAACCCCGGATCGGTCCTGGCGTCGACCGCCGCTTTGATGCGGTCCACCATCTCCTGTTTGGGCACGATCGCCTTGCCCGGCCGGTGTCCGCAGCGCTTGGCCTGGACCTGGTCCTCGATGTGCACCGCTGCGGCGCCGAACTTGATCATGGACTTGATCGTGCGCGCGATGTTGAAAGCGCCGCCCCAGCCGGTGTCGATATCGACGAGCACGGGAAGGTCGGTGTTGTCGGTGATGCGCCTGAGGTCGGTGAGCACGTCATCCATAGTGCTGATGCCGAGGTCCGGGACCCCGAGCGAACCCGCGGCGACGCCGCCGCCCGAGACGTAAAGGGCCTTAAACCCGGTCCGCTCCGCCAGCCGCGCCGCGTAGGCATTGATCGCGCCGACGACCTGCAGCGGTTTTTCTTCCCGGAGAGCGTCCCGGAAACGGGCGCCGGCTGAGCTTCCTTTTGTCATACTAAAATCCTCCTCGGAGTGCATGGGGCGCCCTCTCTTTCCGGGGGTCACCGGGAGAGAGTATGAGAATCGCTATAACTAATATATTTCATTACTTTCCGAAGTCAAGCGGGATTCGAAGGAAGGCTCGCATGCGAATGCCTGACGCATGTTCTACCAGCGAATGTACCGTTCCAGTATGCTGCAAGTGTAACAGAAATGAGCAAGATGTTGAAATGAAAAATGACCGAGCGGGTTTTGCAGGCTGTTTAAAAAGCCCTGATTCCATGGACAACGCACCCTAAAGGGTGCGGCTACCTTGAAACAAATCAAAATATTAGAATCTGGTAGCCGCAGGCTTTAGCCTGCGCAAAAATCAACAGCCTGTTAGCGTGTGAGCGGAGAAAGTGCTGTTTGCAGTTTGGTCTTTATGATATAGTTGAGAAATGACAGCGAATCAGAACAGCCGCCCTCCTTTGCCTCCCTTCACGCGGGAAACCGCGGCGCAGAAGGTGCGCATGGCGGAAGATGCGTGGAACACGCGCGACCCGGAGCGCGTTTCGCTTGCATACACCGTTGACAGCACGTGGCGTAACCGGGCCGAGTTTTTATCGGGGCGTGGGGAGATCGTTCGGTTCCTTCAGCGTAAATGGGCGAAGGAGCTGGAGTACCGCCTGATCAAAGAGCTGTGGGCTTTTTACGAGAATCGGATCGCCGTGCGCTTCGCCTATGAGTGGCACGACGACTCGGGCAACTGGTTCCGCTCCTATGGCAACGAAAACTGGGAGTTCGACGAAAACGGCCTCATGCGGCGCCGTTTCGCAAGCATAAATGATTTGCCGATCAAGGCGGAGGACCGTAAGTACCGCTGGCCGCTGGGCAGGCGCTCGGACGATCATCCGGGGCTCTCCGACCTTGGCCTGTGAGGGCTTCGGTATCTGCGGCCTGATGCAACTCTTTTGTTCTTTATCTTCGTAATAATTTCTATTATACTTCTACCAGGTGTTTTTCAGCAGACTGTTAAAAAGCGCAAGCGTAAAAAGTCGTCATTCCCGCTTGTCGGGAATCGTATCGCCAAGCCGGAATGACACCATGGAGGCTATCCCCGACTTTTTACGAAACCGTTTGAAATGCCGTAAACGTAAACTCAATGGATACCATAAAGACAATACTTTTGGTGGATGATGAACCGGAGCTCCTGAGTATTCTGGCGGAAACGCTGCGTAGTTTTGGGTATAACGTTATACCAAAGCTGAATGCGGAGTCCGCCCTGTCCGCTATCAGTGAGGGAACGATGATTGACCTCGTGATTACCGATCTTCGGATGCCGGGGATGGACGGTTCCGAATTTATCAGGATTCTCAAACGCCAGTTGCCGTCAGTGCCGGTAATCCTGCTGACCGGCTATGGCAGCGTGGAGTCCTATGTGCAGACACGAAGCGATGGTGTTTTCGAATATGTGAATAAGCCGGTACGAGCGAAGGAATTACGCCTCATCGTCAAGGCTGCGCTTGATCGGCCAGCGGACGGTCCCGCCATGCCCGTGCCTGATTAACGGGAACAGCAAACTCATCATCAGGTGATTTTTTACCTGTCCCGGGCGGCAGGAATACTTTTAAGGAGGGAACATTAACCATGGCAAACGCGGCGAAGAAAGCGGTCCCGAAGAAAACAAAGACAGCGGTGGAAAAACGGGCCGTTAAAGCGGCCCCGGCGGCAAGGAAGCGGAAGTCGCCTGAGTTTATTGCGAAGACGGCAAAGGAAATTACCGCGACCTTTCATGACAGCGTCGGGTTGACCGCAAAGGTGGCCGCGGCCGTCGCGGCGGAGAAGGTGAACATCCTTGCCGCGACCGGTCAGTCGGCGAGCGGCATGCGCAGAAACGCCACCTTTACCCTGATCGTGGACGATTTTGCCAGGGCGGAGAAGGCCCTTGAAAAGATCGGCGCGGAAGATATCTGCGAGTCGTCGATCGTCATGGTCGAGACGCCGAATAAAGTGGGGGCCCTTGAAAGGGTCGCCAAAATCATAGCGGACGCGGGCATCGACATCTACTATTTTTACGCCACGACCAGCTCCGGGAAGACGGCGACCTCCGTGTTCAAGACAGCCGACGACAGGAAGGCGATCAAGGTCCTGCGGGAAGCCTGATCAGCCCCGCAGCTCAACGTACAGATCGCTCATTTCCTGCAGCGCCGCCGAAAGCCGCCTCACCTTCTTCGGCGGGCTGGAATCCAGGGCCGCAAGAAGCGGTTCGCAGAAAAACCACGTACATTTAAACGGCCTCATCCAGCGCGGTTGTACGCAGCCGTACGGTCCCATTGCCTCACAAGGCCCGTCCGGCGGCCGTGTCGCATCGCGGCAGGGCACAGTTTCACCCAGCGCTTGCACATACCGGATGTCCCCCTCCTGGTACATTCCATGCCGCTGCCTGCAGCAGACCTCGACGCAATCCGGACATACAGCGGCCGTATACTCCTCAATGAGCGGAGATGATTCGATCAAAAGCTGTTTCAGCTTTTCCGCGAGCTCAACACGATTCTTCATCATGGCACGTGGAGGAAACCGTCCAATGTCAGAAGGGACATAAGGAGAAAGAGGTAGATGTTGATCTTCCTGAAGAGGAGGGGAGAGAGGGTCGGCAAGGTGGACATTCCCGTCAGGGACCGTTCGTTCCAGATGAGCCACGCCGCGAGCGGAATGAATGAGAGATAAACCGCGGGTGACCGCACCGATCCATAGAGAGGCAGGGCGAGGCTTGCTATTGACGCGGCAACGATCCAGATAAAGGCGACCCTAGCGATCTGCGGCCTGCTCATCACCCGGGTGAGCGACGGAAGGCCCGCTCGTTCGTATTCTTCTCCATGGTCCAGGAGAAGAAGCCAGAAGTGCGGCACCTGCCACAGGAAATAGAGGAAGCAGATTGCCGCGAGCCGCGTGTCAGCCATTCCGCCGCCGGCCGAGACCCAGCCTATGGCCGGCGGTATCATTCCGACAACGGCGCCCGGTACGGACGCGAATGCGGTCACCTTTTTGAGCGGGGTATAGATACCGTTGTACCACATAACGGCTGCCAGTCCGGGAGTCGCGACGCGCACACCTCCTGCGTATGTCAGCAGGACCAGGCCGGACAATATCAGTGAAAGAGAAATGAATAATGCCCGTGCAGGCGTAATGACGCCCGACGGAATCGGACGCCGCCTGGTGCGCTCCATTTTCGCATCGATGATGCGCTCCTGGTACTGGTTGAGCGCCGATGCGCCGCAGGCCAGGAGAAAGACCGCCGCAAAGGGAACGAGTACGCCGCCGGCCTGCTGATAAGGGGCGAGGAAAAAGCCCGTTGCCGCGGAACAGGCGGCGAAAAGGGAGATGTATACCCGGCAGAGGGTGAGATAGGGTTTGAGGTTTTTCATTGGGCACGAGTCTGACAGCTACGGTCATGGTAACGATGCCCGTTTCGTTTAGCGGTTACGTCATTCGTTTTGGACGTTACCATTTTCCGTTCGCCGAAAACCAAAACGTCATTCCCGCAAGCGGAGCGCGTCGGGAATCCTTCTTAAAGAACGATTCCGGACAAGCCGGAATGACAGCATAAGTGAGGTGTTCTTCACTTGTATGTCGTTATCATACCTTAATAACACGCACTTCATTTTAGGGCCTTTATATACCCGACGATTTCCTCGATCTCCTTGTCCGTCAAGAGACCTTTCTGAGACGGCATGACGGGCGGGAACCCCTTGATCCGGGCGCGTTCCGGCTCGAGAAGCTTCTGCCTGATGAACGCCTCGTCAACAACGACCTGCCGCTCCTTTCCATCCTGGAGCACCTTTTCCTTTTTCCCGAAAAGGCCCTTCAAGGTCGGCCCGATTTTCGGCGTTCCGTCCGTGGAATGACACGCAAGGCAGCCCTTGACATTGAGCAGCGCCGCGACGTCGGGCGGGGCAGCCGCTTTCTTTTTTGCGGCCTCGGCGACTTCAGGGGTTTCCTTCTTTTCACCTTCATACCATGCGGCAAATTCCTTTTCCGGCATGACCTCGACCTTGGTGATCATGTCCGCGTGCGCCACGCCGCAGTATTCCGTGCAGAACAGGTCATAGGAACCGGGCTCGTCCGGTTGAAACCAGAGATAGGTCTCCATGCCGGGTACGCAGTCCTCCTTGATCCGGTACGCGGGAATGTAGAGGCTGTGGAGGACGTCGGCCGAGGTGATGAGCAGTTTCACCGGCTTCCGGACCGGGACCCTGAGGACGCTGTCCTCCCTGCCGTTTTCATAGGTGAATGTCCACGACCACTGGCGCGCCAGGACCTTGACGGGCATCGCATCGGGCGGGACCGTTCGCATGTACTGAAAGCCCTTCCATCCGGCGAGGAATATGAGCATGACGAGGATTGTGGGGATTACGGTCCACAGGATCTCAATGGTCAGGTTCTCCTTGATGTCCTCGGGGTGCGGGTTCCTCTTCCGGCTGTACCTGATCACGAAATAGATCATCACCGCCGTGTTCAGGAAGAGAAACGTGACCGCAATGCCCAGGATGAAGAAGAACACGCTATCCGCGGGGTTTGACAGGTTCGGCCAGCCGGTTACCATAATGCCACCTTTACGAAAGTGCAAAGTTCAAAGTGCAAAAGGCAAATTGTAAAATTAAATTCCATTAGACTTGCATTGACTTTTTGTATTTTTCATTTTGCAATTTGCATTGTCGTTCGATGCTCTCACCGATACCAGATATCGAAAAACGTAAGCCCGACGATGATCGTGAGCGTCGCGATCGGGACGAGGAGCATGCCTTTGAGCAGTCGCTTCTCGTATTTGAGATGCATGAAGAACCAGAGCACGAGGCTCGCCTTGGATGAAGCGATAAGAAGATTGACGAGCATGCTCATCGCGCCGAGCTGAAGGTGAGCCGCCTCGATGGTAATTCCGGTGAGCGCGAGGAGACCGAGCCAGACGGCGACGTAGGTCTTTGTGGGCACGATGTGTGTTTGATGTTCTTCCATGGTATGGCCTTTATGTTATCAGATAGAACAACGGGAACAGGTAGATCCAGATGACGTCCACCAGGTGCCAGAAGAGCCCCGTGTTTTCCAGCTTTATAAAATCATCTGCCGTGATCGTTCCCCTCGAGGTGAGTGCGAGCGTGAACGCGATCAGCCCCGCGCCGATCAGGACATGGAGTCCGTGGATCCCGGTCATGACGTAATAAAGGCCGTAAAACAGGATCTGGCCGTGCCCCCTTGCCGCGAGCTCCTGTCCGCCCGGATACAGGCCGTGCTGGATATGTCCGGTCCATTCAAAATATTTGTTCACGAGGAACGCCAGCGCGAGAACGATCGTCGCGGCCTGGAGCAGGATGGAACGCGTCCGTTTGCCCCGCCTGATCGCGGCGATCGAGAGCGCCATGGTCAGGCTGCTGGTGAGCAGGATCACGGTGTTCACGGCGCCCAGAACGGTGCTCAGCCCTTTCGCTGCTGCATGGAACTCCGTGGTATGCACATCGCGGTAGACCGCATACAGCAGGAACATCCCGCCGAAGAGCAGGACCTCGGTGAACAGGAAGAGCCACATGCCCATCTTGGCGCCCAGGTAGTCGCGGTGTTCTGTGTGGATGAGTTCGGTCATAATCTAAATCATTTGCCACAGAGGGCACAGAGTACACAGAGTAAAAGAGAAGATCAAAATTTGCTGTTGGTTTTGGATTCTCCTTGGTGATCTCGGTGCGTTCTGTGGCTGATATTCGCCTTTATCTGTAGGTATACGGTCCTTTCGTGACCACGGGGATCGTTTCGAAGTTCTCCGCCGGCGGCGGCGAACTGGTCTGCCACTCGAGCGTGGCCGCTTCCCACGGGTTGGCAACGGCCTTTTCTCCGGCCCGGAGGGAGCGGAGCAGATTGTAGAACAGGATGAACAGGCCCATGGCAAGGACCCATGACCCCATGGACGAGACCAGGTTCGGCGTATTGAACGTGGGGAGGTAGTCGTAGTACCGCCGCGGCAGTCCCTGCCAGCCGAGGATGAACATGGGGAAGTACAGCAGGTTGAACCCGATGAACAGGACAACTGCCGCGAGCTTGGCCAGGTGCTCTTCGTACATCCTGCCGAACATTTTGGGGAACCAATAATGGAGGGCGGCGAAAAAGGCGAACGCCGCTCCGCCGAAGATCACATAGTGGAAGTGGGCCACGATAAAGTAGGTCCCGTGTACATGCAGGTTCGTGGCAAGGGCGCCCTGCACGAGGCCGGTCAGCCCGCCGATGGAGAAAAGAAAGATGAACATGAGCGTGAAGAGGACCGGTGCGTCCATTTTTGTCGAGCCCTTGTAAAGGCTCGCAATCCAGTTGAACACCTTGATGCCGCTCGGCACGGCCACGAGGAAGGTAAGGAGCGAGAAGATCACCCGCGCGAGGTCGCTCATGCCGCTCGTGAACATGTGATGGCCCCAGACGAGGTATCCCACGAAGGCGATGGCGAGGCTCGACGCCGCGATCGCCTTGTACCCGAAGATGGTCCTGCGCGCGAACACGGGAATGATGTCGGAGACCGCGCCCATGGCCGGGAGGATCATGATGTAGACCGCAGGGTGAGAATAGATCCAGAACATGTGCTCGAAGAGGATCGGGTCGCCCCCCTTTGCCGGATCGAAGAAGCCCACGCCGAAAAACCGCTCGATGATGATCAAAAGGAGCGTGATAGCGAGAACCGGGGTGGCGAGGAGCTGCACCCATGCCGTGGCATAGAGCGACCACGTGAAGAGCGGCAGGCGCGACCATTTCATGCCCGGCGCCCTCAGGCGGTGGATCGTGGTGACGAAGTTCATCCCCGTGAGGGTGGACGAAAGGCCGATCAGGAAAACCCCGAAGACCGCGAGCGAGATGTTCGTGCCCGTCCGGACGCTGTAGGGGACGTAGAAGGTCCAGCCCGTGTCCGGCGGACCTCCGCCGGTGAAGAGGGAGGTGACGGCAAGCGCCCCGCCGAGGATATAGAGCCACCACGAGAGGATGTTGATCTTCGGAAACGCCACGTCGCGCGCTCCCAGCTGGAGCGGCAGCATGAAGTTCCCGAGCGAGGCGGGGATGCCGGGGATGATGAAGAGGAAGATCATGACCACGCCGTGGAGGGTGAAGATGGCATTATAGGTCTGGGCCGAGACAAGGTGCAGGCCCGATCGCATGAGCACAAGACGCATCATGAGCCCGAGCAGCACACCCACGAAGAAGAAGGAGAGCGTCGAGATCAGATACAGGAGGCCGATCCGCTTGTGGTCGGTCGTGAAGATCCAGCCGAAGATGCCGGGGTATCTGGTCTTTGCGTGATAAAAGCTGGGCTCGATCATGATCAATCCGATCCTTCTTGGGGCACGTTATGGCTCATGGCGCAGGCTGAAGCCTGCGGCTACCAAATCAGATGAACTCGTCATTCCCGCTTGTCGGGAATCGTATTGCCATACAACGTGCTGAAGAAGAAGGATTCCGGACAAGCCGGAATGGCGTCAATAGCGTAAAACAAGACTTTTTACGAAATCACCATATCACGTTGCCCCCTGCTGCTGCTTCTTCTTCTTCGTCGATATCATGAGATACGCAAAGAATCCCGCAACGAACAGGACCATGACCGTCGCGGTGATCTTCAGGATGTTAAACACGTAGGATTTCTTGAGCGGGTCATAGCTGAAGCAGTACATGAGCGCCTTGCGCATGGGCGAGCCGACCCTGCCCTCCGCGGCCTCGGTCAGGGCCATGGTCATCTCGAACGGCAGAAAGCTGACGCCTTCGAGGTAGCGTACGATCTTCCCGCCCGGCGCTATCACCACGAGCGTGACCGGGTGGGAAAAATCGTGCGCGCTGTCCCGCTGGAACTTGAACCCGATGGAAGCGGTGAATCTTTCTATATCGGGCTTTTCGCCGGTCAGGAACTTCCACGCATCCCCGGGGAAGGGCCTGCCGACGGCCTTCAGGTAATTGGGCTTTTTGTCCCGTGCGATTGCCGGCGTATCGTTCTCATCGAAGCTGAGCGTAATGACATTGAAGTCTCTGCCGGGCTTCGCCAGGTCGAGCTTGCCCAGCGCTTGCGCCAGACCGGTCAGGAGCAGGGGGCAGGTATGCATGCAGCCCAGGTAGACGGGCGCGATGATGGTGGGCTTGTCGATGAGCCCCAGGAGGTTCGCGCGTTTTCCGTCTTCATCGACGAATTCGGCGTCAGCGGAGATGTATTCGCCGAGCTTTTCTTCGAGTGTTATATCCGCACGCGAGGCCGCGGCTTCGTGGCCCAGGGAGGAGTGCGGCAGCAACAGGAGCAGGAAAAAAACGGAGAACAGTCTTCGCATGGAAATACTCACGGATCCTCTTGTTGTTATTGATAAAAGGGTGATGTGATGCCTGTCGGTTGAACGCCTGTGTAAGAATAGCGTAAACACACGGGCAAAGTCAAGTAAACTCACGTCACTGTGAAACTCACGGCGCTGTACCGGCAGCGGGAATGTCATCATCCGCCATTGACAAGCGGGGTCCTTGCTGATACTCTCAAAACATGGTTGCTGAACAAGCGCATATCCATACCTGCCCGAACTGCGATACGGCCATCGTGGAAAACCGATATGTCCGGAGGCCGGACGGGACCTATCGCTGCGAGGGCTGCTATTTCAACGATACGTACCTTGAGGGCGTCGTCCACCATATCGATACGGCCTACCTGGTGACCCTCGAGGCCTTCGTGAACGCCATCGACGCACGGGAGCATGAGGTCGGCAACCACTCCCTGCGGGTGACGGAATTCTCCATGGTCATCGGGAAAGCCTGTGACGTCAAGGGGCGGGACCTCGTGGACCTCTACTGCGGCGCACTGCTCCATGACATCGGCAAGATCGGCGTGCCCGACGCGGTGCTGCTCAAGGCGGGGCCGCTCACGCCGGACGAGCAGGCAATCATGCGCAAACATCCCGAGACCGGCTACAACATAATCGGCCACATCGGTTACTTTGCGAAGGCAGCCGAGATCATCCGGAGCCACCACGAACATTTCGACGGTTCCGGATACCCGCGCGGCCTCAGGGGGGACGCCATCCCGCATGGGGCAAGGGTCTTCGCCGTGGCCGACGCGCTCGATGCGCTGACGGTCAAACGGTCGTATCGTGAGGCGGTTTCCTTTGAAGGGGCTTTGGAAGAGATCATGAGCGTTTCCGGGAAAGTCTATGATCCGGTAGTGACCCAGGCGACCCTTGAAGCCTCGGATGAGCTCAGGGAATACATCGGCAGGATTGTGTTCAGCGGCACGGAACACGAGCACGGCCGGGACACGGGAGCATGACTTTGCCGTGCTCCTGTGCGCGTCCCTCACACTAATTATCCTAACCCGGACAAGCCGGAAAAACTTTTCTGCCACAGAGATCACAGAGAACACAGAGGGAAACAGGAAAGAGAATAGAATTCTTAACTGCATTTAAGTCATTCTCTGTGCCCTCTGTGTCCTCTGTGGCAAATTTTCCGTTTTGAGAAGATTTTGATGTGTAACTGACTAAAGGTCCCCTTTGTGACCTTTGCGTGAGACAGCTTTTTCAGTTTATCCGGATTAAGGCCTGCCCCTCACATGAACTCACCCTTGATTCCCGCGGGCCGTCGATTTCGGGTCAGGAAAGCAGACCGGGCAGTACGGCTCCCCCTCGTCCAGGGGGCAGACATGGCCTCACTCGGGACAACAGATGCAGTCCGGTAGCGGCAGTTTGCAGACCGTGCAGAGCTCAACAGTTTCCCGCGGCATCGTTTTCTCCTTCGTTGATTCTACCATAACCCGCCTAATTCAGGAAAGCAAGCATGGTTCCCCTGCGCCGGGAGCAGGTACGCTGCCGTCCCGCTTTTGATGAGACCTCTTGTGCCGAATATCCATTTTATGGTATATTTGCCCGGTGTGAAGCCGGTAAATATCACAGAGCGATTTTAATGTCTTTTTTGAGGAGAGTCTTATGGATACGACACCTGAAAACGTCAGCGGCAGGCATATTCGATCATCGATAGGTTTTGAGATGCACGTTCAGGATGTGATGACCAGGGACGTTCTTTCCATTACGAAATATGAGAGCATCATGCGCGTGGCGAACATTCTTTCGGAAAAAAACATCAGCGGGCTGCCGGTGGTGGACAACGAGAATAAGGTCGTCGGTATAATTACACAAGCCGATATCCTCTCCATGGTGGGGGTGGGGAGAGAGCATACATTCAAGGACCTGTTGAAATACATGCTGGGAGAGCCGCTGCCTCAGCGCAGGGTGGGAGATCATGTGGGAGACATTATGACCTCCCCTGCGATCACGATAAAGCCCGATATGAATATTGCCGAAGCAGTACGGCTTCTGGATGAGAAAAAAATCAGGAGGCTGACCGTGGTGGACGGTAACAATACGCTCATCGGGATCATCACGAGGGCCGACATCCTGAAGGCGGTTATCAAGAAACTCAAGTAAATCTAAACCGGGCGTCCTGTTGTCGCGCGAAACTGAGGAGGACGTTACCAAAGGTGACGCAATAAACAACTTGAGATGATCTGCTTTCAGAAATAGAATTTGACAGTGAAGAGGCCCGGTGATATAGATGTAATAAAGCATAAAAAACGATCCCGATAAAGCCGATCCCTTCGAGAGGAGGGCGAGGAAAGCGACGGATCTTCCGGGGGGGAGAAGGCCGAGCTGCCGAAGGATATGTCCTTTGACATGCCCGGCTTTTTTTGTTTCCGCACTAACCGCGAAAGGAGAAAACGTATGAATACCTTAATTACTGTAAAGCAGGTGCTCCGGACGAAAGGACACGGCTTTCATGCCGTCGGTCCCGAGGCAACGGCGTATGACGCCCTGGAGATCATGGCGGAGAAGAACGTAGGCGCGCTGCTTGTTGTTGAGGGCGGCAGGCTTGCCGGCGTCTTCTCGGAGAGGGACTATGCCCGCAAGGTCATCCTGAAGGGGAAATCGTCGAAGAACACCACCGTGCGGGAACTTATGAGCAGTCCGCCGATCACGGTAGATCAGGAATCGACCATGCGCGACTGCATGAAGGCCATGACGGAAAATCGCGTCCGCCACCTGCCGGTCATCGACCAGGGTACGCTGCTGGGCGTCATAAGCATCGGTGACGTGGTGAATACGATCATTTCGGAACAGGCGTCGACGATCGAGGAGCTCGAGGAATACATCGCCGGTACCGGATACCGGGCGTAGCCTGTCCTCCCCTTGTTTTCCTGACGGATGCTCACTCTTGCGCAGGGTAAGAGGAGCGTTCGGTGTCAATTCTCCGTGCACAGGATGCACAAGATAAAGTGCGACGGTGTGCACAATCCTGTTCACGGTGAATCTTGTTCTTATCAGTTGCGTGCAATCAAACCCTTCTTGCTTTTTCCCGCGATCTATACTACAGTTTTTTTATTCATCCAGCGCGTTCATACCGGCGCCAAGATTTCTGATACCAAAGTTCCCGTCCCAATTCAACCTGCCCTTCATGGGAGGTCCGCATGCCTTGCGAAGATTTTCTTGCCCACGTGTCAAATGACGGCCTGCGCTGTGTCGTGGTGGACGTCGAAACAACCGGTCTGTCCCCGCGGAGAAAACGGCTCCGTCGCGTTGCGCAGGTGTGCAAGGATTTCGGACAGAGGGTCCAGAAATCGGTGTTTGAATGTCAGGTGGACGAGATGAAGTATGAAGAGCTTCGACGGAGGCTTTTAAGAGAAATCAATGACGAGGAAGACAATCTTCGGTTGTATCGGCTGACCGAACCGAGGGATGAGCACGTTGAAACTTATGGTTTGAGCAGTACGGTTTTCTTTGATGAGCCGCTGATCGTGTAGCGCGGACCTGGTGCGATGGAGAAAATGCCGGAGGTTTCGCGGATGAAGAAAAACAAGGAGTTCATGGAGGTGTTTGGAGCAATGATGCTTTGCTCAAGCAGCAAAGACCCCTTTCGTGGAAATGGGGGTTCAAGTATTTGTTTTCTGTCACCCTTCAAGGGAGACAGTAGCGCCCCTCTTAAGTGAGGGGCGAGGATTGAAACGATACTGACACATCATTCAGGGGGGTGGGGACGTTGTTTCTATTTGACACTCCCCCCCTCCGTTACCGCGATTCCAAGAACCTTGAGGCGGAGAAAAATTTTGTGCGTCCGGTTCCGTTGTCAAGGCCCTACGATTGACAAAAGATCGTTCATCCCAATCTCGTTGCGCCAAGAACTTGTACGCCTCATGATGGCAGATTTTGTTGGACTCATAAGAAAAGCGGCATCGGCACGGCTTCGGCTGCGGTCTTATGCGGTGAGGTGGGGGTGAGAGTTGAGGGCGTGATAATTTGCTACGTCTCTCAAGGTTGCCTTTTTTTTCTTCCCGAGCCTTTTTTGATCGCTGCGTCCATTTGTTGCAGCGTTTTGGTTTTACCGGAGAAGCGCAGGCATGAGGCAACATCGTTCAGGTTTGTTTTCGGGCAGGGCGTGCTGGTTCTTGCCTGATAGAGGGCGAGCGTTTCCTCAGGCAGGTCCTCCTTTGCTCATGTTCAATTGCCTCCTTGATTCGTTTGAGCCGTGGAGGAAGAATGTCGTCAATAATGGTATCGCGCCTGAAGAAAATCGGTGCGGTCGTCGCGGACGAGATACACGAGCCGGTGTTCCTGGGTCAGCCGGCGTGACCAGATTCCCGGCGCAAGGTACTTGAGCGGCTCCGGTTTGCCGATGCCGGCGAAAGGATCGCGCATGACGGCCTCTATCAGATCGAAGGCACGAAGCGCGGTTTTGCGGTCGGTCTCGACCCAATAGCGAAGGTCCTCGCGGAACTCCGGTTGGAACACGGCGATCCGGGGCTTACTTTTCAAGGCCGAGTTCCCCGCGAAGTTCTGCGGGAGAGGAAGAGCGCCCCTTTTGCTTCAAGGCGCGTTCCAGGGCGGCGAGCAGCCGCTGGGCGTTCTTGGGCGAGCGCATCAGGTGGGCCGTTTCCACAAGGCTTTGAAGCTCATCCGCCGCGATCATGGCCACGCTTTCTCCTTTACGGCGGTCGATGACCACGATTTCACGGTTCTTGGAAACTTCATCGCAGAAACCCGCGAAGTTGGCGCGGGCTTGAGTATAGGTGGTTTTTACCATGGAATGCCCTCCCGAAACAGGTACAGGTTTACTGTACAGCACTATTTGCCGAAAATCAAGAAGGAAGTGTGACGTGTGTGAAAGGAGCCGGTCATAACCGAACGTGGAGCATGACCCCGGGGATGTCTTTGAAATGCCCGTCGAGGGTGAATACGGAAAGGTTGTGTTCGATTGCGATTGCGGCGATGAAAATGTCTGAGAGGGGGATCGTCAGGCTCTTTTTCCTGAGCGCAACGGACAGGTCGCCCGCCTTTTGCCACAGGGACTTGGACATCTCCGCATATTTCAGATGGGAAAGGGTGGCCAGTATCTGCGATTTTTCGCTGTCCGATTTCACGCCCTGAACCAGCTCGAACAGGACGACTCCGCACGTCCATACCGAGTTTTCGAGGATGAGGGCTTCGAGCGCGTCGCCGGTCCCGGACCGCTGCTTGAAAAATTCTATCCAGACGCTCGTGTCCGCCAGTATGCCGCTACTTTTTTCGTTCAAGGAACTTCTCCCGTTCCCGCTGCGCTTTCAGTTCGCGTTCTTCTGCTTTTTTCCAGTCGAAGTCGATCCTGACCTTGCCCCGGAGCGCGAGTAAATCCCTCATTTTCTTTTGCCTGATGAACTCCTGGACCGCGGCGGTTATGGCCTTGGTCTTGGATTTTTCGCCGGTGGCCTTCTGCGCCTCGGCGATGAGCTCGTCGGGTATGTTCAGTGTCGCACGCATATATTGCACCTCCTGAATATGCACTTATTATATGCATCTCATGCGTGAAAGTCAAGGTGTTGATCGCGGGGATAAGCCGGGGACGCCTCATTAACCGAACACCCGACTTTATGACGCACGTCATAACGCGCCATGGCCTTTTCTTTTACAATGGCATCGGATATCTGATATCCTAATTGTATGAATATGCTGCTGGCAAGCAGCCGAGGAGGCGCTATGAAAGAACTTGACGTAACCGCAATCATGCCGAAAGACAGGCACCCGTTGATCTTCAGGATGTTCGATGAATTGGTTGCCGGCGACTCGTTTGTCTTGTCCAACGATCACGATCCCAAACCCCTCTACTATAGTTTTTTGCATGAGCGGGAAGGCCAGTTCGAATGGGACTACCGTGAGCAGGGGCCAACGCTCTGGAAGGTCACGATTACCAAGAAGTAAGGAGCTGCA
>JAXIPA010000270.1:0-12923 GCA_045403145.1 Nitrospirota bacterium | reverse complement strand
ATGGCCGCTCCGAAGAGTCCGGGCCATTTGGTCCGCTCGCAGTATACCAAGGGAGAGGGCGTCCCGGGCCTCATTGCAATTCATCAGAATCCGTCCGGTAATGCCAAAGACGTGGCCCTGGCCTACGCGTGCGCGATCGGCCTGGGCAGGGCCGGTGTCATCGAGACCTCATTCCGCGAAGAGACGGAGACGGACCTCTTCGGCGAACAGGCGGTGCTCTGCGGCGGCGCAACTGCGCTCATCCAGGCGGGGTACGAAACGCTGGTTGAAGCCGGATACGCGCCGGAGATGGCTTATTTCGAGTGCCTGCACGAACTCAAGCTCATCGTTGACCTTATCTACGAGGGCGGCATCTCGAACATGCGCTACTCCATCAGCAACACAGCCCAGTACGGCGACCTGACCCGCGGTCCACGGCTGATCACCGAGGAAACCAAAAAAGAAATGAAGAAGATCCTTACGGAGATCCAGTCCGGCCAGTTCGCAAAGGAGTGGATGCTCGAGAATATGGCGAATAAGCCGACGTTTACCGCCCTCACGAAGAGGGGCCAGGCTCATCCTATCGAAGAGGTGGGAGACCGTCTGCGCAAGATGATGCCCTGGCTGCAGAAGGGCAAGCTGGTGGACAAGAGCAAGAACTAGGAATTTTGCCACAGAGTACACAGAGAGCACAGAGAAAAGAAACATCCTCAATAAATGTTTAAGTAGGGATTCTCTCTGAGTCCTCTGTGACCTCTGTGGCTGAAAAGGGTTTTTCTTCATGATGAAAAACTACGGAATCCCCGTTGCAGCCGAAGGATGGCCGTTCATCCTGCCGCTCGCGGCGGGCACGGCGCTTCTGTTTGTGTTCGGCTGGAAGAACACCGCCGTGGTTGCGCTGGCGCTCACCCTCTTTGTCCTGTTTTTTTTTCGTGATCCGGAACGCACGGTCTCGGCGGGAAAGGGCGTCGTTGCCTCGCCCGCGGACGGGAAGGTGATCGTGATCAAGGACATCTATGAACCCGATTACCTGAAGCAGGATGTGAAACAGATCAGCATCTTTCTTTCCGTATTCAATGTGCACGTTAATCGTTCCCCCATCGAGGGCGTCGTCGACGTCGTGAAGTACAACCCCGGCAAATTCCACGTTGCCTCGGTGGACAAGGCGTCACTGGACAACGAGCAGACCGCCATGGTCATCTCGAACGGGAAGGACAAGATACTCGTGAAACAGATTGCCGGGCTCATCGCGCGGCGCATCGTGTGCTATGCCAAACCGGGAGACGCAATCAAGACCGGCGAGCGGTACGGCCTGATCCGGTTTGGTTCGCGGGTCGATATTTTTCTGCCGAAAGACGCGGAACTTAAGGTGAAGCTTGGCGACCGTGTCAAGGGCGCCGGGGACGTCATCGCGGTGCTCAAGTGAGTTTTCACCCCCGCCTTCGGTTCCTCCCCCATCGAGGGGGAGGAGCTTTGGAGAAAGGTATTTTCGAGTGAGAAAAGGGATCTACATACTCCCGAACCTGATCACGCTGTCCAGCATGTTCTTCGGGTTTTACTCCATCGTGGCCTCGCTTAATGCGGATTTCGAACGCGCCGCATGGGCCATTATGATCGCGTCGATTTTTGATGTGCTGGACGGGTGGGTAGCGAGAATAACGCATACGACGACGCGGTTCGGCATCGAGATCGATTCGCTCTCCGACGTGATCTCCTTCGGCGTTGCGCCCGGCGTCCTCGTCTATACCTGGACGCTGTCTTCCTTCGGCAAGATCGGCTGGCTGGGTTCCTTCTTCCTCGTGGCCTGCGCCGCGCTCAGACTGGCGCGGTTCAACATTCAGATGGGCGGAGCGGAGAAAAAGCATTTTACCGGGCTGCCCACACCCGCCGCAGCGCTCGTCATAGCGACCACGGTGCTGGCCTATGACGAGTTTATAGAGATCCTGGAAAACCTGAAGCTGGTGGGACTGGCGGATGTGATCGGCAAGGACTACTGGGTGCTCGGGCTGACGTTCCTTCTGGCCGGGCTCATGGTGAGCAATATCACGTACCACAGCCTGAAGGAAGCAAACCTGAGGGAACGCCGTCCCTTCGGGATACTTGTGGTCATCGCGGCTTTTCTGGCAGTCGTGGCATATCATCCCGCGCTCGTACTGTTCCTCGTCTCCATCTCCTATGTCTCGGCCGGCATCGCTGAAGCGGTCTATAAACTGGCGAGGAGACGGAAACCGGACGCGGTGTAGGAACACGAACCACGGTGTAGCTACGAAGTTGAGAAAATGAGAAGTTATGTTCCCGGATTGGCCTTTCCTTCCATCTTCTTAATCTTGTCTTCCCAACTTCCGTTTTTAATGACACGCACCGACCGTCATCAGTCCGGCGTGGAGGAGCATATGAACTCAGTCGTCAGGATATTCGATACGACGCTCCGCGACGGGGAACAGTCCCCGGGCGCAAGCATGAATGTTGACGAAAAGATCACCCTGGCCAGGCAGCTTGCGCGTCTCGGGGTGGACATCATCGAGGCCGGGTTTGCCATCAGCTCGCTCGGTGATTTCGAAGCCATCAAGCGCATCGGCGCCGAGGTGGAAGGACCGGTGATCTGCAGCCTTGCGCGGGCGAGGGAGGGCGATATCAAACGGGCCTGGGAGGCCCTGCGAGACGCCCCGAGGAGGAGGCTCCATACCTTCCATTCCACGAGCGACATCCATCTCATCCACCAGTACAAGATCGATCGTTCCGAGGCGTTAAAACGTTCCGTTGAAATGGTCAAGCTCGCAAAAAGCCTCATCGAGGATGTTGAGTTTTCGGCCATGGACGCGACGCGCACCGATCCGGGCTATCTTTGCGACGTCATCGAGGCCGTGATCGAGGCGGGCGCCGGTACGGTCAACATCCCCGATACGGTCGGCTATACGACGCCCGAGGAGTTCGGCAAACTCATCCGGACCGTGCGCGAACGGGTCAAAAACATCGACCGCGCCGTCATCTCCGTCCATTGTCACAACGACCTCGGTCTTGCCGTGGCCAATTCCCTGGCAGCGGTGCTGAACGGCGCCGGGCAGGTCGAGTGCACGGTGAACGGCATTGGAGAACGGGCGGGCAACTGTTCCATGGAAGAGATCGTCATGGCACTCAAGACGAGGAAGGACTTCTATGCAGCGGACACCCGGATCCATACCGAGGAAATCATCCGGTCGAGCAGGCTCGTGACTAAGATCACGGGCATCCCGGTGCAGCCGAACAAGGCCATCGTCGGCGCAAACGCCTTCTCGCACGAGTCGGGCATCCACCAGGACGGTTTGCTTAAAGAGCGGACCACCTACGAGATCATGCGGCCCGAGACCGTGGGCCTCGTCAAGACCAACCTCGTCCTCGGGAAGCATTCCGGCCGCCATGCCTTCCGCGACCGGCTGAAGGACATGGGATACGAACTGTCGGATGCGGACCTGAACAAGGCTTTTGAGCGGTTCAAGCGCCTGGCGGACCAGAAAAAAGAGGTCTTCGACGAGGACCTTGAAGCCATCGTGTCCGACGAGGTGCAGCAGATCCAGGAAGTGTACGTGCTCAAGCACCTGAGCGCGCAGAGCGGAACCGGCATCACGCCGACCGCAACAGTCGAAATGGCTGTTGACGGCAAGACCGTAAAGCAGACCGGAAGCGGAGACGGCCCGGTGGACGCAGTCTACCGCACGATTGCCGCGATTACCGGGACGAAGAGCAGGCTCGACGCTTACCTGGTGAAGGGCATCACCGGCGGCACGGACGCGATGGGCGAAGTGACCGTGAAGGTCGAAGAAGAAGGCAAGAAGGTCGCCGGCCACGGCGCGGACACGGACATTATCATTGCAAGCGCCAGGGCGTACGTGAACGCGCTGAACAAACTGGAGTACTGGAAAAAGGGAAAGCCAAAAAACAGTTGAAACCGACTGGGGGATATAGTATATTCAAAAACTTATGATGACCATTACGGAAAAAATACTCGCCGCGCACTGCGGCAAAAAAGAAGTAACCCCGGGCGAACTGATCAACGCGAAGCTCGATCTGGTGCTCGCCAACGACATCACCGCGCCCATCGCGATCAAGGAATTCCGCGCCGCGGGTGCGAAGAAGGTGTTCGACGCCGACCGGATCGCGCTGATCCCCGACCACTTCGCGCCGAACAAGGACATCGCCTCCGCCGAGCAGTGCAATATGCTCAGGCAGTTCTCGCGGGAGCACAGTCTCTCGCTCTACTTCGAGGTCGGAAAGATGGGCGTGGAGCATGCGCTCCTGCCGGAGCAGGGGCTTGTGGTTCCCGGCGATGTGGTGATCGGCGCCGACAGCCACACCTGCACCTACGGCGGTCTGGGCGCGTTCTCTACCGGCGTAGGAAGCACCGACGTGGCCGCCGCCATGATCACGGGCGAGGCCTGGTTCAAGGTGCCCGAGAGCATGAAGTTCATCTACAAAGGCAAACTCGGCAAGTGGGTCGGCGGCAAGGACATCATCCTCAAAACAATAGGAGATATCGGCGTGGACGGCGCTCTCTATCGGGCCATGGAGTTTACCGGCGAGGTCATTAAGAAGCTTTCCCTGTCCGGCAGGCTCACCATATGCAATATGGCCATCGAGGCAGGGGGCAAGAACGGCATCATCGAGCCCGACGAGATAACCGAAAAATACGTTGCGAAGCGCGCGCAGCGCAAGTATAAGTTCTATAAAAGCGATAAAAAAGCGAACTACGCGGACGTTCGCGAGTATGATCTCACGGGCATGGAACCGCAGATCGCCTGCCCGCATCTTCCGGAGAACGTGAAGCCGGTGAGCGCTCTCGGAGCAGTCAATATCGACCAGTCCGTGGTCGGCTCCTGCACGAACGGCAGGATCGAGGACATCCGCGAGGCAGCCAAGGTCATCAAGGGCCATAAGGTGCATCCTTACGTCCGCATGATCGTGATTCCGGCGACCCAGGCCGTGTACAAACAGTCCATCAAGGAAGGTCTGGTCGACATTTTTATCGACTCGGGGGCGGCTTTCAGCACACCCACCTGCGGACCCTGCCTCGGCGGACACATGGGAATCCTCGCTTCCGGGGAGCGGGCCATTTCAACGACGAACCGGAACTTTGTCGGCAGGATGGGCCATCCCAAGAGCGAAGTGTATCTCTCCAATCCGGCGATTGCGGCAGCGTCGGCGGTGCTCGGCAGGATCGGCAGGCCGGAAGAGCTGAAGTAAGATCAAAACTTTTGGACGCGGGAAAATCGGAAAGAGCGGGTAAAAGCGGATCAGCCAAATATTAATCCGCCGTTTTCGTCTTTACCTATTTTTCAGTGTCCACGGATATTAATTTTTTGAGGATATCAATGAAATTCAAAGGCAATGCATGGAAATTCGGCGCGGATGTTGACACGGACGCGATCATTCCGGCCCGCTATCTCAATACCTCCGACCCCAAAGAACTGGCCAGGCACTGCATGGAGGATTCGACCACGCCCGACTTCATGAAGAAGATGAAGTCCGGCGACATCATCGTTGCCGAGAAGAACTTCGGCTGCGGGTCCTCGCGCGAGCACGCACCGATCGCGATCAAGGCCGCGGGCGTTTCCTGCGTCGTGGCAAAGAGCTTCGCGCGGATCTTCTACCGGAACTGCTTCAACATGGGGCTCCCGATCTTCGAGAGCGTTGAGGCTGTCGACGGGATCAAGGAAGGCGATCAGGTCGAAGTGGACGCGGATGCGGGTGTGATCCGGAACCTGACAACGAACAGGACGTTCAAGGCCACTCCGGTGCCGCCCTTCATGCAGGAATTGATCGCAGCGGGCGGTCTCATGGCATACACCAGGAAAAAGGCGGGCTTGTAATTGACTGCATGCTTTAAGCTTATGAAAGCGCTCCAGCGGGACATCCAGCGACAATTCGGTTCCTCCTGCGATGCGTGCGTGTATTTCAGCGGGAACCTCGATTCATCCTATTTCTCACCCAACGGGCCTTCGCAGCATTCCTGCGGGCTGGATTTTATCCCCGGCGACGACAAGTGCATCGAGATGCGGACGAACAACTGCAGCACAAGAAAAAAATAGTTTGTTCGTCATTCCCGCCCCTGCTTTAAGCGTGCTGGGGCAGGCTCCAGCGGGAATCCAGGAAGATCAAAGACTCCGGATTCCGGGTCAAGCCCGGAAAGACGGCCTATGTGACTTAGCGAAAGGAACCATCATTCATGGCAAAGACCTACAAGATAGCAGCGATCCCCGGTGACGGAACCGGACCTGAGGTCGTTCAAGAAGCGATCAAAGTTCTGAACGCCGCTGCAGTCAGGAGCGGGTTTAAGCTCGAGTTCGCGAAATTCGACTTCGGCGGCGAGCGTTATTTAAAGACGGGGGAAATACTCCCCCCCAGCGCGATCGAGGAGTTCAGGAAGTACGATTCCATGTTCCTGGGCGCTATCGGGCATCCCGACGTCAAGCCGGGCATCCTCGAGACGGGAATTCTGCTCAAGATACGCTTTGCCCTCGACCAATATATCAATCTCAGGCCGGTAAAGCTCTATCCCAATGTGGAGACGCCGCTCAGGGACAAGGGACCCGAGCATATAGATTTCATCGTCATCCGCGAGAATACGGGCGGCATCTACACGGGCCACGGCGGGGCAACGCGCGTGGGCACGACCGAAGAGATCGCCACGCAATTGATGGTGTACGACCGCCGAACGGTTGACCGTTGTCTGAAGTATGCCTTCGAACTGAAAAAGAAGCGGAATGCCGTGAACAAAAAATACGCCGACAAGCCGATCACGCTCATTCACAAACGAAACGTGCTCACCTATTGCGGCGACCTCTGGTACCGTGCATTCGAGGAAATGGGCGCTAACCAGTACCCGGAACTCAAGCGCGACTACAATCACGTAGATGCCGCGAACATGTGGTTCGTGAAAAACCCCGAGTGGTTCGACGTGGCTGTCACGGAAAACCTTTTCGGCGACATTATTACCGATCTCGGCGCGATGATCCAGGGCGGGCTCGGCGTGGCCTCCGGCGGGAACATCAACCCGGAAGGTGTTTCGATGTTCGAGCCCATGGGCGGCAGCGCGCCGAAGTATGCGGGCCAGAACGTGATCAACCCCATGGCCGCGATCGGCGCCGCGATGATGATGCTCGATTCGCTCGGCGAGACGGCGTCAGCTCAGGCGATCGAGTCGGCCATGATAGCGGTCATGAAGAAGATGAAGAGCCAGGCCGCCGGGAAGATGGGTTTCTCGACCACGGAAGTAGGGGACATGGTGGCGGGGATGGTTTAAATTTCTGAATGCGGATTGCGGAATGCGGAATGAGAATCTAAAGGGGAGTAGAACATGATGAGAACAGGCTTTATAGGTTGGCGCGGGATGGTGGGCTCGGTGCTCATGGGCCGCATGAAGGAAGAGAAGGACTTCGATCTCGTCGATCCGGTGTTCTTCACCACTTCGAACGTGGGCGGCAAAGGGCCGAATATCGGCAAGGACGTCCCGGCGCTCAAAGACGCGAAAAATCTCGACGAGCTGAAGGCGATGGATTCCATCGTCTCGTGCCAGGGCGGCGAGTACACCAGCGAGATCTATCCCAAACTGCGCGCCGCGGGCTGGAAGGGGTACTGGATCGACGCGGCATCGACCCTTCGCATGGCAGGCGATTCCATCATCATCCTCGATCCGGTGAACCTGAACGTGATCAAGAACGGTATGGCCAGGGGGATCAGGAATTACATCGGCGGCAACTGCACGGTGTCGCTCATGCTCATGGCCCTAGGCGGATTGTACGAGCGAAATCTCGTGGAATGGATGAGCGCCATGACCTACCAGGCCGCCTCGGGCGCGGGCGCGCAGAACATGCGCGAGCTCCTGAAACAGATGGGCTCGGCGCACGGTTCGGTGAAGGGCCTGCTGGACGACCCTTCCGGCGCGATCCTTGAGATCGACCGCACGGTGGCCGAGCACGTACGTTCCGATGCCTATCCCAAGGAATTTTTCGGCGTGCCGCTGGCATGCTCCGTCATCCCCTGGATCGATAAGCAGCTCGACAACGGCCAGAGCAGGGAAGAGTGGAAGGGACAGGCGGAGACGAATAAGATCCTGGGCCGTGAGAATAATCCGATCCCGATTGACGGCACCTGCGTGCGCGTCGGCGCCATGCGCTGCCACAGTCAGGCTCTTACGATCAAGATGACCAGGGACCTGCCGCTCGACGAGATAACGGACATGATCGCAAAGCACAACAAGTGGGTGAAGGTGGTCCCGAACCAGCGGGAAATCACCATGAAGGAGCTTACTCCCGCTGCCATTACGGGTACGCTCACCGTGCCTGTCGGTCGTTTGCGCAAGATGAACATGGGGCCGACGTTCCTGAACGCCTTCACCTGCGGCGACCAGCTCCTGTGGGGCGCTGCGGAGCCGCTTCGGCGGATGCTGCGGATCGTGGTGGAAAAGTAAGGACGAAATCTCTTTTGGTCGTCATTCCGGGCCTGACCCGGAATCCAGCGGTTTTGTTTCTGTCATGTCCATAAAGCGCTGGATTCCCGCTTTCGTACCCAGCTCTTGCCTGTGGCCGCGGTTACGCAAGTGCAGGCTACGAAGTCGCGGGCACAGGCGGGAATGACGGACTTTTTATGCTCAAGAAAAAAAACAAATATGTCGTTGCCGTTGCCGGCGCCACGGGCGCCGTGGGCAGGGAGATGATCGAAATCCTTGCGGAGCGAGAGTTTCCGGTCTCCGAACTCGTAGCGCTGGCATCAGAGGATTCCGAGGGCGAGCGGGTGGAATTCAAGGGCAGGAACGTCGTCGTCCGTAAAATGACCAGGGATTCGTTCAAAGATGTTGACATTGCGTTCTTTTCAGCAGGCTCAGAGCGCAGCCTCGAGTTCGCGCCTGCGGCGGTAAAGTCCGGCGCGGTAGTGATCGACAATTCAAGCGCCTTTCGCATGGACCCGAAGGTCCCTCTCGTTGTGCCCGAAGTAAATCCCCATGCCATCGCAAAACACAGCGGCATCGTCGCCAATCCGAACAGCTCCACCATCGGGATGGTCGTAGTCTTGAAGCCTATTCATGACAAGGTGAGGATCAAACGTGTGGTCGTTACGACGTTTCAATCCGTGTCCGGTACGGGCAAGAAGGCGATGGATGAGCTTGCTCAGCAGACCGTGGCACTCATGAATTTCAAGAATGTTGACATAAAGGTTTACCCCCACCAGATCGCGTTCAACTGCCTGCCGCACATCGATGTCTTCCTTGAGAACGGTTATACCAGGGAAGAGATGAAGATGGTAAACGAGACCAGAAAGATCATGGAAGACGATTCCATCCGTGTGACGGCCACGACAGTGCGGGTCCCGGTGTTCCGCGGCCACTCTGAATCGGTAAACATCGAAACGGAGAAAAAAGTTTCGGCGAACGAGGTACGGGCGATCCTGGCCGGTGCACCGGGTGTCATGGTATACGACGATCCAAAAAAGAACATTTATCCCCTGCCTATGGATGTGGTGGGAAAGGACGAGACTTACGTGGGCAGGATCAGGGAGGACGAGTCCCTCCCGAACGGGATCAATATGTGGATTGTATCAGACAACCTCCGGAAGGGCGCGGCGCTGAATGCGGTGCAGATCGCGGAGTATTTGATAAAATAGTTTTCCGCAATCGGCCACTCTTTACTTTTGCTTCATGTCTTCTTCTGCGCTCTCTGGGTGATAGCTTTTTCGCCATGTACAAACTCATCTCTAAAATATTCGACAAGCTCGAACACGGCTTGAGCCCCAGGGACAAGACCATCATTGTCTCTCTCATGCTCATCATCTCGGTCCTGGGCATCGTCCTTGCTATCCGCTACTACCACTATATTCAGAAGAACCCCGAGTTTTGCAACAGCTGCCATCTCATGGAAGATGCGTATAAAGCGTGGAAACTTTCCGGTCACCGGAATATGGTGTGTCAGGATTGCCATCAGCTCGGCCTTATAGAGCAAAACCGGCTGCTCGTGAAATTTGTATTTTCCACGAATCGTAAGACGCCGGAGCCTCACGGCAATGAAACACCGTGGAAGACCTGTACCAAGTGCCATTGGGACGAGGCCGCTCAGGGGTCGCTCACGGTGAACAAGTCGACAGGTCATGCACGGCATGTGTTTATGGAGAAACTGGCCTGCAAGGACTGCCACAGCCGGGCGGTGCATGCCTTCCGTCCGGAGAAGGACGCCTGCCTTCGTTGTCATAAGGACTGGAAAATCCACGGCGCAGGTATGGAGGATATAGCCTGCAGTCGGTGCCACGCCTTCTCACCCAAGAAGCGGGAAGCGTTCATCCCCGATCGGGAGCAGTGTCTTTCCTGCCATAGAAAATCTGTGAAGTCGTCATTCCCGGACAAGGTGCCCATGGCGAGGCTGAATTGCTATGAATGTCACAAACCTCATATGCGCATCAGGCCGGGTGATGATGATTGTCTCCGTTGTCATACCCGCGAGGTACTGGCGCTCAGGCCCGTTCACGCGTCCTCCAAACACTGCAATGCCTGCCACGTGCCGCACCGCTGGACCGCTGTCCGCTGATGTTCCCCTTTTTTTGAGTTTTTCCGCAAGAGTCATAAGGGACGATATAAACCCTGTCTTCCGTGTATTGTTCACAAAAAAGTGCATAAATATTTTTTTTATTGTTCCAGATTGCAAATATTTGTGCTATAGTTATAACCATAAATTTAGATTATGTCCATCCACGTTCTTAGGCAGTCTGGCGTGAAATTTTTTGTATGGAGGAAGGGCCATGTACAGGATTGAAATTCTCGAAAGAAAGCGTCTGGAAAAGGGGTTAAGCTATACGGAGATCGCCGACAGGCTTGGGATGCATAAGGTGACGGTTTCGAGGACGCTGAAGGGAGTGACGATGAAGCCACGGACTGTGAAGCTCCTGGCGGATTATCTGGGTGTTGAGATGGAGAAGATCGTCCAGTAGTTCCTGCTTTTTTTTCGTCCCGCTTTGGATAACGATATGATAATCATAGGGTAAGGCGAGAGAGCCTTGCCCTTTTTGTTTTGTGGTATTAACGTGAAACGCGGTGCTATCAACGGCGCATCACGACATATCAGGGGAGCTCATGGATGAAGGACTTTTTGACTGTTTCGAGCACGGCCGCACGCGCGGCTGGAGGCCTCCTGAGGGAGAATATCCACGGTGTCCGGGAAATCGTCTACAAGGGTGATATCAACCTCGCCACGGAAATGGATATGCGGTCGGAGCGGATGATTGTGGAGACATTGCGCGCCGCCTTTCCCGGTCATGGTATCATCGCCGAGGAAGAGACCGATATAGGCCGGGAGTCGGGTTATACCTGGATAATCGATCCCCTGGACGGGACCACGAACTACGCGCACGGCTATCCCTTTTTTTCCGTGTCCATCGCGCTTGAGCTTGAGGACGAAGTCATCGCCGGCGTTGTTTATGACCCCATGAGAGACGAGCTGTTTACGGCGCAAAAGGGGCATGGGGCCTTTTTGAACGGAAAGAGCATCCAGGTATCGCGTGTCGACATCCTTATCAAGAGTCTGCTCGCCACGGGATTTCCCTATGACCGGAAGGTGAGTGAGAAGAACAACCTGGACTATTTTCATGACCTTCTCATGGCATCGCAGGAGGTCCGCAGAGACGGGTCGGCGGCGCTTGATCTGTGCTATGTCGCCTCCGGGAGGTTTGACGGTTTCTGGGAACTCAAGCTGAAGTCCTGGGACGTTGCAGCAGGAAGCCTGATCGTGAGCGAGGCAGGGGGGATGATATCGGACCTGTCCGGCGGAAGCTTCGATATGCATGCCGAGGAGATTCTTGCGAGCAACGGCCGGGTCCACAAACAGATGGTCGGCCTTTTTCAGAAGGTCCGGGAATATGCGGACTGCAAGATAAAAGCGCACCCACCTCGCCCCCTTTAAGAAAGCGGCCGTATTTTCGTTGCTCTCTATTTTCCCGGATGAAGAAGGCTCAGTGCGCCCTGGCTCGTATCAGGGGAAGTACCGGCCTTATCCGCCATTACGTTTTTCCTCTTGCTCCTCTTCGCTGACTCTAAAATTTTCCAACTCCTCATCATCATTTTCATCAATTTCAAAAACCGGCGCTTCAATCAATCCTCCCGGCTCCTGCCCGCGGTTTACCAGCTCGCGGTGGACAAAGGGCTTGACGCTTTTCGGCAGAGTGGGGTCCGCATAAAGCTCCCGTAGTTCCAGTGATTTCATTACTCGTAAAAAACGTTCAACCAGCGCGGGAGGCGTGTGTTCGTTCCGGACCAGCGCGAACCGCACGAGCGAGCGGCTCGACCAGTTCGGGTGTTCGGCGATCATCCGGATGGTTTCCGGGACCGTGTCCGTGCGGCTGATGATCTTGAAGAGGTGGCTCTCGATCAACCGGGGATTATTGAGGCATAATGCGGCCACTTCCGCGTCAGGGTCCTGCAGCAGCCTGAGCAGGACGTTGCCCACGGCTGTCTTCGCAAGCGTCTTCCTGTATCCCGGCGGCATGGCCGGTATTCGTTCCATGACGATCGCCTCGACCTTGTGCCGGAAGGCGAGAGGAAGGAGATGGCTGCGGGTAAGATCAGCGATATCAAAAAGGCGGAGGTAGCGGACAAGAGAGAGTGAGACCGAGAGCGGTGTTTTGGGATTATGGGCGAGCGCGAGACGGATGGGGTAGCTTTCGGCCCAGCGAAAATCCTTTGCGATCATATCGAGAACATCGGCGGGCAGGTTTTTCCTGCTTGCGATGACCAGAACATCCTCTTCGCGAAGGTTCCTGTTTCCCAGAAGCGCTCTGATGACCTGCGGCGAGGGGTCGTGAAGCAGGGGCAGGAGCTGGTCGCCGTCCGCGGACGCGGCGTGGGTTATTTTTGTCTCTTCAAAGGGACCCATTGACCCATTATACGGTTTTTCAAACCTATTGACAAACATCAAAATTTTCTGTATTTTTAT
>JAXIPA010000163.1:0-23653 GCA_045403145.1 Nitrospirota bacterium | reverse complement strand
AGCCGCACAAGTAATCAGCTGGACAAGACAGCGCAACCGTCTCAAAGCAGGCATAACTTGGAATTTTACAAAGAACGATGCTCGAAATAAATTGAGCAGATTCTATGAGACTGTTAATAATTAAGTTTACAGTGTACTAGTACGTCGTTTCATGGCCGACGACCAGGGCGCACTCCTTGACCGGCTTTCCGCCTATTACGTGTTCGGAGAAAATCTTTCGCATCTTGTCTTCGGTCAGCGAGATATATTTCACCGGCGGTTCTCCGGTCAGTTCGATTGTGGCCATCGGCTCCTTGCTGCAGAGGCCTGCGCAGCCCGACGTGGTGACCGCAACGTCCTGGACCTTGGCTTTGGCCAGCTCTTCCATGACCGCATTCATGATGCCCCTGGCGCCCGCGGCGATCCCGCAGGTCCCCATATGCACCGTGATCCTGGCCCGAAACCCGCCTTCGCGCAGCGCCTGGCTTGCGTGGTAGTTCTCTTTGATCTTTTTTAGATCCGCTATTGTGAGTTTAGCCATATGTCACCCCATCTATTGCAAAATGGAAATTGCAAATATCAACTTGAACTACCTCTTTCCACACTTTGCATTTTGCAATTTGCATTTTTCAATTTACAATAATGTTCTACTCATACTTCTTGACGATGTCCATCACTTTCGTGGCCGCCACGTCGCCGTAGGTGTCCTGTCCGATGACCACGACCGGCGCGAGGCCGCAGGCGCCCAGACACCGCACCGCCTCGAGCGAGTATTTCTTGTCGCGGGTGACTTCTCCGACCTCGAGGTCGAGTTCGTCCTTGATCTTGTCGAGGATCTCCTCGCTCCGCTTCACGTAGCAGGCGGTGCCGAGACAAACGCGTATCACGTGCTTACCGCGCGGGACAAGGGTGAAAAACGAATAGAAGGTGGCCACGCCGAACACGACGCTCGGCGACATCTTCATCCCTTTCGCGACGTAGCGCTGTACGGCGTGAGGCAGATACCCGCACACATCCTGGGCCTGTTGCAGCACGGGGATGAGCGACCCGGGCTTGTCCTTGTATTTATCTATGATCGCATCGATTTTTTTGTACTTCTCGGGCGTTATGAAATCCGCCCCCGCGTCCACTGCGACATTTGAGGTTTTATCTTGTACGGCAGCTTCGTTACTCATTATCAACCCCTGCTTTGAAATAAGGATTTCAAACGATTTTTGTATTTTCCTTCAGCATGTCCCTGATCGCGGTGAGCACCGCCGGTTCCGTGATCGGGACCCCGTCGAGCTCCGCCTTGAGCTCCCGCGTGTCGAACCGGAAGGAGCGTTCCCCTTCCCGCTCTTCATATATATATTCCCGGTCCGGGTGGCCGGCAATCAGAGTGATCACCGTCTCGGGCATATTCCCGATTGCCGGACGGTCTACGTGTCGTAAGCCGAAGGTGACCAGCACCCGCGTTCCCTTGCCCGATTCTGAATCTACCGTAACCTTCCCGCCGGTCTGCTCGGCCGCCTGGGCCAGGAGCGGGATCCCCAGGCCTGTTTTCTTGCGCTTCGTCGTGAAGAAGGGGTCCCGGACCCTCGCCAGCGTCACGGCATCCATCCCCCCGCCGTCGTCGATCACCTCGACACGGAGGAAATCATGCTCCGTGTCCCTGGTGAGAACAATTTCTATAATCTTTGCGTCGGCGCGTATCGAGTTCTCGGCGATATCCAGAATATGCAGCGAGATATCTTCCACGGCTTCAGCGCTCCGCCTTCCTGTTGTCCCTGCCTGCCAGGGCCTTTTTGATCTCGGCCGCCGTTCCGTCCTCGACCGTGAACCAGGTAAAGCGCCTGCCGATATCGCCGGGGCCGTGGGCGTCGGAACCGGTCACCATGGGGTAGTTCCCGCAACCGGGGAACCGCGCCGCAAGCTCGGCCGGTGACATCCCCGCTGAAACTTCCACCGCATCAAGGTCCAGCGCCGGAGGAATGAAGCCGAGCTGGCCGATGATACTGAAGGATTCGCGATCCACATGCGCGGCGATTACAAGGCTCTCGCCCCCTGCCGCTCGCGCCTTGGCAACGATCTCTTCCGCGGGAAGCGAGGTCGCCGCGATCAGGAGCTTGTCGCAGAAGCCGGTCACCCCGTCTTCATCGTCCGCGATCACCTGCAGCCCGAAGGCGTGTTCGTCGTTCCTGCCCGCGAGGTGCCGGTAAACATGCTCCTGGAATTCCAGGAGGTCGTCGTCATCGTCAAAATACACCAGGATGTGCGCTTCTTCGGAGGAGGCGACTTCCATCCCGCCCAGCACCATCAGCCCGTTCCGGTCCGCCGCCTTCTTCACGGCAAGAACATTTTCCGCCGAGTTATGGTCGCATATGCCGATCAGGTCGAGGCCCTTCAGCAATGCCGCATTCACGACCTCACGGGGCGACATGTCCAGACCGGAGCAGGGAGACAGGCAGGTATGCACGTGAAGATCGGCCTTTATGCGCCTAAGCGCCACGGATCCCCGCCTTATAAAGCCTGCCCACGAGCTCGAACGCAGAAAGCTCGGTCACCATGATCGGGATGTTCTCCTCCTCGGCCTTGGCAAGGGTGTCCTTTTCCGGTTGCCTTCCCTGCACCAGGACGATGCCGGACAGCCCTTTGTGCGACGCAACAGCCACGATGTTCTGGTGGATGTGGAGCGTGACCCAGAGAGCGCCGTCCTCGGCATGGGCCAGCACGTCGGACAGGAGGTCGCTCACGTATCCGCCGGTCACTTCCGTGTCGAGAAGGCCGGCGCCGGATTTCACGTCCAGCCCGAATTCCTTTGCAAGGTCGTTCAGTTTCATTCGCCCCCGGTCAACTGGTGTAATAGAACTGCATGGTCAAATGCGTTCCGTCGGGCACCGAAGATTTGAGATTCATCTCATCGGCGCATTTTTTGATATTCACCAGTCCCATACCCGCGCCGAACCCCAGTTCCCGGACCCAGTCGGGCGCCGTGGAGAACCCCGGCTGCATCGCCTTTTCAACATCGGGAATTCCGGGGCCGTTGTCGACGGCCTCTACGATGATCCCCCACTTTTCCACCTGGGCCCGGATCTCTCCGCCGTGGGTATAGGAGGCAAGGTTGATCTCCGCCTCGTAGGTGGCCACCCCGATCCTTCTGAGGAGCGGCGGACAGACACCCAGTTTTTTGAGCGCGTTCTTGAGCTCGCTCGCCGCCTTGCCCGCGTCTTTCACGGTCTGGCCGGCGACGTGGTACTTAAAGGTGAAGCTGATCTCGTCGGCAACGACATCCTCAAAAAACTTTCGCATCGTGGGCCGGTGACGCGCTTCGTTCGCCTTCGTCTCGGTCCGTTCGTATTCAATCTCGAGCTTCCTGAGCAGGCCTTCGACGATGTTCCCCTTGGTCATGATGCCGACCAGCTCTTCATTACGGCTCAGTACGGGGTACCGCTTGAACCCGTATTTGGAAAACTTGGCGATGCAGTGGACGAGCAGATCATCGGCGTACAGACATTCAACCTTCTTCGTCATCCTCTCCCGTATGGGGGCGTCGAGATCGTTGTCGTACAGGGCGTTGATCAGGTCTTCAATGCTGACCATGCCCACGAGCTTTCCTGCCTCGACCACCGGCGCTCCGGAGATGCGGTTGTCCCGCATAATGAGTCTGAGCTCCGACATGGTCTGATCCGGGCCCACGGTAAACACCCGGGAGGCCATGACCTCCCCCACGGTGATCTCATAGACCATCTCCTGGGTCTTGGAAACCCGGTCCTGCGTCCCCCACTCTTTGTCCTGCCTCGCCATTACTTATTGCCGCTCGGCCACTCCCTTGAGTCCATGCATATACAGAATGCCGCAAGCTTCAAACATGGTCAGCTTCGTCCTGAACAGAGGTATCTCCTTCTGCTTTGCCAGGGCCATTGTCGCCGCTTCCGGCTGTTTCCCGCGCACCAGGCAGACCGCCTTGATATCGGCAATGTCCGCGGTCCGTATTACCTGTGGGTTCGTGACCCCCGTGACCATGATGCCGTTCGCGTGAGCGCGGCCGAGCACGTCGCTCATAAGGTCGGCGCTGAAGCAGCAATCCACGTCAATTTCATCGATAAGCTCGTTCCCGATCAGGACTTCAGCGTGAAGAAGGTCAACAATTTCTCTCAGGGTCATCCGCGTCCCTCTCCGTTACCGGTCGCACTCTCCGAGCACGATGTCGATGGTCCCGATGCACGCGATGACGTCGGCCACCATATGACCGGTCACCATCTTCGGGAGCGCGCTCACGTGAACATACGATGGAGCGCGGATCTTGATGCGGTAGGGCCTGCCGCTGCCGTCGCTTACGATGTAGAAACCGAGCTCTCCCTTGGGCGCCTCGGTCGCCACGTACACTTCGCCTTTCGGCATGGGTACCCACTTGCTCATGAGCACGAACTGGTGGGCGAGTGACTGCATGTTCTTCATGACGTTCATCTTCTCGGGGATGGCATAGCGCGCGTCATCGGTCGTAATGGGCCCCGGCGGCATCATGTCGAGACATTGCCTGATGATCCGGTTGCTCTGGCGCATCTCGTTGATGCGCACGACATACCGGTCGTATACGTCACCGTTCTTGCCGAGCGGCACATCGAATTCCACTTTATCATAGGCGGCATAGGGCTCGACCTTGCGGAGATCGTAGTTCACGCCTGAACCGCGGAGCGTGCCGCCGGTCAGGCCATAGTTGACCGCATCCTCCGCAGAAAATACGCCGATGCCCACGGTGCGCTGGAGCCAGATGCGGTTCTGGCGGATGAGCGTGTCATATTCCTCGAGTTTTTTGGGGAACAGCTCCGTGAACTCCCGGCATTTGTCGATGAAATCGCGGGGGATATCGTTCCGCAGACCGCCGATGCGTACATAGCTCACGGTCTGGCGCGCCCCCGTCACCATCTCCGTAAGGTCGAGGACAAGCTCGCGTTCCCGCAGCGTGTACATGCAGACCGTCATGGCGCCGATGTCGAGGGCGTGGGTGCCGAGCCAGACCAGGTGCCCGGAAAGCCGCGTAAGCTCGGCCATCAGCGTCCTGATGAACTGCGCCCGCTCCGGCACGGTAATGCCGGCAAGCTTCTCCACGGCCACCACATAGCCGAGGTTGTTATTCATGCAGGTGATATATTCCAGCCGGTCGGTCATGGGGATGATCTGATGGTAGGTCCTGTTCTCCATCCACTTCTCGATCCCGCGATGAAGGTAGCCGGGGCGCGGGTCGCAGCCGACCACGGTCTCGCCCTGCAGGTCGACTACCAGGCGCAGCACGCCGTGAGTGGCCGGGTGCTGGGGACCCATGTTTATGGTTATTTCCTTCTGGACTGTTTCTTTCGTATCGGTAGGAGACATGTTTTCACCATGCGGAAAGGGTCCGGGATTCAGCGTTCAGGGTTCAGGAAGATTGTCAGCTTGTCCTGTTCCCTGGCCCCTGATCCCTGGCCCCAGTTATTTATCAATAGCCTTTTAACGGGTATTCCTTCCTGAGCGGGTGTCCTTCCCAGTCCTCGGGCAGCAGGATCCTGCGGAGGTCCGGATGGCCGTCGAACGTGATCCCCATGAGGTCATAGGTCTCGCGTTCATGCCAGTTCGCCGTCTGCCAGATCGAGGCGACCGAGTCTATCCGCGGGTCTTCTTCCGGCACCCTGACCTTCAAACGAATGCGGTGGCGGTGCACGATCGATATCATATTGTACACGACCTCGAACCGGGGCCCGGTGTCGCCGGGGTATCGGGAAAAATCGACGGCCGTGAGGTCGGCAAGGTGGTCCATCTTGAGGGAGGGTTCATCACGCAGGAAAAGGCAGACGTCCTTTATCATCTCTTTCTTCAGCATGACGCCGACCTGCCCGGCATAGTTCGTTGTGCCGGTCACCTGGCCCGCAAATTTTTCTTCTATCATCCTGGCTATCTGTAAGGGGTCCATACAACCTCGTCCTTGGCCGCACCGCCTGAGCGCGCGTGGTGCGTGGTTTTCGCTTTGAAAAGGGGTAAGATGAGTCGGGGTTTTATTTACTTCCGGATGTAATGCTCTTTTCTGATTTTTTCCTGAAGTTTCATGATGCCGTTCATCAGCGCCTCTGGTCTCGGAGGGCAGCCAGGGATGTAGACATCCACGGGGACGATGTTGTCCACGCCCTGCACCACGCTGTAGGTATTGAAGATCCCGCCGGAGCCCGCGCAGCTGCCCATGGCGATGACGTACCGCGGCTCCGGCATCTGGTCGTACACGCGGCGCACGATCGGCGCCATTTTCTTACTGAGCGTGCCGGCAACAAGCAGGAGGTCGGATTGTCGCGGTGAGGGACGCGGAACAGTGCCGAAGCGGTCGAAATCGTGCTGGGGCGCGGAATAGTATTGGATCATCTCGATGGCGCAGCAGGCAAGCCCGAAGGTCATGGGCCAGATGGAGCAGGACCGGCAATAGTTCAAGAAACCGTCAAGTGTCGTCGAGATATACCCTTCTTCAAGCAGATTCTGGACTACTCCCATTCGAGCGCCCCTTTCTTCCATGCATACACATACCCCACGACCAGGATCGCGATGAAAATGACCATTTCCACGAAACCGTAGAGGCCGATATGGTTGTACGCGACAGCCCAGGGGTAGAGGAACACGGCTTCAATATCGAAGATGAGAAACAACATGGCGATGATGTAATACCGGATGGAAAACTGCTGATGGGCGTCCATGAAAGGGGTGATGCCGGACTCGTAGGTGATCAGTTTTTCGGGATAGGGGTTCCGCGGCCGCAAAATCCTGCTGACGACCAGCATACCGACGCCTACCAGGGTTCCGAGCAGGAGAAAGACTGCTACGGGCAGAAAGTGTTCCGGAAGGTACGTACTTGGGGTCATACGATACTCCCTGTCAATAAAGTATTAAACTTTGAATTAATATAACTTCTCTTTTGAAACCTGTGCATGATAAGCTAACCGACACTGTTTGTCAAGAAAAACATTACTAATCTACACAAGCCATATCCCTGTTATTGAGTGATGTGGGTTGTCCGGTTTCTCGATGCCGCCAAAATTCCTTCTTGTCGTGATTCCTGGAAATGGTGTATAATGCAAAAATTTTTTTCAGGACACGCTCATGGACCCCTACTCGAAAAACCAGCTCATTTCCTTCTATAACTTTCATCTGAAAAAGTTCGGCGACCGGCCCGAGGCGCTCCGCTGGACGCCGCAAGGCCAGCTCAGGCGCTACCACACCCTCGCCGGAATCGCACCGGCAGAGGAGCTGAACAACAGCACGGTCCTCGATTACGGCTGCGGGACGGGAGATTTTTACCGGTTTTTAAAGCGGCGCGGCATCAACGTAAAATACACCGGCGTAGACATCAACGAAAACTTCATCAGCCTGGCGAAGAAGAAGTACCCGGAATGCGCGTTTCATGTGATGAACGCCGACGACGATCCGCTGGAAGGGTACTTCGATTACATTTTCATCTGCGGGGTATTCAACCTGCTCGTGCCGGGGGTCCAGGACGACCTCCGGAACGCCCTCGTCACGCTCTTCAGGCACTGCAACAAGGGCCTGGCCCTGAACGCCCTATCCTCGCATACGCCGGTCAAGGACGTCGAACTCAACTTTACCTCTCCGGAGGAGACGGTCAAATTCGCCATCGAAAACCTGTCGGCTTCCGTCGCGCTCCGGCATGACTGCATCCCGAACGACTTTACCCTCTATATCTATACCGCCTATAACGAGATAAAACTCTGAGGCAGCGTCGAGCTTCCTCACTCCTCAGCTTTCTTCTCGACGACGCCCTCGCCGGTGATCTGTCTGATCTCCCTCAACCTCTTCCGCCGCTCTTCCCGGCCGACGTACCAGTCATGGACGAGCGTTTCAATCAGGCCGATCAGAAGCTTCGCTTCGCCGGGTTCCGTGTCTAAGATCTCGGCGCCTTCATTCTCGAACCGGGCGCCGATCATTCCGCGGTTCTTGACGGACTCGATGGCCTCCCAGGTGAGGGGGTCAGCCGCGCCTTTGATCTGGCGAAACTCGTCTATGAGCCTGCCGGGCTGCACCTGCCAGAAGTCCCGCAGCATCTCCGAGAGGCAGCGCCGGGACAGGGCCGCTGCGATCTTCGGACTGAGTTCGACGGTAAGGCAGGCTTCGTGGTAGTCTTGCAGCACCTTCTCAGGAATGGCGACGGGAAAAGAACGTGCGTTTGAGGGCGGGACAAGGGACCAGGTCTTGATGTGCTTTCCCGTGTAGGAACGGCTTCCGACCGTTTCCAGGGTGTGCAGGGAGGCGTTCAGGGAGAACTTCCGGCACTTTGGGTTCGGACAGACCACGAACTTGACTACGAGACGGCGCGGGCCGTCCGCATTCTCGATGGCGAGGTCGGCGAAAGCCGCCTGACGTCCCTCCCCGGTTACGGTCTGGTCCGTATCGCAGAACGGGCAATGCCAGAGATATTCGCTCACGCTTCCCTCCTTGGACCGCGGCCCGCTATCCCGCGAGCAGTTCCTGAAGCCGTCGCTCTTCCCATTCCCTCGTGACGACCACTTCCCCGATCTTCTTCGGCAGGACGAACTTCACTTTCCCGCCTTCCGCCTTTTTGTCGACCTGCATGTTGTCCATGAGCTCGACAACCGCCGGCTTACGGCTGAGGGCGGACAGGTCCGTCGGAAGACCGAAGGACTTGATGAGGTCCTCCAGGCGCCCGGGCACCGACGCGTCGCACAGGCCTGTTGCGTGCGCGAGGCGCGAGGCATAGACCATGCCGATCGCTACTGCATACCCGTGGCGCATGGTGTAGTTCTCGGCGGTTTCGATTGCATGGCCGACCGTGTGGCCGAAATTCAAAATAGCGCGCAGACCGCCCTCACGTTCGTCCTGGCTCACCACCTCGGCCTTGAGCTCGCAGGAACGGCGGATGATGTACCCGAGCGCATCAGGCTCGAGAGCAAGGACCTTCTCCCGGTTTTTGTCGAGGTAATCGAAGAACGATGCATCCCGGATCACGCCATACTTGATCACCTCCGCCATTCCGGAGAGCAGCTCCTCCCTGGGAAGGGTCTTGAGCGCATCAAGGTCCATGATGACTTTCTTCGGTTGATAGAACGCGCCGATCATGTTCTTGCCCATGGGATGGTTCACGCCGGTCTTGCCGCCCACGCTGCTGTCCACCATAGCGAGGAGCGTCGTGGGGACCTGCACGAAGGGCACGCCGCGCATGAACGTTGCGGCAGCGAATCCCGTCAGGTCGCCGATAACGCCGCCTCCCAGGGCAACGAGCGCGGACTTTCGGTCGAAACTGTTGATGAGGAGCGCAGTGTAGACGGAGTTGGCCCAGTCAAGGCTTTTGTATTGCTCTCCGTCGGGGATCTCGATGGACATGACCAGAAAACCCGCGGCCTTGAGGCTGTCCACCACGCGCTGCCCGTAAAGCTTTTTGACCGTGGGGTTCGTGACGACGGCGATCTTCCTGCCGAGGCCAAGGCCCTGGAGCCGCGCTCCGGCCTGGTCCAGGCTTTCTCCGATCTCGATGTCGTAGCTCCGGTCGCCGAGACTGACGTTAACAATATGCATGCCTGATTCTCTCTTTGATGGCGGCGATGACGACCTCGACGGACTTCCCGGAGGTGTCGATGACCGCATCCGCCTGGGCGTAGAATTTCGCACGGCTGTCGAGCAGTTCCCTGATCTTCGCCAGGGGGTCCGGGGTCTGGAGAAGGGGACGGTGGGTTTCGTGCCTGATCCGTTCTAAAATGACGTCGGGGCGCGCCGTCAGGCAGACGACGAAACCCGTTTTTTTGAAGGCCTCCCGGTTCACGTCCCTGATCACCGCTCCTCCGCCGGTGGAGATTACCTGGCTCTCACCCTGCATGACCTGCCGGATGATCTTTGCCTCGACCTCACGGAAGAAGGGCTCTCCGAGTTTCTCGAAGATGGCGGTAATGGTCATGTTTTGGTCGGCCTCGATGAGATCGTCGGTGTCCACGAAGGTAAAGCCCAGGTCCTTCGCGAGCCGCGTGCCGACGCTCGTCTTGCCGACGCCCATGAAACCGGTGAGGATGATGTTTTTCAACATATAGCTTTAATTGAAGACATGAATCGGAGAAACGGGGAAACTGTGAATCGGAGAGTTACTGATGAACTTTTCTCCCCGTTTCCCCCATTCCCCCGTCTCCGTTTCATTTCTGCTCTGCTTCGATTCCCATCCTGGCCTTCAGGTGTTTTACGTACCAATGATGGTTCCGCTTCATCTCGTCCATGCTGTCGCCGCCGAATTTTTCGATCATGGCGGAAGCGATCTCGAAGGCGACGGCCGCCTCGGCCACGACGCCCGCTGCGGGAACGGCGCACACGTCGGAACGTTCAATGCCGGCCTTGAAGGGCTTCTTGCTCGCCAGGTCCACGGAACGCAGCGGCTTCATGAGCGTGGGTATCGGTTTCATGGCTGCGCGAAGGGTAATGGTCTCTCCGTTGCTGGTGCCTCCCTCGATGCCGCCGGCCATGTTGGTCTTGCGAAAGAAGCCCACCTTCCCATTCCAGAATATTTCATCATGCGCCTGTGAACCGGGGCGGTTCGCCGCGCCGAACCCGGCGCCGATTTCAACGCCCTTGATCGCCTGGACGCTCATGACCGACGCGGCAAGCCTGCCGTCAAGCTTCCGGTCCCAGTGGGCATGGGTGCCGAGCCCTGCCGGCGCGCCCGTAACCATTATTTCTAAAACGCCGCCCAGCGTGTCGCCCGCCGCTCTGGCCTCGTCGATAGTTCGCATCATGCGTTTCTCCGCTTCCGGGTCAACGCAGCGCAGTTCCGAGGCCTCGGCCTTTTTTTTGAGTTCCCCCGGGGAAGCCTTGGGGACTTTGGCGTACACGCCGCCAATGGAGAGCACATGGCTCATGATTTCGATGCCGAACTCCTCAAGCATCCGTTTTGCCACGGCGCCGACCGCCACGCGCATGGCGGTCTCGCGTGCGCTCGAACGTTCCAGGATGTTCCGGATATCGGTCATCCCATATTTGAGGGCGCCTGCAAGGTCGGCATGGCCGGGACGCGGACGCGTAACCGGGTCCGCGGAGTTCAGAAACATCGGGTCAGGAGACATCTTGTCGCGCCAGTTCTCCCAGTCCTTGTTTCGGATCATCAGTCCGACGGGGCTGCCGAGCGTCCGGCCCCAGCGCACGCCGGTGTAGATCTTCACCGAGTCCTTCTCGATCTTCATCCGGCCGCCGCGTCCGTACCCCACCTGTCTCCTGGCGAGATCGCGGTCGATGTCCGTGACCCTGATCAGGAGACCGGCCGGCATACCCTCGATGATCCCCATCAAGAGCTCGCCATGAGATTCCCCGGCAGTTAGAAATCGCAGCATCTTCCCCTCCCCCATACCAAAAAATACCAGTAAAATCGGGCTTATCATAGCAAATTTGCCGTGGAAGTGCAATGGAAAGTATGGTATAGTCCAGGGTATTTTACGGGTATATTAAAGTTTTCCGGACAGGGATTACCTTTGAATAAAACTGCTTTCCCCCATAAAACATATTGTTTTTCAGCTATATAATCGTAAAATATCCGTAATGGTCATTTGAAGGAATATCATGATCGCCCTTCTCTGCGCCGTACCTGTTGAATCAGAACGTCTTCTTGCCGCGATGACGATATCGAAGACCTCGTCGGCCGGATCCAAATCAATCATCGAGGGAACGCTCTCCGGCCGGAGAGTGCTCTTGTGCGCGGGCGGCATGGGCAAGGTGAACGCGGCCCACACCGCGACATTGCTCGCGCAGGAGCGGCCCGAGGCCATCATCGTCTTTGGAGTGGGCGGCGCCTATCCTTTATCCGGCGCCGGAATCGGCGATGTGGCCATAGCGAGGGAAGAGATCGCCGGCGATGAAGGAGTCCTGACCGTGGACGGGTTCAAAGATACCGCGTATATCGGGATTCCGCTCCTCAAGACTGCAACCTCGGAGATATACACCACCTACCCGGCGTCCGAACCGCGCATGAAACAATGCCTCAGGACGCTCGCTTCCTCTCAGGAAGTCGGCACCGGCAACGTGCGCGTCGGCGCTTTTGTCACCCTCTCGACCTGCACGGGCACTGCGGTGCGCGCGCGGGAGCTGGAGGAGCGCTATCACGGACTGTGCGAAAACATGGAGGGCGCCGCCGTGGCCCACGTGGCGGAGCTGCACAACCTTCCCTGGATCGAGGTCCGCGGGATCTCGAACATCGTGGAGGACCGGGACCTTCGGAAGTGGGACATCCCCCGCGCAGCGCAGGCAGCGCAGCGGGCGGTACTGCGCATTGTGGAGGGCTGGGAGGAGTGAATCGAATGCGGAGTGTGGAATCCGGAATGCGAAATGAACGTCGGGAAACCGAACCTCGTATTGCTCCCCTTCGAGGAGTCGTCATATGACGAAGGTGCTCAGCATCGGCTACTCTCCCTGCCCGAACGATACGTTCATTTTCTACGCCCTCATCCACGGCAAAGTCCGGGTGCCGGACCTTGAATTCCGCGAGCGACTCAAAGACGTCGAGACCCTGAACCAACAGGCCATGGAAGGCCGGCTCGACATAACCAAAATTTCCTATCACGCGCTGGGCCATCTGCGTGAGCGCTACGCGCTGCTCCGCTCGGGCGGCGCACTCGGCCGGGGCTGCGGCCCGCTCATTGTCGCCAAACCGGGGGCCGGTCTCGCTGATCTTCGGAAAGGCGTTGTTGCTGTGCCGGGAAAGCTCACTACTGCATTCCTCCTCCTCCGGCTTTTCGATCCTTCGATTACCGGCATCCGGGTGATGACTTTCGACCGTATCATGGACGCCGTTTCGAGGGGAGAAGCGTCCGCCGGGCTCATCATCCACGAAAGCCGCTTCACCTACCCGCTGTATAAGCTCGAAAAACTGCTCGACCTCGGCGAATGGTGGGAGGACTTTTCAGGACTGCCCATCCCCCTGGGTGGAATCCTCGGCAAACGCTCTCTCGGCAATGATGTCCTACTTCAGGTAGAGGCCGGCATCCGGGAAAGCCTGCGCTACGCCTATGCGCACCCCGAAGAAGTCCGGGAATATTGCAGGAAGCACAGCCAGGAGATGGATGAGAAGGTGATGAAGAGCCACATCGACCTCTACGTGAATGACTTTGCGCTGGACCTTGGAGAGGACGGTCTCAGGGCCGTGCGCAGGCTTTTTGCTGAGGCGGAGGCGCGCGGCATATTTCCTCACTCCGACAAGCCGCTCCTGGCCGGAGAGTGACAACGATGAAGACCTTTTTGCCGCACAGGCCTGCACTGAGCACTGTCGAAGGGAGGCAGGAGAAGCCCTCAATGCTTGTCAGTATCAAAAGCGCCTTATGCTATAATACTGGCATTCATGCCGTGCATCCCGCGCCATGAACGCTGCATCCTCAATTCTCACTTGCTCATAAGGAGGGCATATGCTCGGATGGATTCTGCTCGCGGTGCTCGGTTTACTGCTTCTCGGGGTCGTTCGTATCTATAACAGCCATGTGTCGATCCGGAACGATGTGCAGAGCTCCTGGAAGCAGATCGACGTACAGCTGAAACGCAGGCACGACCTGATCCCGAACCTGGTTTCGACGGTAAAGGGCGCCATGGAGTTCGAGCAGGACACGCTCGAAAAGGTGATCTCGGCCCGGGCAAAAGCCGTATCAGCGGGAACACCGGCATCGAAGGCGGAAGCGGAGAACGTGCTCACGCAGGCACTGGGCAGGCTTTTCGCAGTGATGGAGAACTATCCGGCGCTCAAGAGCAATCAAAACGTGATGCAGCTTCAGGAGGAACTTACGTCCACGGAGAACCGGATCGCCTTCGCGCGCCAGCTCTACAACGACCTGGTGGCCAACTTCCGCACGAAGATCCAGGTGTTTCCGAACAACATTATATCATCCCTGTTCAACTTCCAGACAGAGGAATATTTCGGAGCCGCGGAAGCGGACCGGGCGGTGCCCGGCGTGAATTTGAGCCTGAGGGGGAAATAAGCGAAGACGAAGATGGGAAGTTATGAAGGTACGAAGTTGATGCTCGTCTCTCTTTCTCCTCTTCCCAACTTCTCAACTTCCCACCGTCCCGCACCAAACCATGCCCCTGACCTTCATCGACATAGAACGACGGAAAAACTGGCGCATCGGGCTGTTCTTTCTGCTGCTCCTGCTGATCTACTTCGGCGTCATCGCCCTGTTCGCCGCGCCCTTTCTGCCTTTCCCTGGGGGCCCGGCGCCGCGGTTCTGGATTACCGCCGGTTTGATCGCCCTGCTGGTTACCGGAATACACTTTTTCTTCGCGGCCTACGACACGGTTGCGACGGTGATCAGAGGCCTGAACGCGCAGCCGCCGGACCCGCGGGATGATATCCACAGGACGCTCGTGAACGTCATGCAGGAGATCCATGTTGTGACGGGGAACAGAAGGAATATCCAATGCGTGGTCGTCCCTTCGCTCTCGTTGAACGCCCTGGCCGCGGCCGACCTGAAGGGACAGGCGGTCATCGGCATTACGGAAGGCCTGCTCTCGCGTCTCACGCGGCCGCAGCTCGAGACCGTGATCGCCCATGAAGCGCACCACGTCCTTTCCGGCGACTGCATCGAGACCACGGTCGCCGCGAGCCTCTTCGGCACGTTCACCACTGCCGTCGAAAAACTGAGGGAGACGACGCGGGGCCGGGTGTTTTCCTCGCCGGTGTTCCTGCTGGCCTGGCTCCTGTTGAAGCTGAGCTATCTTTTGAACATGTTCATATCGCGCGAGCGCGAATACCGCGCCGACGCAGCGTCGGTCCGCATGACCCGGAACCCCATTGCGCTGGCCGAGACCCTTCACCTGCTCTCACGAAGCTGGCGCGGGGCCGGGTTCATCGGAAGCGGCCTTGAAATGCTCTGCATCGTGAATCCCCGGCCTTCAGCCCTGGACGAGACAGAGGGGTTCTGGGCCGATCTGTTGTCCACCCATCCGCCGCTCGGAAAGAGGATGGAGGTCCTGCTTAAAATGGCGCGAGTGAGCATCTCCGAACTGGATGCGCGGGCCGCGAACAAAATGAATGCGGCGGCAAAAAAGACAGCGGAGCACTATTATTACGCACTGAACCCGCAGCAGCAATGGCGGGGGCCGTTTACCTTTGCCGAACTCGGAACGTTGCCGTGGCTCTCGCCTCTCACCTGGATTACGCAAAACAGGGATGATTCCGTAGACCGCGCATGGAAAGACCCGGTCATAAATGCAATCTTTACGGCAAGGCTTTCCGGGCAGGAGCGGCAGGCCTTGGGCCAGAGCTGCCCGTCCTGCCGCCAACCGCTCGTAACAGAGTCCTATGAAGGCACGCAGATCGCCGCGTGCCGATTCTGCGGCGGCATTCTTGTGGACAATTGCAAGATCCCGAGGATCATCGCCCGCACCGGGCGGGAGAGGCCTTGCTCGGAGCGGATCAACTCGATTGCAAAAGCGGCAGTGAACGAGAACCGGCGCAGGCATTCGCTCCGGAAGCTGACGGGCCGCGGGCAGTCGGCGATTCCGCTTCTCGCGTGCCCGCAATGCAGGAACCCAATGCATCGGGGGTTCTACAGCATGGGCCATTTGATAGAAATTGACCGGTGCAGCTTCTGCGGTATCACCTGGTTTGAGCAGGACGAGCTGCAAATGCTGCAGTGCCTGATTGAATCGGGAATTCTCGAATCTCAACCGCGGGATATTTCAGTAACCGCGTGATGGCGGGGGCCCCTTTCGGGAAGCAGACAGGCTGTGCTTCTTCGCCTGGACGAGAAAGGCGCTCCCGGTGTTTGTACTGAACGGTTTACAGGCCGCATATATCGCTCGGCGCTGAATCCGCTTGACGGTGCCACCGCAGGTGATACGGCCGGATGCGGAGCCGTGCAGAGGACGAAAATGAAGACAGAGAACCTCGCCATTGTTTTTGTGGACATTGCAGGATTTACCCCGCGTACGTCCGCTCAGACCCGGGAAGAGAACACCCGGATGCTTCGGCGCTTCGACGACGTGGTACGGCCCATCGTGCGGGCCTATACCGGCAAGGTCATCAAAACAATGGGCGATGCCTTCCTGTTGACCTTCCGTTCACCTACCGATGCCCTGCTCTGCTCCATGGCGATCCACGACCGGATCGCGGAGACCGACGCTGACGTCGATCCGACCGAGCGTTTCACCATTCGCGCCGCCGTCAACGTCGGTGAAGTCCGCCTCAACGGTGGCGATGTCTTCGGTGAGGCGGTCAATATCGCCTCGCGCATCGAGGGCAAGGCCGGCGCCGGAGACATCTATTTCTCGGAGTCCGTGTTTCTCTCCATGACGAAGAGTGAAGTGCCGAGCGAAGAGGTGGGCTACGCGGAGCTCAAGGGAATTCCTGGCAAAGTCCGGCTCTACCGCGTGCCGCGGGCGGGCGAGCCCGGAGGTGCTCCGCCGAAGCAGCGCGGCAGCGGCAACGCGGCGGCGGACAACCTGCCCTTCGGCGGCCTGGCGCTTGACCGGGTGCGCGGCAGACTGACGGCGGGCACCCCGGCTGAGGTCGCCGTGACCCAGGCGCAGGGTCTGCTGACAAAGTTGTTCGAGGCAGTCGCCCTGGGTTTTGCCCGGTGGAAAGACGGGATCCGGAGTTCGCGTGCGGTGCAGGTCGGCACGGCCTTGCTCGTGATATTAGCCATCGTCTTCACGGTTTGGGCCGTGACGCACAAGCCCAAACCGAAGCCCGCGACTCCGTGGCAGAAGCTGCAGCGTTCGCTGGGGCTATAAATCGAACCCAAGCTCACGAAAAAAAGCCAAACATTTGAGATGATCACCGTAAAACTGTTCGCAATATTGAAGGACAAAACAGGAAGGAGCGAGGTGTCCGTCGATTTCCGGGGCGGCACCGTTTCCGAACTGCTCGCGCAGGTGTCCCGGGAATATCCCGAGCTCGCGGCTGTCCTAACCTGCGGAAGGATTCTGGCCTCGGTGAACCAGGAATTCGCAAAGCCGGACGCCATTGTCAAGGACGGGGATGAAGTGGCGCTCATGCCTCCGTTCTCAGGCGGGGATGACCGCGAAGGGCGCGTCCGCATCCAGCAGGAGCCCTTCTCGCTCGACGCGGAGATTGAAGCGTTGAAGAAGTCCTCGACCTCCATCGGCGCCGTTGTCACGTTTCTCGGGACAACGCGGGACATCACGAAAAAAAAGAAGGTCGCGAAGCTCGAATTCGAACACTATCCGGGCATGGCGGAGAAAAAACTCCGGGAGATCAGGGAGCGGGCGATCGAGGAATTCCGCGTGATCGATGTGTCGATCGTTCACCGGGTGGGGACGCTGCCGGTGGGAGAGAACATCGTGCTGATTGCCGTGGCGTCGGGCCACCGCGACGAGGCGTTCAAGGCCTGCCGGTTCTGCATCGATGAATTAAAACGGATAACCCCAATCTGGAAGAAGGAAACAACAGCGGAGGGAGAGGTATGGGTGGAGGAACATCCGTAACACAATTGCGGATTGACGATTGCGGAATGCGGAATGAGAAACGGATTTTCAGAAAACAATCCGAAATCCGCAATCCGAAATCGCATCACTTCTTCGCCGCTTTTTCCCCGTTCTTCAGGAACACCACGCAGGTCGAGCAGTCGTTTTCCATCCGGCAGCGGGTCGTCTCCCAGCAGGGTTTACCCTTGTCCGTGAATGCGGTACACACGACCCGGCGATCATCGGGGCAATCCTTGATCTCCCAGCAGGGCGCGTAGTCGAGAAGCTTCTTGATGCCTTCGATGCTGATTTTTTTTGAGTGAATCAGCTCACGGATGCAGCGCAGCCATTTGATATCGTTCTCGGTATACAATCTGTTCCTGCGCTCGCGCGTGGGGAGGATCAACCCGTGCTTCTCATAAAGCCGAAGGGTCTGCGCAGTGGTCCCGACCAGTTTGGCCGCGACCCCCATGGTATACAACGGCGCGTCCTTGTCTTTTAATATATCCAAACCATCCGCTACCATATGTTTTTTCATCTCCCGAATCTCTACCGTGGTATTAGGATTGTCATCTTGTCCATAAGGAGCAGTACACCCATGATGACCAGGATAATGCCGCTCGTCACCTTGATTGCCTTGAAATGCTTTTTCAGCTTGTTGAACGACGAAAGGAACGCGCTGATGGCAATGGCCGAAAGAATGAACGGGATGCCGAGGCCGAGCGAATACAGCGTGAGCAGCGCCACGCCGCTGCCCAGCGTTTCACCCGTCATTGCCAGCGTCAGCACCGAGCCCAGGAAGGGGCCCGTGCAGGGGGTCCAGCCCGCGCCGAAGATCATGCCGACGACAAACGTGCCGATATATCCCGCGGGCCTCGTCTTGAGCCGCAATTTTGCTTCCCGTTGCAGAAAGGGGATCCGCACCACGTCCATGACAAAGACGCCCATGATGATGATGAGCACGCCTCCGACTACACGGATGACGTCGAGGTGCTGCGTCAGGACGCTTCCCGCCAGGCTTGCGGTGGCTCCCAGAAGGACGAACACAAGGGAAAACCCCAGGACAAAGACGAGAGAGTGAAACAAGGTGATGCTCATGTTCTTCCGGCGGGACTCGCGGCTCATGAGTTCGTCGTAGCTTATCCCCGTGATGTAGGAAACATAGGACGGGATAAGAGGAAGAATGCAGGGAGAGACAAACGAAATGAGGCCCATGGCGAGCGAGTACAGCAGAACATACGGCGTCAATCCGTGCGAAAGATCCATGAAAAACGCAATCCCCCTTCGATAGAGTGTACATAATACCAAAGCTCACGAAAGGGAGTCAAGGAAAAGTTTTGCTATTTTCCGCTTGGTATATTCTAAAACTATGATTATCAATGGCACGCAAGAGGATCCCTGCTCCTCCACCCCCAAACTGCGTCGAAATAGCGCCGAGCGGGCATTTTTTTATTGACAAAAAACCTCGCTTTCATTATTCTTTTTATCCCATAGTACTTTCATCACTCCAGGAGGGACCCCGTGTATATTAAACAGCCGTTACAACACTTTATGGACAAGCTGGCCAGTAAATCCCCGGAGCCGGGAGGCGGGAGCGTGGCAGCCCTCACCGGAGCGCTTGGCGCGGCACTCGTCAGCATGGTGTCAAATCTTACGCTGGGCAAGGAGAAGTACAAAGACGTGCAGCCCCAGATCGAGACGCTCCTGAAGGAATCCGAAAAACTCCGTGCTGATATGGAGGATCTCATCCAGAAGGACACGGAAGCATACGGAGCGCTCTCCGATGTGTATAAAATGCCGAAGAATACCGATGCCGAAAAAACGGCGCGGACCGCGCGGATGCAGGAAGCGCTCAAGAAGGCCTGCCAGGTGCCGTTCGAGATAGGGCTCAAGTCCCTTGAGGTCGCCCGGCTCGCGGAACGGGCCGCAGAGATCGGCAACGTGGCGGCGGTGAGCGACGCCGGAGTCGCCGTCCTCCTGGCCCAGGCCTGCGCCCAGAGCGCGGCGCTCAATGTCAAAATCAACGTGAACAGCATCAAAGACGAGGTGTTCAACAAGGACACCTGGACGCGCATGCAGGACGCACTCACGCAGGTCGCGGCGCTCGAAAAGTCCGTGATGGCGACGACGTATAAGAAGATGGGATAAAGCATTTCGGATTGCGGAATGCGGAATGAGAATCGTCATTCCTGCGTAGGCAGGAATCCAGGTTTTCCTCTGCGCTCTCTGCGTCCTCTGCGGTAAATCTTTCATTAAGGAGTCCTTATCATGCCAGCAAAACTACTGACCGGAAAAGAAGTTGCCCAGAAAATGGACCAGGACATCCAGAAAGACGTCCAGGAGCTCAAGGCAAAAAACGTGAACCCCTCCCTCAAAATCATGATTGTGGGAGACGCGGCGGACTCGCTGGCCTACGCGAACAGCGCCAGGAAGATGGCGGAAAAAAACGGCATTGCCTGCGATATCGAGCAGCTGCCGGGCACGGCGAGCCAGGACGAGTTCGTGAATGTCCTGAAGCAGCGGAACGCGGACAGGAACATCCACGGCATCATCGTAATGCGGCCGTTCCCGAAGCAGATCAGCGAGGACGTCGTAAAGTACATCCTGTCGCCGGAAAAGGACGTGGACTGCTTCAACCCCGTGAACGCCGGCAAGATCATGGCCGGAGACATGACCGGCTTCCCGCCTGCAACGCCGCAGGCGGTTATGGAAATCCTCCGCTTTTACGAGGTCCCCATGAAGGGGAAGGAAGCAGTGGTTATCGGCCGCTCCATGGTCGTGGGCAAGCCGATGTCCATGCTCCTGCTTGGCGAGAACGCCACGGTAACGGTCTGCCATTCCCGGACGCAGGACCTTCCCGGTGTGTGCAGGCGCGCTGATATTCTGGTTGCGGCGATCGGCAAGGCCAAAATGATCACGAAGGATTACATCAAGAACGGCGCGACCGTTATGGATGTGGGCATCAACGTCGAGGGAGACAAACTCTTCGGGGACGTGGACACGGAACCCGCGAAAGACGTGGCCGGCGCCATCACGCCGGTGCCCGGCGGCGTCGGCACCGTAACGACCCGCGTGCTTTTAAAGCATGTGGTAAAGGCGGCGAGACTGCAGAATCCGTAAGAACGATTTCGGAATTCGGATTTCGGATTTCGGATTTCTCAATCCTCTTGCGTAAACCGCCTGTCTCAAATAGGATAACGCTCCTGATGTTTTGGGAGCGTTATCGTTTTAATTCCGCATTCCGCCTGCTCCCAGCGCTGACGAGCCTGTGGCCAGTGATTAGATTATGAGTGCGTAGCGCGAGTGCAGGGTGAATTCCGCATTCCGCAATCCGCGATCAACAATCTATTTCCCCGCCACAACCTCACCCACGGTCTTGACCAGCTCCGCTATGCGATACGGTTTCTGAACAAAACCCGCAGCGCCCAGCTCCAAAAGGTCGTCCGCATCCCGATCGTGACTGAATCCGCTTGAAATGATGATCTTCCCCTGAGGATTGATCGCGCGGAGCCGGCGGAAAACCTCCCTGCCGTCCATTCCGGGCATGGCCATGTCGAGCACCACCGCCGCGATGTCCCTGGACCGCTGCCGGTACAGCTCCACCGCTTCCTCGCCTCTATTAGCCACCAGCGCCGTATACCCGAAGCGCTGAAGGATGTCCCTCGTGAGGTCGGCGACGAGCAATTCGTCGTCAACGACCATGATCGTCCCGGAGCCGGGAAGCGCCTCCGTACTCTCGCCCTTCTTCACGCAGGTCTCCTCGCCGGTGCAGGCGAGAAGGTTCACCTGGAACGTGGCCCCCCTGCCCGGCTCGCTGCGCACTTGAAGAAATCCGTTGTGCTTTTTGATGGTGCCGTAGACGAGAGACAAGCCCAAACCGGTCCCTTTCTCCTTGGTCGTGAAGAACGGCTCGAACATGTGCTGCTGTATCTGACTGTCCATGCCCGCGCCCGTATCCGAGACGGAGATGCGGACGTAATCTCCTGGTGGGACATCCACGAGATACCGCACGTCCTTGATGTCCAGATGGACGTTCTCGGTCCTGATCGTAAGGGCCCCGCCATTCGGCATGGCGTCGCGCCCGTTGATGCAGATGTTCAGGATCGCCTGCTGGATCTGTCCGGCATCGCAGATAACGGGACGGAGGCTGTCGTCGATCTCCAGCTTCAGCGCAATGCCCTTGCCGATGGTGCGGGCCAGGAGCGCCGCAACCTCTCGGACGATCGCGTTTACATCGTTCGGCTTCGCGTCGTATTTCCCCCCCCTTGCGAAAGCCAGCAACTGCTGCGTGAGCTCCGAGGCGCGCAGAGAGGCGGTTTCGATGATGTCAACATTGCGGTACAGCGGGTCATCGGGAGACAGGTCCGCCTTGGCCAGGGACGCATAGCCCAGAATGGATGCGAGGAGGTTGTTGAAGTCGTGCGCAATGCCGCCGGCCAGCGTGCCCAGGGCCTCCAGTTTCTGTGATTGAAAGAGCTGCTCCTGGAGCTTACGCTTTTCCTCATCCGCCTTTTTCCGCTCGGTGATGTCCCTGATCATAGTCCGGCTCATGACGAACGAACCGGCTCCGTCGAACACCGCGGTGGCATTCAGCAGGACTGGAAGAAGAGAGCCGTCCTTCCTGACAAGCGTGAGCTCCACGTTTTCCATCCGGCCGGCTTTCTTGAATTCCGGAAACTTGCCCTGACATATCTTCACGCTCTCATCCGCAAGCAGGTCCTTGATGTGCTTCTTCCGGACAACTTCGTCGCGGCGATAGCCGAGCAGATCCAGAAACGTCCGGTTTACTTCAACGATAAAGCCGTCCCCGGCAAAGGAATAATAGCCGTCAGGGGCATTGTCGTACAGGTCGCGGTACTTTTCCTCGGACTCCTTCAGCTTTTTTTCGAGCATCACCCGTTCGGTCACATCGTTGAGGGTCTCGATGGCCCGAATGACCCGGCCCGACGGATCCTTGATGGGATAGGCCTGGCAATCCACATAGATTTCGCGGTTCTGGCGGTCATAGTGAACATGCATGGCCCGGGCGGTGCTACCCGTCTCAAATACTGTCTTCACCGGGCATTCGTGGCCGTTTTCCGCGCAGGGGGAAGCGAAGTGGTGCGACACTTCATAACAGTGCCTGCCCACGGCGTACCCTCTCTCCCGCCCGACCTGGTTCAGGTATCCTTTGTTCGCGGTAAGAATGCGGTAGTCCCTGTCCATCACCACGACGCCTTCTCCGATGCCCTCCAGGACGCTGGAGAGAAACGCCAGGGACTGCCGGTTTTCCTCCTCCAGCCGGTGAGCGGCAGTGACATCGCGCAGCACCTCCACCATGCCGATGATGTCGCCGCTCGCATCGGCAAGGGGGGACGCGCAAAGTTCCACGATGATTTCCTTGTTCTGTTTGGTGTAATGGCGATGGATGACTTTGACTTTTTTGCCGGCGTCAAAAACTTCGGCGAAGGGGCAGTCCCCCTTCTGCAGTTGGCATGCGCTGTCCTGACGGTGCAGAATGTTGTAGCAGGTTTTCCCGACGATGTTCTCGCGTACGTCGCCCTGCATCGCGAGCAGGGCATTGTTCACCATGCTGATCCGGCAGTTCCGATCGACGATCATCATCGCGTCCGGAATGCTGTCGATGAGTTCCTGGTTATTCTGCTGGCTGTCGTGTTTCATGCACCGGACCTCGAATTGGATATTCCGCACTGCTTCGGGCGCGAGATGGGCGGCGTTGGTAATTTGCGGCATTTGACAATATAGACGGATGCATTCTAACACAAAAAATTACACTTCTCAAGAACGATCATGTGAATGTGAATTGGAACAGGATTTTTTATCCGGGATTCCACCGGGAGGAAGGCCGTGCCACTGTTGCATCATTTTAAGAAACTCCTATCCCCATGCTGGAACGCTTTTATCCCATTGTTATCAGCGTATTTCGTGATAAATGGTATCTTGTTGCCGATGGCATCCAATCATGTTTTTTTATGTTAAAATTATATTTTACTCGTCTGATACCAAACATCCCTTAACACAGCTCGTCATCGCCACAAAACAGGGGCAAATGCCGCGCAGGTCACTTAATTTCGAAAAGGAGGAGTCAAACATGAAACGAAAGGTTTTGTCAGTGCTGTGGATTTGTATTTTCGTTTTGGCTTTCATCTCTCAGGGATCTCATGCTGCGGAGAAAAAGCAGGACGCTCATGTCCTGAAGGGAACGGTCCAGGATGCCTCCGGCCAGATGATCGAAAAGGCCACGGTGTATCTGATCCCTTCTGACGAT
>JAXIPA010000117.1:0-9152 GCA_045403145.1 Nitrospirota bacterium | reverse complement strand
CGACAAGAATCCTAATCACTGTTTTGGCGTTCTGAAGATTTTCATTGTTACGATAAAAGACAAGGTTTACGTGGTATAACGCGGCGTTGGTACTGTCACCTTTCCAACCAGCCGGTTCTTTGGTTGAGATTATAAAGTTGTGCCCATGAATAATAAGGTTGCCAAGCTTCTCGGCTGCCTGAGCACCTACTCCAGCAAATATGAAGGACAGAATAAATATCAGTCTTAAGTTTTTCATCATTCACCCCCGACGGCCAACGCAACGCGGTGTAAAACGCTGCACCGGCGCGTGCCCGCTGAAGCCGTGTTAGATGACAGCGTCAGGTCCATTCAAAACTCACGCTGTCTCCTGCAACATAAGCGAATGTATTCAAGTCGCTGAAGTAAAAGTACCAGGCAAAATGCTTCCCTTCGGCCCTCTGCAATAGCAGTTTAGCTGCTGGTGTAGGACAGGTGCTTAGTGGACCATCGTCGGTAAGCCACGGACAGGCCAACCACTTGTCAGAGCGTGTGGTTGGGGCCTCCATGAACCAAAATCCCAATCCTTCAATCCTGAGGCGTCCGGGGCGATAGCGCTTCAGCGCCTGCTGATCTTTTCCTACGGTATCGCCAACGCATATATCGAAATCGGCAATAAGAAGCTTCTTGTCGTAATCAACGTTCATCGACAGCAGGCTCGAATCGTGAAAAGTCCCATTGGGCTCATCCTTACCGAACAAACTCTCGAGATTTTCGATTTTACTGCCCATGTGTTTTCTCTTGTTGATAATGCGGGGCTGAGCCATGACCCGCCGGGCGGGTTCATCGCCCGGACAGTGTGGTAGCCGCTGGCTAGACTCATCGTGTCGGGTTTCGCGCTCAACGCGATCTACTTATTGAGGTAAGTGGCTTATATAATGTTGGCCAATTGTTTTAGTTGCTTCAATCTTTCAAGTAAACCATCCTTTTTTGCTTTTTCAACAGCGTCCGTGAAGTCACCCTCAGATAAGCCAGCTCTTTTTAAAGCAGAATTGATTTTTGATGAAAGCGTTTTTGTCGGAGTCCAGTTATAGAACCGAAGAGCCACAATAAATTCCAATAACGAAAAGGAATACTCCTTCATGCTGGAATAAATAAGCCCTTTTGTCATGTAGAGAGATGCTATGCAAGAATCTACTTCATCACGCATCTGGTGCATGCGCGAATCTATAGCGGCATTTATCCAGGTAAGGGCGCGCTGGTAATCTTTTTGCTTTTTAAACTTGGCAGAGAAATCAGATAGATCGTTCCAGTTCCATTTTAGGTCAGAGCGGCGGTACATGCGCTCTAGTTGGATTAATGACGGCAAATCATCTTTATCTACATATTGCCTGAACTCTTCTTTCAATTCATTTCTCTTATAAATAAGAGCACGTTCTGCGCGTGTTGATTCATTGTTGTTCGGTTTTTGTGATGCTGGTTTCCCCCACCCACTGTTGTAAGACATCAGATCGCAAGTACATCCGGGTCGGAATTTAATTTTCTTTGCATCTTCTATTTTGTAAATTTCCCCATGACGAGATAGGCAGTCAGAAAATAGGCAGTCACGGTTATAGTATTCAAGTCCTTCAATCGCCCCATGCATGGCAGCCTCTTCTGCTCGTGCGACAGTCTGGCGCCTATAAAAATAAGCAGCATAAATCCAGAAGAACAACTCTGCTCTGTCTAAAGGTGATGATCGTAAAAGATCTTTTCTTATCGCCGGTTCAGAGATGTGGCCTTCGCCATCTATTTCCCTAATTTTTAGAGCATCCGATGCAAAAAGATTGCGAAGTTTATTTATTATTATTTCTCCAGAATCATTCATAAATAGATTTTGTATGGTGTGAACAGTTTTAACGGAGGTGTTGTAAAGAGTGAGGGGGTAATAGGCCTCTGGATTAAGTTGGAAATCGCCATTTGGCAAGATTTTCAGATTATCAAGTTGACGCCACATAGTGATCACTCCGTGTAATGACCAGAATTATATTAGCAGCCCAAAGCCAGACTTAGTCTTTCAAACGCAAGGGATGTTTCTTGGAACTATACTCACGACCTGTAGCAGCTCTCGCCCACGCATGAAGTATTTTACTTGCATTAAGCTCTTCTGGAATTACAAAGGTGGTATGCCTTTGGCCTTCATGGAGTTCTTTTGGTAATTGGGGATCTAATATCGTTACTACATTCTCATCAGTTTCAGTGTCGAGTCTGAACCCAGATGCCACAATCGTAATTGGCCGCTTTCCCTCATTAATCATATCAATGCCAATCTTCCGTTCCGAGTTGTGAGCTCCGATTAGAACACGATGATTTGCACTCACACGCAGTTTTGGCTTATCCTTATAATATTTTATAATATCCCAAGTGAAAACGAGCGTTGAGAGAATAGCGCCGTATATTGCCAAATATAAGGTGAATGCTTCCACAATCCCCCCGCTGACATTTTGTGGATGGTTAACGACTCGGCTGAGAGGCGCGGTTTTTGCGACTCACTCGATCCGAATGGTTAGAACCATCGTGGGGTTTCACTTCATTCAACCCGACCTACCGACTGGTAGCAAAGAAGAACAACCCCACTCGCCCCGCGCTAATCTGGGATCTCGGCCTCGACAAGTTTCGCTAGAAGAGTGAGTGATTCCTGCCAGCCGAGGTAACAAGCCTCGGGAGGAATGACATCGGGCGTCGGCATCCAGGAACGCCCGATAGATTCTCTCAGGCGTCGCACGGAGCACACGGTGAAGCCGGATGGTATTTGTTGACATGATTTTATCTCCTTTCGATGGGTTAGCTTACTGTTTTTTCCGTCCCGTCAGGAGCCCATGAAGACGCCTAGGTCACGATCAGATGAGATCGAAGCGGTCTAGGTTCATGACCTTGTTCCAGGCCGCGACGAAGTCGCGCACGAACTTTTCCGACCCATCGTCCTGCGCATAGACCTCGGCCAGGGCGCGCAGCTGCGAGTTGGAGCCGAAAACCAGATCCACGCGGGTGCCTATCCATCTGAGGTCGCCTGTCTTGCGGTCGTACCCTTCGAACGTGTCCCTGGCATCGGACGTGGGCTTCCACACGGTGCCCATGTCAAGCAGGTTGACGAAGAACCCGTTGGTCAGCGTCCCGGCCCGTTTCGTGAACACGCCATGCTGCGACTGGCCCACGTTGGCGCCCAGCACGCGCAGGCCGCCGACGAGCACGGTCATCTCCGGTGCGCTCAGGGTCAGGAGCTGCGCCTTGTCCACCAGCATTGCCTCGGCCGAGACGGTGAAGGCCTGCTTCTGGTAGTTGCGGAAGCCATCGGCCTGGGGCTCCATCACGCTGAACGATTCCACATCGGTCTGGTCTTGCGAAGCGTCGGCGCGACCCGGGGTGAAGGGCACATCAACAGCGTGCCCGGCAGCCTTGGCTGCCGCTTCAACGGCGGCGCAGCCGGCCAGCACGATGAGGTCCGCCATGGAGACTTTCTTGCCGCTCGTCTGGGCGCCGTCGAAGGCCCGCCGGATGGTTTCGAGTACGGCCAGCACCTTGGCCAGCTGCGACGGCTGGTTGGCTTCCCAGTCCTTTTGCGGCGCCAGGCGGATGCGCGCGCCGTTTGCACCGCCGCGGTTGTCCGAGCCGCGGAAGGTGGAGGCCGAGGCCCAGGCGGTGGAGACCAGCTCCGCCACCGACAGGCCCGAGGCCAGAACCTTGGCCTTGATGCCGGCGATGTCCTTGGAATCGATCAGGGGGTGATCGACAGCGGGGAGCGGGTCTTGCCAGATCAAGTCTTCGGCCGGGACTTCAGGACCGAGGTAGCGGGCCTTGGGCCCCATGTCGCGGTGGGTCAGCTTGAACCAGGCGCGGGCGAACGCTTCGGCGAGAGCCTGCGGATCCTGGTGGAAGCGGCGCGCGATGGGCTCATAGACCGGGTCGAAACGCAGCGACAGGTCGGCCGTGGTCATCATCGGCGGGTGCTTCTTCGACGGGTCGTGGGCGTCGGGAATCATGTGTTCCGGTTTGACGTTCTTCGCCACCCACTGATGGGCACCGGCGGGGCTCTTGGTCAGCTCCCACTCGTGGCCGAACAGCATGTCGAGGTAGCCATTATCCCATTTCGTGGGGTTGGGCTTCCAGGCGCCCTCGATACCGCTGGTGGTGGTGTGCACACCCTTGCCGGTGCCGAAACGGTTGATCCAGCCCAGGCCTTGTTCTTCGATGGGGGCAGCTTCGGGTTCGGGGCCCACCAGCTTCGGGTCGCCCGCGCCGTGCGCCTTGCCGAAGGTGTGACCACCGGCGACGAGCGCGACGGTCTCTTCGTCGTTCATGGCCATGCGGGCGAAGGTCACGCGCACATCGCGGCCCGAGGCCACGGGGTCGGGGTTGCCGTTGGGGCCCTCGGGGTTCACGTAGATCAGGCCCATCTGCACGGCGGCCAGCGGGTTCTCCAACTCGCGGTCACCGCTGTAGCGCTTGTCGCCCAGCCAGGTGTCTTCTTTGCCCCAGTAGATGTCCTCTTCGGGCTGCCAGATGTCCACGCGGCCACCACCGAAGCCGAAGGTCTTGAAGCCCATCGACTCCATCGCGCAGTTGCCGGCCAGGATCATGAGGTCTGCCCAGGAGATTTTGTTGCCGTATTTCTGCTTGATGGGCCAGAGCAGGCGGCGCGCCTTGTCCAGGTTGCCGTTGTCGGGCCAGCTGTTGACCGGGGCAAAACGCTGATTGCCGGTGCCGGCGCCGCCACGTCCGTCAGCGGTGCGGTAGGTGCCAGCACTGTGCCAGGCCATGCGGATGAACAGGCCGCCGTAGTGGCCCCAGTCGGCGGGCCACCAGTCCTGCGCGTCGGTCATCAGCGCGTACAAGTCCTTCTTCACGGCGGCCAGATCAAGCTTCTTGAATTCTTCGACGTAGTTGAAATCGGGGCCCATCGGGTTGGAGGCCGGCGCGTGCTGGTGAAGGATGGCCAGGTTCAGTTGGTTGGGCCACCAGTCGCGGTTCGATGTGCCTCTGCCGGCAGCGGTTCTACCGGATTTTCCTGTTATCGGGCACTTGCTATTTTCGCTCATGGTTGTTCCTCCTTTGCGGTTTTGGTGTTGCAAAGCTAATGCGCCTGACGCGCCGCCTTTGGCGCGTTGCTGTCGAGGCGCAGGTTAAATCCACTTCAGGATGATTCAGTTCTTTGGGCACAAATTGGACACCAACTTTCACCATTCTTAACATTATCTGGAGTTGCCAGCCATTCATGCCCAGACCGACACTGCCAACGCAGCTTTTTGCTCCCATTAGTATAGCTGTTTGATAGGCATTTCCCACCGCGTGCAATGGCGATTTGCCTCATCTCTTGTATAGTCAGTTTTGCTTTTCTAGCACAATAGGGACACCATGTCCGCCTACTACTCAGTATCGTTGCAGGAGCAGCTACCCATTCATGGCCTTTGGCACAGCGCCACTGTAACTTTGTTTTACTGATAAATATGCGATTTTCGACTTTTTTACGAATGAATCACGGGTATATGCATGTAGGCTTTTCTCGTCACTAAGATTATCGTTTGGCATACATATAGGTGCTTTCCAAATTGATTTCGACCGTTTCCCCGACTCCTATCTGATAATTTCTGCATGTACTCAATAATATCTCAAACATGTTCCTTTTGCTTATTTTAGGATGAGCCCTTACACTCGTACAATGATGAACCGGACACTCATCACCACGATTGACGATGTACTTTATTTTTTTCAAACCGGTTCGTTATCTCCTTTTCACCCTCGGCGCTGTAGCCGATCGGGACGCAGGAAAAGGGCTGAACGTTGTCCGGAATTTTCAGCAGGTATTTTACCGCCATTACCTTGTGTGGAAATACGGTGGTCCAGACCGAGCCCAGGCCTTTTGCATGGGCCGCGAGCAGAATGTTCTGGGTCGCGGCAGCGCAGTCCTGCACGGAATATCCCCTGGCCTTCTCCGCCGAGAGGTCCTGGCAGACAAGGATGGCGATCGGGGCGCTTTTCGGCGTGTTTTCGTTGATGGCCAGGAAATCATCAAGTGCTTTCCCGGACAGGACGACAAACTGCCAGGCTTGTTCATTGATGGCTGAAGGGGCGTTCATGGCAGCTTCGAGTAAATCCTGGATGTCCTCGTCGCTGACCGGGGTCGGTTTGAATTTCCGCACACTTCGGCGCGTTTTGATAAGGTCCAACATAGGCGCTCCTATTCTTTATTCGGAATCCCGGATGCATGCGACGAACTTTTACCCCAGCTTCTCGATCAACTCCTTCACCGTCGCGAACAAATCCCCGGCGATAGGATGGACGCGGGGTGCTGGCCGGGTCTGGTTCAATTTCATCAGGGGGGCGTCAGCGTCTTTGTTGAAGCACAGGATCTCGGCGCGGGCGCCGAGGTAGTCGATGTGCTGGGGCGCTCCGGAGATGCCGAGGCTGATGATGAGCCTGGGATTAACGCGCACGCCGGTCTGGCCTATCTGGGCTTCGAGCGGCAGGAGCTTCAGGTCCTGGGTCACCTTGCGCGTCGCGCCGAACATCGGGGCAAGGCCCATGGTTTCGAGTCGCTTTTTCAGTTCCTCGGCGAGCGCGAGACCTGCACGGTCCTTGATGCCGTACCCCAGGGCAATGATCACCTCCGCCTGCGTGAGGGTCGGAACGGTCTCGGCCGGGAGCGGCATGAGCAATTCCGCAGAGGGAGAGTACTCCAGCTCTACAACCTCAAAACCACCCTGCACGGCAACAGCCGCGAACTCCGCTTCTTGCGGCACCGTAAGGAACGCCGGACCTCTTCTGAGCCTCTCCGTCCTTACGAGCCTGTTGTCATAGGCAGACCGCGAAATCACAATGTCCTTGTTTCCAAGGGGCGAGACAGCGCTGACACTGCCGAAGACCTCTGTATGCCTGTTTTCTTTGGAGGCTTCTCCGGCTGCGAGGCCGAACGGTTCGGTCCAGTATGTCCCTGCAACCATCACGGGCTCTGCTGAAGCTTTTAAGAGCAGGCGGAGCAACTCCCTTTTTCCCTCAAGCGAGAGCATATCCTTTCCCGTGTCTATGCAGAAAGCCTGGTTCGCCCCGCTCGATCTCGCGAGACCAAGAAGTGCCGGCCATAAACCGCGCGGCGCAGGAACGACTGCATATGCGGGTGTTTTGAATGTGCTTGCGAGCTGTCCGGCTGCTTTGAGGAGCGCGGCATTCGCCTTCTGCTCCCGCGGGTCGAGGATGGCCCAGACCGCGCTATTGTCCCCGAGCCTGCCGCGGTTGATCTCTCCCTTGTACGCTTCCGCTTGCGCTGAACGGGCCTGGGCCGCAAAGATCTGGAGATAATCCGCCGCTTCGGCTGCGGTCGTGATCGTGTTGGTTGCTGCCGTTGTCCCTCTTGGCATCGCGAATTGCGGCGTATCCGGCATCGATGCCTGAGAAGACGGGTGCAGAACAGCAACATGGGCGAACGCTGCCTCGATGATTGTCGATATGTCCGTCATCGTTCCCTTTGCCGCTACCGTGAACGAGACGATCGCGGGTGGAGCAATACGTTCAAGACCCAGACCGTCCTGCCGCACATCGAGGCGGGACTTGCGGTAGTGCGTCCTGCCGAGAGCGCCGGCAAGGAACGCCCCGAGACCTTCTGCGCCGGAGAATGACGTAGCTCCGATGGTGATGAGATCGTATTGGGACAGAAGCTCGAGCGAGCGCACGGCATCCATCAGCGCCTTGCGTGAGACATGCTCCTGGTCAAGTCTGATCATGCGGTCCGCTGCGCCTGCGGTCATACGAAGGAGCTGTTCATGGCCGGCGTGTCCGATCAGCAGCGCATCCACGGTTATGTCCGGTGTGCTTTGCCCTTTCAGTGCAAGGACCTGGTCAAGTCCTGTCTTGTCCTGCGGATCGCAGATCCAGACGATCTCCGCTATCGTACCATCCGCGAGCCTCGGCAATGGCGACAGATCGGCGACAGGCCGGAGAAGGGACAGAACACGCAGTGGCGCTTTCAGTGCTTGAGGTGCTTGCTGCACCCCGTTAGTCTTCTCCTCCATCCGGTCGAGCGCGGCATCGGCTGCGCGCACTTCCGGCATCGTCATGTTCTGCGTGACTTGCTGCCAGCCAGCCGTATATTTTGCATCGAGATGGGTAAGATGCAGGAGCGTCCGCTGGGCTGCTCGTTCTCCCGCCTTGAGCAGCGGGGAGACATACTCCCTGCCCAACTGTCCTGCCCGATTCTCCATCCATTCCATCCGGTAATAAATGCATTCGAGGCGCAGAATCTCGGCAGCCATCTCCGCGAGCGGGAACAGGGCCGGCTGGAGCATGGCGTCTGACCAGGCTGTATCGCCGAGAAGTCCAGATGCTGCTTTTGCGTGTTCCTGAAGCCTGTTCTTCCAATGGGCAAGCGTCGTTGCTGTTGGGTCGTCCTGTGGCGCGGCAAGTTCGGGCCAGGTCCCCGCCTGTGCGATCAGGTCCCTCAGTATCAGGAACCGCTGCACTTCGTTCGTTCCTTCATAGATCGTGAGGATGCGTGAATCCCGCCGCGCCTTCTCGACAAGATATTTCTCGGTCTGGCCGTCCGGCCCATATGCGCGCTCCACGAGGGTGAGGAGCTCATGGATGTCCTCGGAGCAGGCATACTTGGCGATGGCCGACTCCATGCGCACGGACTCGTGCGGCCGGTCGAAGAGCCCGACTAGGTAGAAGGCGAGGGACTCGCTTCCGAAAAGCACCGCGGCAGCCTCGCCCAAAAGGCGGTCCCGCTCCGGCGCGGGAGGAGTGAGCCGCAGCGATTCGTCGAGCAGCTTGTGCATCAGCGCTCCGGACACCACGGCAAGACCGCACCGTCCCACGTTCAACGTCTCCAGGGCGTTCACTTGGCCATGGCCTTCGTACCCGATCACGGCCTCGCGCGGCACGCGCACGCTGTCGATGGATATTTCGTTCGTGGGCGAACCCCGTTGGCCCGTCTTTTTTTCATCCGCGCCGACCTTGAGCCCTTCGGCATGCCGGTCGACGAGAAAACCCGTGACCCCCTCGGGCGTCTGGGCGTAGAGGCAGAACTGGGTCGCGATGCTGCCGTTGGTGATCCACATCTTGGCGCCGGTCAGGCTGTAGTATTCGTATATTGGTCCGGTATCGGTGTTCCGGACCTGTGCGATGTCGTGGAATTCGCAGGCCTTCCCCTGGTGCTCGTAGTAGCG
>JAXIPA010000003.1:0-5086 GCA_045403145.1 Nitrospirota bacterium | reverse complement strand
GCAGGGCCTGGGACTCCGCGACCGTCGGCGAAGTCCGCAGCGTCTTGGCCGCTTTGGCCAACTCATCCGTCCGCCCTTTTAAGCCGGTGAACCGGCGGTTGAGTTCCCCGACCATGGCATTGACCTCCCCGGCGAAGTCCTTGAACTCATCCTCATCCCTCAAGATGACGCCCGAACGTAAGTCGCCGCTTTCGATATTATGAAGGTCGGTCCTGATCCGGTGGAGCGGCCCTGCGATTTTATGATACATTCCCCGGGCTGCCCACAGGAACAGGAGACTGACGACAACGACCGATACGATGCTTGCAGTGAATGCCGCGGGAGAAAGGAGGGCGCCTGCGCCGGTGTGTGGCATTCGCATGGAAAAAAGCAGGCTGTCGATCTTGTGCCTGGCCAGCACAATGAACAGCGAAACGGTGAGAATGTTCGCCACGATGGAAGCCGCCAGGAAATGAAGGATGAACCTGGTCTGGAAGCCTTTTTTCGTGAAATAATTCCTTCTTCGATATGTTGCGGCCATCACAACCTCCTGCCCGTCAAATTCGTAATGTCAAACTCTTTCACCGCAGAGGACGCTGAGAAAACCTTGTATGACAATACAATATGCCATTTGTTTAAAATTCTTTTTGTGAAGACCTGCCATGATCTTCAAACAGCTTACAGCTTAGTTCTAAGTCTTTTTTCCCTTGCTTTGTCTTTATTCAAGAACTTGAATTTCTCTGCGTTCTCTGCGACCTCTGCGGTTAAATGCCTTTTTTAGGATCAAACGATATGGCACGAGTAACAGAGCTTGCTGTTATCGTCGCTCATGACCAGTCTTTTCCTGATGGTTGAGTACGGATCGTGGCAGGACCCGCATCCCACCTTTCCGTCGAAGAACCGTATCCTGCGGTCAACCGCGGCCATCGGTCTCAAGTCCGTTTTTCTCCCTCGTTTGATTCGGGCGGCCTCGTAATCCATCCCGATCGGATGGCTGCCGCGGTCATGGCTGAGGAAGCTTTGCTCATGGGTCCACGCACCGGCCTTGATCGTCGCCGAGGCGGCGAAGGTGCCGTCATGACAGGATATGCAGTTCTTTGACATGGGGTCTATTTCCTGCGCGACATCGAGGACGATATATTGAGACCGGAAGTGCGCCTCGCCCAGCATCGCATCATGCCCCTGGCTCAAGGCCTCCAAATCCTTATGGCAGATCCTGCAGAACGCCTTTCCCGTTTCCTGGCGTCTGAGGAAGTGGGAGGGTGCCCCGTACGGAGTGAAATAATCGGAGTGGACGTCGTGACAGGTTCCGCACGTTATCTCTCTGGTAAGGGAGAGCGGCATGTCCGCGGGAATTGCGACGCGCTGGGGCCTTACATCCACGGGGTGCATGTAACCCTCGGAAACGATCTTCTCGTGGCACGTGTCGCAGAGCATGGTGATCGGCGCGGTCATCCTGCGCGCCATGGGTCCCGCGGGGTTGTCAGAAACATGGCAGGACAAACATTCCTTAAAGGCATGCGGCTGATTTTCCAGACTGAAGACGGCCATGACCAGGAGGATTACGAGCAAGAACATCAAGGCAAGCGTTCTTTTTTGCCTCATAGCCTGATCTGATTGAGCAGCTCCTTGATCTCATCTATCCTTTCAGAGATTTCCCCGGCCGGGCCTGCATCGCTGCGTGGAGGAGCATGCCTCCCGGGTTTGTCCACGACCGCTGCGAGTTCCCGCGTTTTTATTTCCAACTGAGCGAGAAGACCTCGATAACGGCTGGAGAGGTTGTTCATATCGCCGGCCAGCGCATGAATGACATCGCCCTTTCTCAGGCGGACGTCTTCGGCGAGGTCCCCTGACGCGATTTTTCGCGTGTGCATGCCGAGCTTGAAAAGGGGGCCGGCCACCCGGTGGGAATAGGCCACGGAAATGACCACGACCCCGGCGATCATCAGCAGCAGGGTGAAGGAAAACAGGATAAGGGATTTCGTGACCAGGACCCGGTTCAATTCGGCGATGAGCTTGAAGCTGTCCGCGTAGGACACCAGAGGTTCTTCGGGAGCAAAATAGAAGCCTGCCGCTGTTAAAAGCGCGCCAACGGCGAAGACGAGAGTGCTCGCGCGGACAAAGCCGCTTAAATAGGATTTCGGCACCGTTTGCATGGACTCTTTTGTTTTTATCATCGTTCCGTCCAAAGGTGAATTTTTTCCGGGATCAGCAGGACAATTTACTGCAAAAGCGCCGGGTACGCAAAGGAAATATTCTGTTCAATCTGCAAGACTTCGTTGTGAGCTCAGTCGAACGATTCAGCGGGGAAACCTCTCTTGTTTGTCATCCCCGTATGACTCTATCGGGGATCTGGGTTTCATCAATAGGAACCAGATTCCCGCTCAGAATCGCTGCGGGAATGACAGACTTAGCGGCCTTTGCGCGAGACGCCTTTGGTTTCCGCAGGATTATACGAACCTCACCTGGACCCTGAATTTATTGGATGATTCTACGCTCCACATCACAACGCCGAACTTTGACGTACCCTCCTCGTCGAGCTCGACGATATTGCCGGGCTCCAGCGGGATTTGGGTCAGCATGCCCATCACCGTTCCGTCAAGGTCGATCAGGGTGCCGGTGTTTTTTGGACTCTTGATGTCACCACAGCCGATCTCTGAATTGATGACATAGAAGTCGATCTTACGCGGATGCTGTTCATCCGCATGGAAGCTATGTTTTTTTGGCCGATTCATTTCGTCTTTGTTTTTTCCTTTTCCTTGGTTTTTTCCGGCTCAGCTTCCTTGCCCGGCGTTTTTCTGTCATAGGGGTATTTTTTGTGACATCCCGGCGCGCAGCTCCCGCCGGTCTCGGATTTAACGAATTTCAGGGGCAGATTCCATTTGCCGAAGGTGACCTTTTCCGCGATCAATTTGGGGTTCTCGCCGCCATGGACCACGTGGCAGGCCTTGCAGGCCTTGCCGCGGTCATTCCTGTTGACATGGAGAAAGTGCAGGTTCTTGTTGCCGTCCCTGAACCCCGTGGCATAGGTTGTCGTGGCATTCCTCAGCAGGTCTCGGTTATGGCAGCTGAAGCAGAACTGAAATTCAGAATCGGTGTAGGTTATGTAGAACTCCGTCGTATACGTGTTGGTCAGGAGCTTGTTGTACGGCGTGCCGTGCGGATCGTGGCAGGGAGTGCACTTCCCGTCTTTTATCGGGCCGTGGAGGACGGTCTGATCTTTTTTGATGAATCCCTTGTGGCAGTCGAGGCAGAGGTCCTTGCCGGTCTTCGAAAGGAGCTTCGGGGCGTCGCTCGCATGGGGGGCATGGCACGATGCGCAGCTCCGGGGGGTCTTGATGGGACCGTGGACGCTCTTTGCCGACTTGAGTTTTTCTTCAACCTTGGGATGGCATTGGTAACAGAGCGCGGCGCCTTCGGCGGAAAAGAACTTTTTCACCGGGGAGCCGTGCGGATTATGGCAGGAGGTGCAGCCGCCCGCCAGCGCCGGGTGCACAACTTTCTTTTTGATTTCCCCCTGCATATCGATATGGCAGGTGAAGCACAGGTCCGCCCCCTCTTTCACCAGCAAGTTTGCGGTGTTCGACTCATGCGGGTAATGGCAGGACGTGCAGTCACCCGTGGCAGCGGGGCCGTGGACAAACTTATAGTCGTTTTTATCGGCATGGCACGAGATGCAGAGGTCCTTGAGGGGCTGGGCAAGGAGCTTCGGCTCCGCCGAGTCGTGCGGGTTGTGGCAGGTAGTGCACATTCCGTCTTTGACGGGTGGATGCACGGTCTTCAATTTGCCGAGCGGTGGATGGCACTGGGCGCACAATCCGGGGACTTGCTGCGTCAGCTTGAAGGTCTGTTTGTTTTTCTGGGGATGCGGCGTTACTACCGACTGGTGACAGGTATCGCAGGGCTCCGCCGCAGGGTGGATATTTTTGGTTTTCAGCATGCCTTGGTGACATTTTGCCGTTACGCAGCCTTGTTCGCCTGCAACGGCCCCGTAGGCGCGGGGAAGGCCCAGGGAGAACAGGACCAGCATGATTGGAATTATTGTTGTGTTTTTCATCAGTTTTATTATTTAATTCAAGGAGATTATAAAGCAAGAATCAGACCATATAGTCAAGCATAAATGCCTTGAAATTTTTTACGGCTTGGGCATGGGGAAAAAGCCTGCCTCAACTAAAATTGACCTGTCAGGCCCTGAGGTCATCCCGCTCGAAATAAAAAATCATTCATTTTTCCGGTTAGTTGGCCGTTTTATTATATGAGTGGGAAGACCGCCCATGTTAATTGACATAAATAGGAAGTAAAAATTAGAGTCACGAAGTTGCTGGACAAGGAAGGACCATATTCAATAAGTGTCAAAAACTGGGCGCATGCGGGGTGATATGACCCCATGCCAGAGTTATATCACGCCAGTTTGGGTAATTTGGTGACTAAAACCCCGGATGAACCTGTGGGTTGAAGGGACCAATCAAACCCAAATCCGGTTTTCCGGTTCTTCACGATGATTTTTTGTAATAACTCAGCTCCTCCGATAAAACGAACCGTCATTCCCGAATGCCTCTATCGGGAATCCAGAGTTTTCACTTTTTTTCTACAAAAGTCACTGGATTCCTGCTTTCGTACCCTGCTCTTGCGAAAGCGCGGGCACAAGCGGGAACGACGACCTGAGTAGTTATGATTTTTTTTGCAACTTCGGCATTCAGCCCTTGCCAACCCGATTTCCCCGGTCTAAACTTGTTTTAAAGATTCGTTCCATCGACATGGTCCCGTTGTTAACGGGACTTTTTTTTAGAGAAATTCCCGACACCGGAGGGCTTATCATGAAAAAAAAGGAAGAGGAAGAAAAAGAAGCGAAGGGCATGAGCCGCCGGGCGTTTTTGACGACCGTGGGTGTGGGCGCCGCGGGCATTGCAGTCTCCGAGGGGCTCGTCTCAAAACCTGCGTCGGCCGTGGAGGTGACGGAGCCGGGCGAGGCGGTCAGGATCAGCCTCACGATCAACGGAAGAAAACATCGGCTTCTCGTGGAGCCCCGGTGGTCGCTGCTCTTCGTGCTCCGGGAGCACCTGGGGCTCACCGGTACGAAGGTGGGCTGCGAACGGGGCGAGTGCGG
>JAXIPA010000280.1:0-5018 GCA_045403145.1 Nitrospirota bacterium | reverse complement strand
CCGACCCCGCCCGAGGCGATGACGGGGATCGTGACGGCCTCGGCGACCGCACGAGTGAGTTCGAGGTCATACCCCGTCTTCTGGCCGTCCTGGTTCATGCTCGTGAGCAGAATCTCTCCTGCGCCGTATTCTTCCATCTTTCTTGCCCAGGCAACGGCATCTATGCCCATGGGCTTTCTTCCGCCGTGGGTGTAGACCTCCCACATTGCGGATTGCGGATTGCGGAGTGCGGATTGAGAAAGGAAAAGAGAGGCATACTGCGGGCCGTCGGCCCACGTGAGGGGCGGCTTGAAGTCCGGGTCGTGCGCTACGACTCGTTTGGCGTCGATGGCAACGACGATGCACTGGCTGCCGAAGCGCATGCTTGCCGACTTGATGAACTCGGGGTCGTGGACCGCGGTGGTGTTGATCGAGACCTTGTCCGCGCCGGCCAGGAGCAGGCCCCGGATGTCGTCGATCACCTTGATGCCGCCGCCCACGGTCAAGGGCATGAAGACCTGCTCGGCGGTACGGCGCACAACGTCGAGGATGATGCCGCGCTCCTCGTGGGACGCCGTGATGTCGAGGAACGTGAGTTCGTCGGCGCCCTGCTCGTCATAGGCCTTGGCGATTTCGACCGGGTCACCGGCGTCGCGCAGGTTCACGAAGCTGACGCCTTTGACGACACGGCCCGCCTTCACGTCGAGGCAGGGGATGATGCGTTTGGTCAGCATTGTACTCCTTTTACGAATGGGGTCATCAAGTACAAAACACGCATAACCGTCATTCCGGGCTTGACCCGGAATCCAGAGATTTTACGATGAGACACTGGATTCCCGCTGGAGCCTGCCCCAGCACGATTAAAGCAGGGGCGGGAATGGCGAGCAGTAAGATATGGCCGATGATTTTATTACCGTGCGCACCGGTTGTCGTTCATCTTGACGAACTGAATTGCCTCTTTCAGGTCCAGCGATCCGCTGTAGATCGCCTTGCCCGTGATCACCCCGGAGACGCCTGAGTTCCGCACCGTGAGGAGGTCCTCGATGTCCTTCATCGTATGGACTCCGCCCGAGGCTATGACCGGGATGTGGAGCGCTTCTGCGAGCGCCTTTGTCGCCTCGATGTTCGGACCAGAAAGCATGCCGTCCCTTTTGATGTCCGTGTAGATGATGGAGATGACGCCGTAGTCCTGCATCTGCTTCGCGAGGTCCACAGCCTTGACCTTCGTCACCTCGGCCCATCCCTTGATCGCCACCATGCCGTCTTTTGCGTCTATCCCCACGATGATCCTGCCCGGGAACTTTGCGCAAGCCTCACGGACAAAGTCGGGATTTTCGATCGCCGCTGTCCCGAGGATGATTCGGTCGATGCCGATCGAGACCAGCGTCTGGATCGTCGCCATGTCGCGGATGCCGCCTCCGACCTCGATGGGGATCTTGATGGCTGAGCGGATCGCCTTGATGGCGTCGAGGTTCTTGGGAGCGCCTGCAAAGGCGCCATTCAGGTCCACGACGTGAAGGAACTCGGCGCCCTGAGACTCCCAGTGTTTAGCCGTGGTCGCGGGGTCGTCGGAATACACCGTGGCCTTGTCCATGAGCCCCTGTTCGAGGCGGACGCACTTGCCTTCTTTGAGATCGATTGCGGGAATGATTAACATAAAAACCTCAAAACAAATTTACCGCAGAGGACGCAGAGAAATTCAAAAAGTAGGGGACGCAGATGAACGCAGAGAGCTTGCGCTCTTCGCAGAAAAAGCTCTGAATTGTTGCATAAAGAAAAGCTCTTATTTTTTTATCCGCATCAATCTGCGCAAATCAGCGTCCAAATTTATTGTCTTACTTTTCTCCATCTCTCCGTGGTTGATATTACGCCTTCTGTTCCCCGAAGCGCTTCAAAATCGACAACCCCAGGGCCTGGCTCTTCTCCGGATGGAACTGGGCCGCGAAGATATTGTCCTTCCAGATGCTCGACACGAACTCGAAGCCGTAGTCCGTGGTCGTGGCGATGACGCTTTTGTCCTCGGGCACGACGTGGAAGGAATGCACGAAGTAGAAGTGGCTGTTGTCCGGAACGTCGGCAAGGGCAGGCGGCCGCCGCTTGATCGAGATCGAATTCCAGCCCATGTGCGGGACCTTCAACGTTGAATCTTGAATCTTGAATCGTATCACCCTGCCCTTGATGATGTCCAATCCCTTCGAGATCCCGAACTCTTCGCTCTCCGTGAAAAGGAGTTGAAGGCCGAGGCAGATGCCGAGGAAGGGCTTGCCGGATTCAATGGTCGTATGCACCGCGTCGATGAGGCCGTACTCCCGGAGGTTCCGCATGCAGTCCGGAAACGCGCCCACGCCGGGGAGCACGACCTTCGAAGCGCTCAGGATGGCGTGCGCGTCGCTCGTGACCACTGCCTCGTGGCCCATGCGCTCGAAGCCCTTCTGCACGCTTCGTAAATTACCCATTCCGTAATCAATAATCGCGATCATAGTTTTAAAGATATCGGGACGCAGATTTTCGCAGATGAACGCAGATGTCGGTCAATTTTGAAAAATGAGGAAGGGTACGAAAGAATCGGTAAATAGATTTTTCCTCATGTCAAAATTATTCAGGTCTATCTGCGTCAATCTGCGTTCATCCGCGTCCAATGATGTTTCAGATCTTCCCTTTGGTCGACAGCACGCCCTTGATCCTCGGATCGAGGCTTGTGGCCTGGTCCAGGGCGCGGCCGAAGGCCTTGAAGATAGCTTCCAGCATGTGATGAACGTCGCGGCCGTAAAGGAGGCGGATATGGAGGTTCATCCCGGCATGGTTCACGACGGACTGGAAGAAGTCCTCCGCCAGCCCGGGGTCGAAGTCCTTGAGCTTGTACTTTTTCGGCAGTTCGACGTGGTACGCGAGGTAGGGCCTGCCGGACAGGTCGATCACCACCTGCGCAAGGGTCTCGTCCATGGGCACCGTCACGTCGCCGTAGCGCCTGATTCCCTTGCTGTCCCCGAGCGCTTTCTTGAGCGCCTGGCCGAAGGCGATGCCGAGGTCCTCGACCGTGTGGTGGTCGTCGATCTCCGTGTCGCCTTTTGCCTTGATCGTGAGGTCGAAGAACCCGTGCTTAGCGATGTGCGAGAACATGTGGTCCATGAACGGCACTGAGGTTTTAATGCTGTATACGCCCGTCCCGTCGAGGTCTAGGGATATCTTGATGTCGGTTTCTTTGGTCTTGCGTTCGATCGTTGCCTTGCGTTTCATAAAAGGTCCTTTTTAACTACGGATGAACACGGTGAAAGATAACCTTTAGACATGCTAAATCCGTTTTTATCTGCGCTTATCTGCGTCCAGAATGTTTTTCAGACTTTTCAGGAATTCTTTGTTCTCTTCCGGCGTCCCGATGGTCACCCGCAGGCAGTTTTTGAGAGGTCCGGGCTTGTTCAAATTCTTGATAAGGATTCCTGTCTGCTTGAGTTTTTTGTGAACAGCCGTTGCGTCCGCGGCGGTCCTGATCATGATAAAATTGGTCTCGGAAGGATAGGCCTTGACGCCCTGCATCTGTGACAAATTATTATAGAGCTTTTCCCGTTCTGAAATCAAGAGCTCAATCTGCTCATCGATCGCGTCGCTGTGCCTGAGCGCGGTTGCTGCCGCCGTCTGGGAGAGCATATTGATGTTGTACGGCAGGCGGATCTTGTTCAACTCCGCAATGACCTTCCTCGAGGCCGCCAGAACGCCGATCCTCAGGCCCGCGAACCCGATCTTGGACAAGGTGCGCAGGATGATCATGTTGGGGTACTCATCAAGCAGAGGGACCCAGCTCTTGCCCGAAAAACTGTAGTACGCCTCGTCGATAACGATTGCGGCCTTCACGCTGTCCAGAATTTTTCTGACCGCGTCGTTCGCAAAGCGGTTCCCCGTCGGGTTATTGGGGCAGGCAAGAAAGACGACCCTGGCTTTCGTATCTTTTGCCTTCCTGATTACCCGGTCGGCATCGAGAGTAAAGTCCCTGCCGAGCGGTACGGTCGCCACGTCCTGAGACAGCGCCCTCGCCGTGATCTCGTACATGGCGAAGGAGGGCACCGGCGTGAGTATGGGACCGCCAAAGGCAAGGATCACGGCCTGAATCAGCTCGTCCGAACCATTTCCGAGCATCATCCGCTCCGCATCCATGCCCCAGAGGGTTGCGATGGTCTCCCGCAGTTCCTTTGCCGACGGGTCGGGATAAAGATTGATAGGGGCGTCCCTGGCGGCATTGCCGATCTCCTGCCGCAGTTCCAGGGGCAGTGAGTAGGGGTTCTCCATGGCGTCGAGCTTGATCCGGACCCTCGTTTCATCGACGTGGTAGGCCGCGAGCTTGCGCACCTGGGGCCTGATGAGCCTTGAGATGTCTGTTGTTTTTGCTGATTTTGCGCTCATGATGAGAGGAATATACAAGAATCCGCGGGGTTGTACAAGCATAAATTTAACGGGGGTCCCGTCCGGATTCGTCTCCTGAAGCATGCCCGATGAGCACGTTAAAAGCCGCGCCATTCTTTCCTGTAGTCAATGAAAAGATGTTTTGTTATAATACCCGCACAGGACTGCGCGTACGCCCTTTTGATCTATCTCCGGTTATGAGGAGGAACCATGAGCCATTCGGATTTTGACTACGATGTTGTGGACCCGAACGCCGCCGAGCAATCCGTTCCGGTGTATCCTGTTGCGCAGTGGCATAACGGACAGCAGGCGCTCAGGGCCGCGGGGGGAGTGCAATTCGCCGGCGGGGTGATCCTGCCGTCAAAATATTTGCCGGACGGTTTCACGCTTCCGGGGTGGACGGGGGAGCGGATAACGTTCCGCAGCGGTAAGGAAGAAACCGCATTGACCGCCCACAAGGTCGTCATCGCCCCGATCCGCACGCGCTTTCGCTGGTTCGCGCGACAGGGCAACGAAACCGCATACTACCCGCGAAACGCCTTTGTCATGGGTGCAAACGTGCGAGGTCACTTGCAGGTGCTTACCGCGGTGCAAGGGACCGATGAACCCATCGTCATTACCTTCAAGGGAAAAGCATCGCAAGC
>JAXIPA010000273.1:0-3564 GCA_045403145.1 Nitrospirota bacterium | reverse complement strand
CCTCTGTTGTTCTGGGATAACCTGCGTACATGTCGCCCCACATGATCTCTATCGTTCCCGGCCCTGAATGGCCGCAGGTATTGTAGTCAGAGTCGTACGACAGGTCGGTCAGCGTGACGGTCCATCCGTAAGCGATAACCGCGAAGTCCGAGACGGGAGCGGTGTTTCCGGATTGGGGAGTGATGGAAATGATTCTGGTCCCCGTATGCAAGTTAGCGTCCCTCGCCGTGACGGTAACCTGGTATGTCGCGCCGGAGGGAAACACATGGGTGGGATTCTGGACGGTTGATGTCGTGCCGTCGCCGAAATCCCAGAAGTACGTGTACGGCGGAGTTCCGTCATTAGCGCTGACGTTCTGAAACACGATCTCATAACACGACGGGCCGGGCACCCATGAGGCATTTATGCCGAGAGGGATTACGCCCCACGTCCTTTCCCCGGTCATTCCCTTTGCAACGTGACAACTGACATTGCTGCAAATGCCTCCGCCGGCGTCATACTGGTACGTGAATGATGGAATAACGTTGGTAATTCCGCCTGCTGTAATACTTTTTGTATTATTGGGAACCACGTCGTATCTTCCATTGTTATGTTTTGATTTGTCCGTTATGGTTAATCCATCGGCGGTTGAAGCGAAATGGCACGTATCACAGGTAAACAGCTGATGAATAATATGTGAGTTGGATTTCGGCTGGTCCGCGTTATACGCAGGCGGATAACCATGGCACGAATTACACGCGAGTGGACCACTTGTCGCGTTCCACGCCGGAGAGGCATTGCTCGGCACCGGTCTTGGGTCATTCAGCGGAGGCTTCGTGCTCAGATTTGCCGTGCCTCCGGTGCCGTTACTGTGACAGTAGGTGTTCGAGCAGACGAACGTGCCGCCCCGGGTGATCGAGGTGTTATTCGTTCCGGCATAATCAAAGGGCGGGTTGAGCGCCGGCCGGCCGTCGTAATTCTTGCTTCCGGTGCCCCTGAAACCGACCTGTATCTTGAAATCCGTTTTCACGGGCGGTGTTTGCATGCCGTCCTTATGGCATTCGTCACAGGGATAATTCATCCCGCTCTGGGTCGCATGTTTCAAGTGAGCGCCTACGGATGTCGAGCCGGTCGGCAATGGATACCAGAGAAGCCCACCCTTGTCATTTTGGTCCACGACATTCTTTGTAGGCGGGTTCCCATGGCAGGAATCGCAGGCGGCGTGGCCACAGGTCTTTTCCGTGTGGCATGCGCTGCAACAATATGACGTGCCGTCAGGGCAGGTCTCGGCTGCGGCGGCGTAGGAAGTCAGCAGCACAAGAAACAGAAACAACGAAACGCTGGTAAAAAATCTTCCAATTTTTATTGTGCCCCGTGAAGTACCTTTAAAACCATACCTTCCGTTCCACTCCATGGTTCCCTCCCTTGTAGTTCCCGGTTCAGCGTATCCCGGGTCATAGATGATGCTCCCCAACCACGTTCGTGAAATACCGCAAACAAAACGCAGAACTCGTTCGAAAAATCAGTTTCGTGCAACACGAGGCAACCGCGATCTCTTTTTTGGTTCAATCTGTAGGATTAAATAGGCAAAGATAAGAAAAAATCATTACAACATGAGAATAGCAAAAACTTAGATTAAGTGCAAGATATTTTTTACCTGTCTTATAACTTTTTTTACGGACAAAGATGATGGTTTCCTAAAAAAGAAGTGATACTCTATGGTGTCATTCCGGCTTGCCTGCACCCAGCGGTTACGAGCGAAGCGTAATGCAGGGTGTCCGGAATCCTTCTTTTCCAGTGTGTTGTGCGGCGATACGATTCCCCCCGGCTTCAAGCATGCCGGGGCAGGCTTAGAATCAAGCGGGAATGACGGCTTTTTTACAAAGCAATCATCAAAAGCACACAAAAAAAGGCAGGCGGGTGGCCCCGCCTGCCTGTCAAATCGGAAGGAAACTACGGATTAGTAAACGTCATGGATGACACGATCACATCCATCGTGGTTACTGATACACCTGATACAAGGCTCGGAATTGTGGAACCAACCGTCGGCTGAGGATCAACCGTGTAGGTCCCGAACCCGATGTTGAAGAAGGTGTACTTCCCTGTGCCGCCGTACGTCACTGTCTGCTGTACCACGCCCGGCGCGCCATTCGTCAACTTGATCAGTATGCCGTCCGGCGCGTTAGCAATGGCGCCGCTGATCTTGAACGTCGGCAGTGCCATAAAGTCGGCTGTATCCACCGGAACTGCAAGCGTGACAGTCACGGTCTGGCTGCTGAAGATATAACCGTCCTGCATCGCCCTTGCATCGTAGACACCATAAGGTACGTTGGTTATGGCGTAGGCGCCGCTGGTGGAGGTGGTGGGCGCCGAATTGAGGCGGAGGGTCGAGGTGCTGTTGGAGTACAGCGTTACAACCGCACCCTTGATCCCATTGCCGAGGCTGTCTGCGACCGTACCGGCGATGGTACCGAAAGCGTTCACGACAGTATACGGACCGAACATCCTTGCCATGTTGCCGCCCTTCTTATCTGCAACATGCATCATGACGGTATAGCTGCCGGCCGCGTATTGATGCGTAACGGTGCTGCCGGACGCTATGCTCTGGTACGTGCCGTCGCCCCAGCCTATCTTGATGGAGAGAACATCGCCATCAGGATCGGAAGAAGCATCTGCTAAGGTCACGATATCGCCGGTTTGCGTGACTGTTGTTGCAGCAGCACTTGGCGCATTGTTATTAGCAGCTAACGTGAACTGCACCGTCTTCGTTGCGCCATTGACGGTCAGGCTCACTGTTTTGGTGCCTGCCGTACCATACGTATGTGTAGCTGTTACTGTGTTTCCGCTGGTCAAATCGCCGAAATCCCAGGCATATCCAGAGCCTATCGACGCGGATGCGTCGAAGTGCACCATCAGGCCATTCGTGGAATCTATGCGGTACGAGAACCTTGCCGCGGTCAATGTCGTTGTCGTGGGTCCGGAGCTGACGCCCAGGGCATCGAACGACATCAGTTTCGCAAGCTGTGTAGCTGAATAGCCAAGGAGCTGCTGCTCTGTTACCTTGGTGTTCATGTATCCGCCGTCCGTGCACGGACCAGTTGCGCCGGTCATCGGATCGGTGATACAGGTTGCGCCCATGTCGAACTTGTTGCCGGCATCGGCCGTGTTGCTCGGGTTCTTGGCCCTGCTTACGATGCTGAACACTCTGCCCAACGTAGCCGGGACCTGCTCGGATACGCCGGTCACCGGGTTGGTCCAGGTGCCCGTCGTTGCAGAAGCGATCATGCTCTGCTGCAGGTTTTTCTTGAACATCAGTCTGATCTCGTCACGGCTGTAGAAATCCGTGGCTTCGCAGCCGTTCGTGGGTCCGGTGCCATTCGTCATGGAACCCTGTGCGGTCATACGGCCCGCGGACGGGAACCCGAAGAATGCGTAGCGAGTGTCGCAGCCCAGCGCCATGGCGCCTTCCCTGATCGCAAACAACTGCATCATGTCGATGCCGTCAACCGGCATCGCGTTTGCAACATCGGACGGCATGCCGAACTGCGGGTAGAGATTGCTTCCGATGTAGCCTTTGCACGCTGC
>JAXIPA010000193.1:0-14252 GCA_045403145.1 Nitrospirota bacterium | reverse complement strand
GAGTAAAACTCCTCGACCGCCTCGGCACGCGGGTCGTCCCGACGGAGGCGGGAAACATCCTGTTCCGCTCCGGCCAGAAGCTTATCGCCCTGCGTGACCATGCGCGGGAGGAGATCGAGGCCGTCTCGGGGACAATCGCCGGTCTTTTGAAAATCGGCGGGAGCACCATCCCGGGCGCGTACATCATGCCGCCCATCATCGGCGCCTTCAAAAAAAAATATCCTTCCGTCTCGATCCAGCTTGTCATCGATGATACCGCCAAAGTGGCCGAGGCCGTGATGAACGGCGACTTGAGCATCGGCGTAGTGGGGGCGCGCGTGACCGAACCTCATCTGGAGGCGCACCCGTTCCTCAGGGACGAGCTCGTCGTCGCGGTGCCGCCGGGCCACGCCTGGACGAAGAAAAAGAGCGTTGCCGTTGACAAACTTCGGGGCGAGCCCTTTATTCTGCGGGAGAAGGGGTCCGGCACGCGGCGCATCATGGAGGAACGGCTTGACAAGGCCGGGCTCCCTCTTGCCGAGCTGAACAGCATAGCGGTCATGGGCAGCAGCGACGCCGTGCGCCAGTCTGTCAAGGCCGGTCTCGGCATCTCCATCCTCTCCATTCGCGCGCTTCAGGACGACATCCGGTCGGGCCGGCTCACCGCCCTTCGTCTCAAGGGCATTCCGATCGAACGAAGCTTCTCCGTCATCCTGCTCAAGGGCAAGAGCCGTTCCCTCCTGTGTCAGGCCTTTCTTGATTTTCTGTTGAAAAAGAACAAATGATGCTTTTCCGCAATGATTCCCGCGGCGTAAAAATCGTTTTTCCCCCATTCAACCAAAGCACGTCCTTCGTGTCTCAATGATCAGTTCACACAGTACCGAATTAAAGGAGGGACGGACATGAAACGGTTTATGGCAGCGGCGTTGGCGGCGGTATTTGTCATCATTGCGGGTGTTGTGATCGCAGCCCCGGGGCGGGGGCCGGGAACAGGACCGGGGAACTGCGACGGAAGCGGCATGGGGCCGGGACGGGGCATGGGCGGCGGAGCGGGCAGGATGTACGATCCGGCCAAGGTTGAGGTTGTTGCGGGACAGGTTGCTTCCCTGGAGCAGATAACAGGGCGAGGGCCGGGAGCAGCCGTTGTTCTCAAGGTGAACACGGGGAAAGAAACGCTGTCAGTCCACCTCGGACCGCAGTGGTTCATCGACAAGCAGGACATGAAACTGGCAACGGGCGATACGGTGGAAATCAAGGGCGCCAAGGCCACTCGCGCGGGCGCGGATATCTTCATCGCCGCCGAAGTAAAGAAAGGCGGCGCGGTGCTGAAACTGCGTGATGAGAACGGTGTCCCCGTATGGGCCGGATGGCGGCGGGGCGAAAAACAATCGTAAGGCGTTCTTCTTCGGCAGGCAAGGGCGATATCCGCCGGATACGCCCTCGCCTGTCCTTTCCTGACAAAATTCCTTGACTCCTGAGCGCCGTGCCCATAAAATGACTCACCTTTTTCAGGCGCGCGGCGGATAATGCATACGGATTTGACATACGGCGAGGCAGTAGCTAATACCGAGAAGGTCCTGATCACAGGACGTTTCACCAAGGCCGATGTGTTCATCACACGCTCCGGCAGCCGGCGTTTCGTAGTCAAGGACTATTCAAAAAAGGGCTTCTGGGAGCGGAACATCGTCGGCCGCATCGTCATCGGCCGGGAAGCGCACGCCTACGACGCTCTTGCCGGGATCGATGGGTTGCCGGCCCGGTTCAAACGATTATCGCCGTTTTCTCTCGCCGTCGAATTTCTGGAAGGCAAAGACCTTGGCGCTGTGGAACCGGGAGAGCTCGGGCCCGGGGTCATTCGTCAGTTCGAGCGGATCGTCCATGGCCTGCACGAGCGCGGGTGGGTCCATCTCGATCTTCACCGGAGGTCGAACATCCTGCTCGTTGACAGCAAAGTTTACGTCGTGGACCTTGCATCAGCACTTCACCCCGGAAGCGTCCCCCTCATCGGCAAGTGTCTGACCTCACTCATCGGCATCGCCGATCTCCTGTCGCTCATAAAAATGAAAACCATTTACGGCCCTGAGCTCATGTCGCCGCGGGAACAGGCATGGCTCCGGATCAGAAACAGGATCATGCCTTCAAAGTGGTGACGGACCGCTCCATGCAGACACCTGACGACCTCCCCCTCATAACCCGGTTCAAGAACGGAGACGAAACAGCCTTCGATGAGATCGTCCTTGCCTACCAGGACCGGATCTACGGCCTCTGCCGGCGCCTGCTGGGGAATGCCCATGACGCCGAGGACGCGGCGCAGGACACCTTCGTCAAGGCCTTTCAGAACCTGCCTAAATTCCAGCCCCAAGCGTCTCTCTATACATGGCTCTACCGCATTGCAGTGAATACCTGCCTTGACTATAGGAGAAAACCATTTTTTGACTCCTTGTTCAGACGCACCAGAGAAGGGGAGGAGCTTCAGTACGACCTGCCCACGGGCGAACCCTCGCCCGAGCGTCTTGCCGAATCCAGGCAGATGGAACAGGCGCTCTGGAAGAGCCTTGCGAAGCTGTCGCAGAAGCTGAGAATGGTCATTGTCCTGAAGGAGCTCGAAGGGCTCTCGTACGAGGAGATCTCCGATGTTTTGGACATCTCGCTGGGCACGGTCAAGTCGAGAATATCGAGGGCCAGGGAAGAACTTCTTGAATTGATGGGGAATAATCGTTGAAAAAAATTAGGGAACAAAACCGGAACTCATCCGTTTAAACAGGTAGGTGGCGAAAATGAAATGCTCACAATCAAAGATGGTTTCACCGCATGTGGACGGTGAACTGACGGTCGGGGAAAAAGTCCAGTTTGAGTCGCATGCGAAGGGATGCCCTGAATGCAGCGCAAGACTGGAGGCTTTCCAGGGCATGCATGCGGCGTTCGCAGGCGCGGACCGGGAAAAGGCGCCTGCCTGGTTTTCTGCCAGGGTCAGGGCCAGGGTAGCCGATATGAAGCCGCAGCGAACGGCGGCATTTCCTCTTCTGGTCCGGTTTGCCGAGATCGCAGTCGTCCTTCTGATGATAACCGTGGGCGTCATATCAGGCGGCCTTCTCGTAAGCAGCGCGCCGGGGCCGGGGCCGTCGATGGGGGACTTTGCCTCGTCATTCTCTCTCGAAGTTTTCGACCCCGCGCCGCCGGATTCCGTGGGCGGCGTGTATCTCGCAATGACGGAGGCGAAGAATGCGAAATAATAATGTGCTCAAGTTCGCCCTCATCGCCTCGCTGGTCCTGAACGTGACGGTCCTTGCCACCGCGGGGTACCGAGCCTATCAACATCCCGCCCCCTGGGTTTCTCCCATGGGCGTCGTGATGAAGCCGCACCAGTTCCTCTTCGAGGAGCTGTCGCTCAAGCCTGCGCAGCTCAAGACACTGAAGGAACAGACGATCCCCTTCCGGGCCGTGATAGACCGGCGGCGGCAGGAGATCGTCGCGGAACGGAAAAAATTGTTCATGCTCATGCGGTCGGATGAGCCAGATCGGAAGGCCGTTGACGCCGCAATCTCCAGAATCAGCAGGATGCAGGAAGACATGCAGCGAAGAATCACTTCGCATATGCTCGAGGTCAAGGCGACCCTCGACCAGGAGAACCAAAGGAAATTCATCGAGCTGATCGAGAGTAAAATGTCAGTCGGGGTCCAGGCCGGGTGCCCGCCGGATGTGCAAGACCGGTAGCTGAGAATGCAGAGTCAACGTCGCTTATTAGAGACTGTATTTTAATTTCCGTGGCAACATAGTCAGTCATTCTGGTCCCCACTTTCGTGAGGATAAACTCCAGCAGGAATCCAGTTCTTTCAGGACCTTCTGGATGCCGGATCAAGTCCGGCATGACGAAAAAGAATGTTTAAAAAAAAGACTCTATTTATAACGCAAGGGAAAATTTATTATGCATCGATTGCACGTCTATATACTATCTCTTGTTCTTTTTTTTGTGGTCATTTCGGCGCACAAACAAGTGTTTGCCCAGGACGCGGCAACGCCACGACAGCCTGACCCTGTTCAGCAGTCGGAAATGACGGTCCGCAGGCTTACGCTCGACGAGTGCATCAGCCTTGCGTTCCAGAATAATCCCGGGCTCCAGATCGAGCGGGAGAAGATAACGGAACTGGAAAACGACTACCGCATCGCTGCATCCGCCCTCTATCCCCGGGTCTCGCTCAGCGCATATTACCAGCAGCTGGACAGCGACCGGATCGGAGTTCTTCCCGCCATGGTCTACGCGGAAGAGGCCCTGGCGCAGGCCAGGGTGAAGCAGACCCTGTTCGACGGCGGGAAAACCCGAAACAGCCGAGCGGCGGCGTTCTCGGCCAATGAAGCCCAGAAGGAGTCAGCGGAGGCGAGCCGGCTCGACACGGTCCTGGCTGTTAGCCAGGCATACTACCGGGTGCTGGAGGCCAGGGATATCCTGAGGGTCAGCGAGGTATCGCGCGAACAGCGGGAAGCGTTTTTCAAGCTCACGGAAGCGTTCTTCAAAGCCGGCAGGGCAACGAAGATCGAGCTGCTCAGGGCGGAGGCCCAGCTGCTCGACGCGGAGCGCAGTCTGTCGCAGGCGCGTGAAGCATTCCGTTTGAGCGGACTCATCCTGAAGAAGGTGATCGGGATCGATCTTCAGACGGCCATGGAGATCGCAGATGTGTTCCCCGCGGAATTGCAGGAGCCTGCGGGCGAGGATGTTCTGCTCCAGGAGGTCATGATGAACAATTCTGACCTGAAAAAGATCGGGCTGCTCAAAGAACAATCCGAGGCGTTGCTTCAGTCGGCGATGGGACCGTACTGGCCGGAGATAAGCCTCCAGTGGACCTATGGGTACCGCGACCGGGACGTTACTTCCTGGGATTCGGAGTGGACCGCGGGTGTGTTCCTGGAGTGGGCGCTTTTTGAAGGCGGGCTCACGAAGGCGCAGGTGGGCAAGGCCCGTTCGCGGGTGAACCAGGTCGCCTGGAGTGAGCGGGCGGTGCGGGACCAGGTGCAGGTTGACCTCCGCGAGGCACTGGGAAATCTCCGGACTTCCATCACCTCGGTCAACTCCACGAGGCGGATGGTTGAAGCGCAGGATGAAGCCTACCAGGCGGCAGTGGAGTTTTACAAGCGGGGCAAAGCCACATACCTTGAAGTCCTGACGGCGCAGGTGGACCTTGACCAGGCCAAAGTAACTTCCGTGCGAGCCGTAGCGGATTATCAGAACGCGGGCGCAAGGCTGGACAGGGTGGTGGGGAAGAGGCTGGAAGGTGAAAACGCAGGAATGTAAGAAGATAGGAGGTTGACGTGACGAAGAAAAAGAAGAATATTACCGTCATCGCTGCCGGAGCCGCGGTTCTTGCCCTGATCATCGTGGTCGCTGCTTCAGGCAGCAAGGGCGAGAAAGGTCAAGAGACGCCGGCCACAGCGACGGTGGAGAAGCGCGACATGGGTTCGGTGGTGCAGGCCACCGGCATCATCAAGCCCAAGGTAGGAGCGGAGGTGAAGGTCGGCGCCCGGATTACCGGCAAGGTCGAGCGGCTCTATGCCAACATCGGCGACCGGGTCAAAAACGGGCAGATGCTGGTGCAACTCGAACAGGACGACCTCAAGGCCAGGGTTGATCAGGCCCAGGCATCCTATGACGAAGCCCATGCCATCTACGAAAAGGCGAAGTCCGATCTCAACCGGGACCGGGAGCTCGCCAAACAGGGCTATCTCTCCGAGCAGGCCCTGGATAATCTCCAGAACGGCCATGATATCGCAAAGGCCCGGCTTGCGAAGGCCAAGGCCGATCTGGATTACGCAAGGACCCAGTTGTCCTACGCCACGATCCAGGCGCCCATTTCGGGCACTATCGCCTCGGTGACCACGCAGGCGGGCGAGACCGTGGCTGCCGGGCTGAACGCGCCGACGTTCATCACGATCATCGATCTCGGCAAACTCGAAGTGAACGCCTATGTGGACGAGACGGACATCGGAAAGATCGGCATGGGCCAGGAGGCCCTGTTCACGGTGGACACCTTCCCGGACAAGGATTTTACCGGAAAGGTCACGGCCGTCTATCCGAGAGCTGTTCTGCAGGAGAATGTGGTCAATTACATCACGCTCATCAGCATCAGCAATAGCGAGGGCAAACTCAAACCCGACATGACCGCGAACGTTTCGATCACCCTGAAGAAAAAAACGGGCGTTCTCGCCGTTCCCGGCGCGGCAATCAGGCGCGAGGGCGGCAGGAAGTTCGTCCTGGTCATGGCCCAGGGCGGCGCCCAGGAAAAGCGTGAGGTCAGGACCGGCTGGAAAGACGGCACTTATCTCGAAATCACCTCGGGCTTGAAGGAGGGGGAGACGGTCGTGCTGGGAGAAGAGAAGAAGTAGCGCGGAATGCGGAATTGAAAGAAACGGAAATTCGAAAGTGGAGGAGATTCATATGATCGAACTGAAAAACATCACCAAGAGCTACACCAAAAACGGCGGCAAGGAAGTGAGTGTACTGCAGGGCATCACGCTCTCCATCGGAAAGGGCGAGTATGTGGCCATCATGGCGCCGTCGGGCATGGGTAAGAGCACGCTTATGAACATAATAGGATGCCTTGACCGTCCTACCACCGGCGAGTACCGGCTTGCCGATACGGCGGTGGACAAGATGGATGACGACAGCCTGTCGGCGGTGCGGAACAAAAAGATCGGCTTCGTGTTCCAGCAATTTCACCTCCTGCCGCGCACCACGGCGCTGGAGAACGTCCAGCTCCCGCTCATCTACAGCACCGACGCGGGCCCGGACATGGACGGCGCGGCGAAAAAAGCACTCGAGGAGGTCGGTCTGGGAGACCGGGTGCACCACGTGCCTGGCGAGCTTTCCGGCGGACAGCAGCAGCGCGTGGCGATCGCGCGGGCGCTCGTGAGCGATCCGTCCATCATCCTGGCCGACGAACCCACGGGCAACCTGGACTCGAACTCGAGCGGCGAGGTGATGGCCATTTTCGCCAAGCTCCACAAGGACGGCAGGACCATCGTGATGGTGACGCACTCGGAAGAGATCGCCGCGCAGGCGAAGCGGATCATCCGGATGCGTGACGGGAAAATAGTGAGCGACGAGAAGAAGGCGTAGCAATAAAACCGACCCATCCCCCTCTCAGTCTCCCCCTTGAAGGGGGAGAAGCAGAATATTTCCTCCCCTTCAAGGGGAGGTTAGGTGGGGATGGGTTTACCATGTGAAACGGGAGGATATAAATGAATACCGGGAAATCAGTAAAACTCGCCGCAAAGGCGATCGGGTTGAACAAGATGAGAACGTTTTTGATGATGCTCGGCATCATCATCGGCATCACGACGCTTACGGTGATCGTGTCCGTGGGCAAGGGCGGCAGGGCCAAGGTGATGAAGGCCATCCAGAACGTGGGAACGAACGCGGTGATGGTTTTTGCCGGCGGCGGCAAGGTCATGGGCCCCCCGGATGAGAAGGTCAATACCCTTACTCTTGAGGATGCCCAGGCGATCATGCAGGAGGTGAAGGGTGTCAAGGCCATGGACACTGCCCTGGTGCGCCTCGGCAGGACCGTCAAGTTCGAGGAGAACAACACGAGCACGGTGATCTACGGCGGCACTACGAGCTACGGCAGCGCCTGGGAATGGGCAATGGAGAGCGGCGACTTTTTCACCGATGAGGACATGAACAGCATGGCCCGCGTGGCGGTGCTCGGAAAAACGGTGGTGCGGGAGCTTTTCGGCGGCGCGGACCCCATCGGCCAGAATGTCAAGATTGAAAACGTGAACTTCAAGGTCGTGGGCGTTCTGTCCGGCCGCGGCACGAGCCCCATGGGCATGGACATGGACAGCCGCGTCGTCATCCCCTACACCACGGCGGCCCGCAGGGTCTTCAATACGCCGTATGTCAGCCTCCTCCGCATGGCGGCGGCCGACGTGAAGGAAGTGGAACGGATCGAGACACAGGTGGCCGAGGTACTCCGCGACCGCCATCACATCCAGTCCGGCTTTCCCGATGATTTCCGCGTGCGCGGGGCATCGTCCATCAGCAAAATGGCCATGGGCATGATGGGCACCATGAACCTCTTCCTCGGCCTCGTGTCGCTTATCTCGCTTTTGGTCGGCGGGATCGTGGTCATGAACATCATGCTCATCTCCGTGGGCGAGCGTGTGAAGGAGATCGGCCTGCGGCGGGCAATGGGCGCCACGAAAGCCGACATCCGGAAACAGTTCCTGATCGAGTCCTCGCTCGTCACGGTGCTGGGCGGGTTCATCGGTGTGATCGTTGGACTCATCGTTTCCTACATCCTGCCGATCGTGTCCAAGGGCAAGATGGCGGCCATGCCGTCGTGGGAGCCCTTCGTGCTCGGGTTCCTCTTCTCGACCCTCGTGGGCCTGGCAGCGGGGCTGCACCCCGCAAAAAAGGCGTCGGAGCTGGACCCGGTGGTGGCGTTGAAGGGAGAAGAACGATTGCCGAATTCGGATTGCGGATTGCGGAATTAACAAACCAATGCAATCGCCACAGAGGGCACAGAGAGCACAGAGAAAGGATAAAAAACCGCGCTGATATGCTAAATCACTGGGCAAAACGTCCAGATGCATATATATGATTTTTGCATTTGAAAGACGCGTCATTCCTGTTCGGAGGCAATCTTTACCTCTGTGTCCTCTGTGAACTCTGTGGCAAAATTTTCACTATGAAGTTACTCAAAGGAACAAAAATCGCCCTCCATACCCTGGGTGCGCACAAGATGCGGACGGCCCTGGCCGTGATCGGCATCGTGATCGGCGTTTCGGCCGTGATCCTCATGGTGGCCATCGGCAGGGGCGCGCAGGCCGCTGTGATGAAGAAGATCCAGGGGCTGGGCACGAACCTCATCATCGTGACCGCGGGCAAGGTGCGTGTTTTTGCCGGCCGGCCGCGCCAGATGGGGAATACCACCACGCTGACCATGAAGGATGCCGAGGCGCTGTCGCAGGAGGCGCCGTCCGTGGGCAAGGCCGCACCGTTCCAGGGCAGAAAAGTCGTGGTCAAACACGGCGACGCCGCGGCCACCACGCAGGTCTCGGGCACCACGCCCGAGTTCACGTCCATCAGGAATTTCCGGCCTGTCTCCGGCAGGTTTTTCACCGACGAGGAAGTGAAGGGAGCGATGCGGGTGGCCGTGCTCGGCAGGACTGTGGCGGGCAACCTTTTCGCAGGGCGTAATCCCCTGGGCGAGACGGTCCGCATCAAGAACGTGCCCTTTGAAGTGATCGGCGTGCTGGAGGAGAAGGGCGTGAACGCCATCGGCCAGGATGACGACGATCTGATTCTCGTCCCGATCACCACGGTCATGCGCAGGGTAATGAACGTGAGTCACGTGAACGACATCTATATCGAGTCAAAAGACGCATCGTTGATGGACAAGGCGGTGGAAGAGGTCGCTGCGGTTCTTCGCGACCGGCACCGGATCAAGCCCGGCAAAGAAGACGATTTCAGCATCCAGAACCAGACGGACATCCTGAAGGCCGAGGAAGAGACGTCCCGGACCTTCACCATGCTTCTGGGGAGCATCGCGGCGATATCGCTCATCGTGGGCGGCGTCGGGATCCTGGCCATCATGCTCATTTCCATCCGCGAGCGCGTGAAGGAGATCGGGGTCCGGCGCGCCCTAGGCGCGCGGAAAAAGGACGTGCTGCTCCAGTTCCTGATCGAGGCGCTGATCCTCTCCGTCGTGGGCGGGCTCATCGGCGCGGTGCTCGGCATCGGCTCGTCGTTCGTCGTGGGTTGGTTCACCGACCTCCCGACCAGCGTCTCGGCCCTGTCCGTTGTGACCGCCTTCTTCTTTTCCGCGGCTATCGGCCTGTTCTTCGGCATCTATCCCGCCAGGAAGGCGTCGGAGCTTGACCCCATCGTGGCGCTCCGTTCGGAGTAAAAGAACCGGCCAATTTAGGCAAGATGCTTTAGGCGTTACACCTATAACACAACAATGACCCTTTTTCGTCATTCCCGAATGCCTTAATCGGGAATCCAGGTTTTTCAAAACCTTCTGGATTCCGGGTCAAGCCCGGAATGACGGATTAAAAGGCGTAAAAACCGAAGATTTTAAAAGTTTCGCTGTAGTAATAACATCGAGAAAAGATTGTCAGCATTCCGCATTACGGTTTTTTCCCCTCCCTTTATTGACCTCGCACAGTTTAGCAGTTGGACGCAGATGAACGCAGATTTACGCAGATAAAGCAAGGCAATGCGATTGAAAATCAAATCCCCATCTGGGCAAAGCATTTTTCATTACTTAACGATTTTTTTCTAGTCTTAATCCGCGGTTATCCGATTTTATCTGCGTCCAATTGCTCTTTTTAGGTTTATCGAGTAATATGTTTTCATGACGAAATTCAAGATCGTATCCGACTTTAAGCCCACCGGCGACCAGCCGCAGGCCATTGATAAGCTCGCCGAGGGCGTCATCAAGGGTCTCCGGCACCAGGTCCTGCTGGGTGTGACCGGATCGGGCAAGACCTTTACCATGGCGAATGTCATCGAGCGGGTCCAGAAACCCACGCTCGTGATCGCGCACAACAAGACGCTGGCCGCGCAGCTCTACAACGAGTTCAAGGAGCTTTTCCCCGAGAATTCAGTGGAATACTTCGTCTCCTACTACGACTACTACCAGCCCGAGGCGTATCTGCCGACGACCGACACGTATATAGAAAAGGATTCTTCCATCAATGAGCAGATCGACCGCATGCGCCATTCGGCAACGAACGCGCTGTTCGAGCGGAACGACGTGATCGTCGTGGCCTCGGTCTCGTGCATCTACGGCCTCGGCTCGCCCGAGGCATACCACGGCATGCTGCTGTTTCTCGAACAGGGGCAGCGCATCGAGCGGAACGACATTCTGCGGAAGCTCGTGGACATCCAGTACACGCGGAACGATTTCGACTTCCAGCGCGGTACTTTCCGCGTGCGCGGCGACGTGGTGGAGATTTTTCCGGCGTCCTACGAAAGCACGGCCATCCGCATCGAGCTGTTCGGAGACGAGATCGACGCGATCAACGAGTTCGATCCGCTTTTGGGCACGCCGCTCCGGAAGCTCGAAAAGGTCGCCGTCTATCCGGGCAGTCATTACGTGATCCCCGAATCTCGGATGAAGTCCGCCGTAGACGGCATCCACGAAGAGCTGCGGGAACGAATCCAGCAGTTCCGCAAGCTGAACAAGCTTATCGAGGCGCAGCGCATCGAGCAGCGGACCATGTTCGACCTTGAGATGATCCAGGAAATGGGCTACTGCCACGGAATCGAGAACTACTCGCGCCACCTTTCCGGACGCGCTCCCGGGGAGCCGCCGCCCACGCTGCTCGATTACTTTCCCAAGGATTTTCTGCTCGTCGTTGACGAATCCCATGCCACCATCCCCCAGGTCGGCGGGATGTACAACGGAGACCGGGCGAGGAAGACCACGCTCGTGGAGTACGGCTTCCGCCTGCCCTCGGCGCTGGACAACCGGCCGCTCAATTTTCAGGAATTCGAAGAGCGGGTGAACCAGACCGTGTACGTCTCGGCCACGCCGGCCGACTTCGAGGTAGAGAAGAGCAAGGGGAGGATCATCGAGCAGGTGATACGCCCCACCGGTTTGACCGACCCGCAAATCGCGATCAGACCGGTCAAGGGACAGGTGGATGATCTCTTGAACGAGATCAGAAAACGGGCTGAAGCGCACGAGCGCGTGCTCGTTACCACCCTCACCAAGCGCATGGCCGAGGACCTGACCGAGCACTATAAGGAACTTAATGTGAAGGTGGCGTACCTCCATTCCGATATCGACACCCTCGAGCGCGTGGACATCATCCGCGACCTGCGCCTGGGCAAGTACGATGTGCTCATCGGCATCAACCTTCTGCGCGAGGGGCTGGACATCCCCGAGGTCTCGCTGGTCGCCATCCTCGATGCGGACAAGGAAGGGTTCCTCCGCTCCACACGCTCGCTCATCCAGACCATGGGCCGCGCGGCACGGAACGTGAACGGCGAAGTCATCCTCTTCGCCGAAAACATCACCGATTCGATGCGGAACGCCATTGCTGAGACGAACAGGCGGCGCACCGTGCAGGAAGAGTACAACAAGAAACACAACATCACGCCGCAGTCCATCAAGAAAAACATCCAGGCCACGCTCCGCACCGTGTATGAGCAGGATTACTTTACGGTGCCGATCGCCGCGGAAGATGCCGGCGAGTATGTGCCGACGGTCAACATCCCGCGATTGATCGCGTCGCTGGAGAAGCAGATGCGCGCCGCCGCGAAAGAGTTGGATTTTGAGACGGCGGCCGGGCTTCGGGACAAGATCAGGTCCCTCCAAAAGCAGGAAATGACGGTTGGGGTGAAGGTGGAGTAAAAGGCAGAGGTTGCGTTACGGCAGTTGTAACCACAGATGAACACGGTTCAACCTTGAAGCAATACCTTGTTTCGAGTGGGAGCTTCACCCATTTGGCACTTCAAAACCTTTATTTTTCGGTAATACCGCCCTCTGTCATCTTCACGGGGTCAAGCAGCCTGTCCAGCTCTTCCTTTGACAGGTCCGTCATCTCCGCTGCTACGTCCTTCAGCGAACGGCCTTCCTTGTATGCTCTCTTTGCGATTTCAGCGGCCGTGTCGTAACCGATGACCGGATTGAGCGCTGTAACGAGGATCGGGTTCTTGTCCACAAGCCCCGCGATGCGTTCGCGGTTCACGGTGAAGCCGGCGATTGCCTTGTCGGCGAACAGACGGCCCGCGTTGCCGAGAAGCGTGATGGACTGGAGCAGGTTGTGCGCGATGACCGGGAGCATCACGTTCAGCTCGAAGTTGCCGTGCTGGTTTGCGTTCGTGATCACGGCATCGTTCCCCGTGACCTGGGACGAGACCATCATCATCATTTCGCACATCACGGGGTTCACCTTTCCCGGCATGATGCTCGAACCGGGTTGAAGGGACGGAAGGGATATCTCGCCTAATCCCGCAATGGGCCCGCTGTTCATCCAGCGGAGGTCGTTGGCCATTTTCATGAAGGACGATGCCGCTGTCTTGAGCTGTCCGGAAAGTTCGACCGCCGTGTCCATGGTCGCCTGCGCAGCGAAATGATTGTCGGTCTCCGCAAAGGGTATCTTCGTCCTGCCCGCGAGTCTTTGCGCGACGATCTTCCCGAACTCCTTCGGCGCGTTGACGCCCGTGCCTACCGCCGTGCCGCCGATGGCGAGTTTTTCAAGGCGGGGCAGGCTGGATTCGATTCTTTCAACGGCCTGATGGACCTGGAACGCCCAGCCGCCGATTTCCTGGCTGAGCCTGATCGGCATGGCGTCCATCAAGTGGGTCCTGCCGGTCTTAACCACGTCGCCGAATTTAGCTTCGCATTTTATGAGTGTCAAATGGAGATGTCTGAGCGCAGGTATCAGGACCTCGTTGACTTCGAGGCAGGCGCTCACGTGGATGGCCGTGGGGATCACGTCGTTGGACGACTGGCCCATGTTCACATGATTATTCGGATGGACTGCGCTGCCGAGGGCCCGCGACGCCAACGAAGCGATCACCTCGTTGGCGTTCATGTTCGTGGACGTACCGGAACCGGTCTGGAAGATATCGAGCGGGAAGTGTTCGTCCCACTTCCCCTCCGCCACATCGAGGGCCGCCAGGTGAATTGCCTGGGCGACTGCTGGATCGAGCAGCCCCAGACCGGCGTTCACTTCGGCGGCGACGGCCTTGATAAGACCGAGTGCGCGGATGAAGCCGCGGGGGAAACGGATTCCGCTCACGGGAAAGTTTTCGACGGCGCGCTGCGTCTGAGCGCCGTAGAGAGCGTCTGCGGGCACTTTGATTTCGCCGAGAGAGTCTTTTTCGATGCGATAGTCGGTCATGATTAAATTCGGGCTGGGGGAACGCCCACGAAAAGAAGTTCAGGATTTCAGCACCAATTATACCTATTCTCTCCGGATTTTGCACGGGGATTTTTGAAGAAAGCGGAAAGCCCGTTTTTTGCGCTTATCACGATACCCGGTTGACCGTGGGCAGGATTGAATCTATAATAAGAGGTACTGTCAAAAGTTCTATGAAAAAAACGAAAGATATTTTACCGCAGAGATCGCAGAGGTCGCAGAGCAATGCAGCTCTTGCAATGAAAGCGGAGTAAGTAAACGAAAGCTGGTTCAATTCGGCATATATTCAGGTTAAACGAACTTCAACGGACATTATGCAAAGAATATAGATTCAAAGAAGAAGATTTTGAGAGGTCGCAGATGGGGAGGGAGCTGAGAAAGAGTTTAATGTGTTGTAATTC
>JAXIPA010000069.1:0-17251 GCA_045403145.1 Nitrospirota bacterium | reverse complement strand
GGAGCTGTGCTTGCGCAGCAGCCGCCTCATCGCTTTTTCGCGTGGTAAAAACCGGCAGCGCCGCTGCAACGATCGAGCTGACGTAAGGCAAAATTGCTTTTACTGCGGGAAGCAGCCACGCCATAGGTCCTCCCTGTCAATAAGTTGGGGGGATGGGTCTTGAGGAATCGGCAAGAAACCCATCCTCACCCCGGCCCTCTCCTTGAAGGAGAGGGAGTATGGCTGCGGCCTGCAGCCGCGTTGGGTGTCATCCGCGATCAAGCGGGACGGCTTCACTACGACTCAGGCGATCCACTCCACGGCGACCGTTTGCCCGAATTTTTTAAACTCTGGATCGCCGGTCACGACCCTGGCCTTTTTTCGCGCGCCGAGGGCCGCCGCGAAGCAGTCCGCGTACGCGACCGGATGGGTGCCCTTGAGCTTCGCCGCCTCAAGCGCGAGCTCCCTGTCGGCGGGCACGACTGAGACCGGGAGTTGCTCCATCACGAACTTCACCTCGTCCGCTTTTTCCCGGCCGCGCTCCCGGAGCGTGGTATAGTAAACTTCGCCGTAGTTGATCACGGAGAGAAAAAGCTTGGTCTTCCCCGCCTGGGCCGCCTTCAGAAGCCTTTCCACCTGCGCGCCGCCTGCCTCATCCTCAAAATGCGCGAGCAGCGCATAGCTGTCGAGGACGTAGGTGTTATCCACGCCTTGCCTCCTCGCGCCGGTCCTTCAGGAGCGACCTGGTCAGGGACGTTTTCCCCTTCAACATGCCCCGGGAGGCCCCGACCGGGTCGTCCGGGAGCGGCTTCAGCAGGATCACCCGTCCCTCACCTTCTTCGATGGCGATGCGGGTCCCTTTCTTGATATTGAATTTCCTCCGGAGCTCCACCGGAATGATCACCTGCCCCTTGATGGTAGCCTTTGATATGGTCATGGTATACCTCCTCTTAGAAGTAATACCATTATACCAAAAGGGATACCTGCTGTCCATAAGGGCCACGTCTCCGTTTGCTGTCATTCGGTCTTATTTCCGGAATCCGCCGGAGTCACATATAGCAAACATTCCTTAACCTGTTCCGTAAGGTCTCGTATTTTTATGGCACGTTGCACACATGGCGATTAAATTACTTAAAGCGTCCGGGCCACCTGCCGTACAATGATGCGCATCCCAATATCCCGCGCTTAATCCTCTTGCGCATCTTTTACCAATGTGATCGCAACTTTGCATGGTACATTCACATCGCCCGCCAGCTCTCCGGTAAAGCTCCTCTTTTAGCGTTTGTGAAATCCCCATACCCCCTCCTTTAAATTTCGTTTGTGGTTCTTACGAGTTTTTTGGGGTTTCGGTCCGGCCTGGTCCCTTACAGCGTCTTTTTATGGCATTCCCAGCACAGGATCTCGCAGTTCGAAAGTTCGTCTCCCCCGCCGTTCGCCACGCTCATCATGTGATGGACCTCCCATGCGCCTCTTTCGCTGTCCCGCCCCCGTCTTTCCCAAACCAGTTCATTGCTGCATCCGGTAAAGGGATGATCGTGAGACGGCCGCCGGCACTCGCATTTGCCCTTTGCATCACACCACGCCTTCTGCACGGTCTCCTCTGAAAAACACATGTGTTTCTCCCTTGTGAATGAATTTCGCAGGCTGAAGCCTGCGGCTACCAAATCGAAGCGCAATGATTGCATAACAGGTAGCCGCACCCTTCAGGGTGCGTTCCCATTCACCTGCCGCAGGTCGTGCTCACGATTGCCGGGACCAGCGTGACCGTGCTGTTGATGGTCAGGGTTTTCCCCGTTTCTGCGTTGTGCTGTTTGCACAGCGGAATAATGAACCAGCGTTCGTCATGACTGCCGTCCTTCTGCACGTGGGCGCCTGCTTCTGTCTTTTCCGTGCACATGTCGACCGGGCAGTACGTGGACGTCTGCCTGCTGAATTTCTTCCAATGCTCGAGCCAGCTGCCGCACGGGCAGTTGTCAGCGCTGGTGCCGTTGATATTTCTCACCCTCATATTTATCTCCTCGCAAAAAAATTACACCTCTACCACCTCGGTGGGCAACTGTATCTTGAAGTGCCTGCCTTGTGAGACGACGCGGAGACTGACGCTTCTCGGGATTTTCCTTATTTGGTCCGTCGTTTTTCCTTCTCGTCCGACATAGAATTTCACGCACCATTCATCAAGGAGACGCCCGTCGCTCTTGCGCCTTCCCAGACCCAGAAACAGGGCCCCGGTCCTGTTCTCCCATCTCATGCCAAGCCTGCGGAGCCCTTCCGCAATCTGGTCCGGGGAAAAATCTCTCAGCCCGCGCCTGTCCGCTTTCCGCATCATAGCCTCTCCGCTCCATATTGAGACGCCGTCCCCGAAGGGACGGCCGGGGACCGTAAAATCCGCCCTCACGACTTCCCCCTCAAAATCGCCATCTCATGCCCTTTGAGCTCGACCCTGACCGCGTGCCGTTCCCCCCTCTTTTCCACCCGGTAAACTGCGGCAGGATTGAGCAGGTTTATCAATTCCATGCCTTCAGGGCAGAGGTTTGCATCGACGGTCGCGTAATCGCTCCTCGGTCCGGAGTCGAGGTTCATGGCTACAAGGACTTCGGAGGTATCCAGTATCCGCGACCAGGCGAGGGTGCACCTGCCGTCTATCGGATGGCCGAAATCCGTTCCGTTGCCCGATATCTCCCGGAAATATTGCCTCCCGTAGCGGAGCGCGGGCTCCTGGTTTCTGACCGCGGCTATTGCCGCTATGCGCTTGTAGACGGAATGCCCGGGATCGAAGAAATGCTGCCCGATCGTTTTGAACGCGCCCCAGGCGCCTCCGAACATGCACTCCCGCACGAAGGAGTCGTGGTCGCCGCCGCCGTCGAACGCCTGTTCGGTGCCGTAGTAGATGCAGGGTATCCCCTGGCTGGTAAGGAGATAGCCGATGGCGAGGACCGCCTGATCGGGATAGGGATTATTGTGCATGAACCTCCGGTAAGGCCTCGACATCTGGTCGTGATTGTCCGCGAAGGTCACGAAATACCGGCCCGCCTCTCCGTGATCGGCGTAATGCGTCTTGAACCGCTCGTAGCGGTCTCGCAGGACCGCCGGACCGGCAAGTCCCTTGATCGCTTCCTCCAGCACGAAGTACAGGGGAAAGTCCAGGGCCGCGTCGAGGGACGGGAACCTCTCGTTCGTTCCCGCTATTCGGCTGTTTCGGCCGATGTACTCCTGGAGCGCCGCATCGTCTCCGACGATCTCGCCGAACAGAAAGAAGTTCTGCTTTCCGATCCGCTTTGCATACTCCCGCACCGCGTTGCAGAAGACGGCCGTAGCGCTCGATTCCATATGCTTGACCGTGTCCAGCCGGAAGCCGTCTATGTCCGCAAAGGCGATCCAGTGCTTGTAGACCTTGATGAGGGCATCGAGCACCTCGGGCCGGTTGATATCGAGTTCCTTGAGACTCTGGAAATCGCCGTTCACGGCCTCTTCGCGATCGTCCCAGTTCCGTATTTGGCCCCTCCGCTTGAACCAGCCGGCATTGCGGAACTCTTCCGGCCATACCGCGTCATGCTCCCCGCAGCGCTTCGCGGAATCGAGCTTTCGCCAGTACCCGAAATCGAAGGGGCCCTGCGCCCCTTTCCAGTAATAGTAGGGGTTGTCACCGGGGTAGGCCCAGTTGTCTCCGGTATGATTGATGACGATGTCGAGGATGACGTACATGCCTTTTGCGTGGGCCTTCCAGACGAGATATCTGAGATCGTCCCGGGTCCCGAAGCGGGGGTCGACCTCGAGGAAGTCCTGGATCCCGTAACCGTGGTAACTGTCGTCTTTTTCCATCCGGTTTTTGAAGACCGGACTGAGCCACAGGGCGTTGACGCCGAGCCCCTTCAGGTAATCGAGCCTGCGGGCGATGCCCTTGAGGTTCCCGCCTTGAAAGACCCTCCCCCTGTCCGGGGTCCTTGCGCCCGGGGGATTTGCCGGATCATAGGACGGAATGTCGACGCCGTTGTTGTCGAAACGGTCCACGAGCAGAAAATATATGAATACGTCCCTCCAGTCCCTCGGGGAGGGGAAACACTCGTTTGTCGTTTTGAAAGCCACGTCTTTCAGGGATGTGATCATAGTCGCATTCTCCGCAATAAACCCAGGGTATTAGAATCCGCGTCTTCTGCTGCACCTCAGCGCAGCACATTATTACATAAAGAAAAGGCTCTTGTCTCGGCATTCCTTGCTAAATCATTCGGCAATTATTGCTTTTTCACCTTTTTTTGACAAAAAAAGACCGCCTCAGGGGTTCCGGAGGCGGAGAGGGACAGTTTTTTAATAATACTAAGGTATGCATATTACGGATTCATCGCAGGACGCAGAGGACGCTGAGTAAGGGTGCGGTTAAATGCTCTTAGTGGGTATGCACTTCATGATACCTGGTACAAAAGAAAGTGTCTTGCCGGAAAACCGGATTCCCGATTAAACCTTCGGGAATGACTTTATTATCGAACACTTATCTGTCATCCCCGAGTGCTCTTATCGGGGATATGGTTTCTATATGGGGGGGATAGGTGTCGTCAAGTGCATACCCCATTATGCTCTTTTTAGGTTAAATCTTAGGAGGAGGCGGATTGCGAGACGGTCCGGGGTAGTGAGTTACGACGAGTGAGGCTGAAGTGACCGGGCGATTTCTATTGCTTTTCCCGGGCCGAAGCAGGGAGAGACAGGGCTTGCATCCTGTACAGAGAGGGCGTGGTGCCCGCGACTTTCTTGAATATTCTCTCGAAGTGCGTGAGATCGGAATAGCCGACGGCATAGCCCGCGTCCGTGATGGTCAGGGCGTCATCGTTCAGCATTTTTTTTGCCTGTTTTATCCTGAAGCGATTTAAATAACTGTGAAACGTCAAACCGGTCATCTCTTTAAAGAGGCGGCAAAAATGAAATTTGGATACATTGACCGTCTCCGCCACCCCTTCGAGAGTGATTTCCGTCGAAAAGTTGTTATGGATATAGTGGAGGGCCTGCTGCATGTTGTAGGTTTTCCTGCTTGTCGTCGCGCCGGTCATGCCGTCAACGGCCGATTCCTCCTCTTCGCTGGTCAATGCCTCTCTTTGCCCGGCCTGTTCGATGATATTGAGAGACAGGCAGAAATTGATCCGCCGCAGCAATTCATCGCACCGGAACGGTTTTTTGATATAGTCCCGGGCCCCGCATCGGAAGGCCTTCACGGCGACGTCCTCGCTTCCGAATGCGGTTATGATGATGGTGGGAATGCAGGGCTTTACTTTTTTTATTTCCTTCAGGACCTCGAAACCCGATATATCCGGCAGCTTGAGATCTACGAGAGCAAGGTCGATATCAGGATTGTCCCTCAGATAACTGATGGCATTCATGCCCGAAGGCTGGATGATGACCGTGAAGAGGCTCGAAAGAAAATGCAGGTGAACCTTGATGATTGCGGCGTCATCTTCGACAACAAAAATTCTTTTTTTAACTTCATCCACCGGCGCTTCTAAGCTCATCTGGCGCACTCCTCAAGGCCCCTCACTAAGCCGAAGAAGGCCTTCCCGTTGTCCAAATTTTATAGAAGTCCTGAAAAAAGTCAAGAACTCATTGGAATTCCGGAGGGGTATTTTTAGGGTATGCGATAAAGCGCGGAGGATGCCTGGTTCAACGTTCGGAGAGGCATGTGCAACACGGAAAACAGGCTAAAACGAATGCAGTTTTACAAGGCAATTGGCCCATCAGCGTTACCTTTTTACTCATCTTCCTTCTCTTCTTCCTCGTCCCCGCTGAACGGCCCTTTGATCCCCAGTTCCTTGATCTTCTTCCTGAGCGTGTTCCGGTTGATGCCGAGGAGGTGAGCGGCGCGCACCTGGTTGCCATCGGTCTTTTTGAGGACAAGGTTGATGAGCGGCTTCTCCACGCGTTGCAGCACCATGGAGTAGATTTCCCCCCGTTCGAGCCCGCCCATGCGCTCCACGAGGTCGGCGAGCTTCTCTTCGAGGAAGTTCTCGAATGATAAATGGGCGCCCTGGCCCGGCTTGAAGATCTGCGGCGGCAAGGCATCGGGGAATATCTTGTCGCCCTGCGACAGCGTGATGGCGCGCTGGACCGCGTTCTCGAGCTCGCGCACGTTGCCCGGCCAGTCGTAGGCCCGGAGGACCTTGAGCGTCTCCGGCGTGAGGATCTTCTTTTTCGCGTCCCCTGCCTGATATTTCTGCATGAAAAACTCGGCGAGCGGGATGATGTCGTCCTTGCGCTTCCTGAGCGGAGGGATGTTGATCTGGATAACGTTCAGGCGGTAGAACAGGTCCTCGCGGAAGCGCTTCTCGCGCACCATCTTCTCCAGATTGTGGTGGGTGGCCGCGAGCACGCGCACGTCGGTCTTGATCGGCTCGGTGCCCCCCACCCGCTCGAACTCCCTTTCCTGCAGCACGCGCAGCAGCTTTCCCTGAAGCGGCAGGTCCATGTCCCCGATCTCGTCCAGGAACAGGGTCCCGCCCGCCGCGGCCTCGAACTTGCCGATCTTGCGGCTGATGGCGCCGGTGAAGGAGCCTTTTTCGTGGCCGAACAGCTCGCTTTCGAGGAGCTCCGACGGGATCGCGGCTGAGTTTACTGCCACGAAGGGCCTTCCCGCCCGCTTGCTGTGATAGTGGATGGCGCGGGCCACCAGCTCCTTGCCGGTGCCGCTCTCGCCGTGGATCAGGACCGTGGCGTCGCTCTCGGCCACGCGGCCGATGGTCTTGTAGATTTCCTGCATGGAGGCCGTGTTGCCCACGAGCCCGCCCTCGTATTTTTCCCGGACCTCGGCGCGGAGCGCGGTCACTTCCTGCGAAAGCCGCCTGACGTCGATCGCCTTCCTGACGAGAAGGTTCACCTCGTCGAGGTCAAAGGGCTTGGTGATGTAATCGAAAGCGCCCCGCCGCATGGCCTCGATGGCGTTCTGCATCGTGGCTTGGGCGGTCATGATGATGACAGACGTGCCGCGGCCCTCGGTCTGTATCCTGCCGAGCGCGTCGAACCCGCTCATGCCGGGCATGCGGATGTCCATGAGCACGATCGCAATGTCGCCTTCCTTGATACGAGCGAGCGCCTCTGTCCCGTCCTTGGCGAGCACCGTCTCGATTCCCTCTTTTTCAAGGGATTTCTTGAGCACCCACCGTACGCTCTCGTCGTCGTCGGCTATGAGGACTTTTTCATTCGTCATATGAGTATCTTTTCTTACCGCAGAGTACGCAGAGCGCGCAGAGGATGACAAAGGCCGGGAAAATGCGGCTCTTTCGTCCATCTTCTCATGTGCCTTCTCCCTTTGCCGTCCTCTGCGTCCTCTGCGGTGAAAATTTATCAGTTTCTATCCCGCCAGCGGCAGGTACACGCCGAAGGTCGTGCCTTCGTTTTCATGACTCTCAACCCGGATCGTTCCCAGGTGCTCCTGCACGATCTGGTACGAAAGCGCCAGCCCCAGCCCCACGCCCCGGTCCTTGGTCGTAAAGAAAGGCGTGAAAATGTCCTCCAGGTGCTCGTGCCTGATCCCGGGGCCTGTGTCGCTCACTTTCACGACCATGAGCTGGTGTTTCTTCCCGTCGGCCTGCACGGTCGTGAAAAGGTCCGACATCCGCGTTACCAGGGTAAGTTTTCCGCCCCTGGGCATGGCCTCAATGGCGTTCTTGATGATGTTCAAGAAAACCTGAACAAGCTGGTCTTCGCTGCCGTAGACGTCGGGCAGGCTCGGGTCGTAAAGCCGGGAGAGAACGATGCCGCTCTGCCTCGCGCCCTCCTCGTTCAAAAGCAGCACGCGGTCCAGGATGCTGTGGATGTTCGAGGCCTTCATCTCCCGGGGCCTCATCCGCGTAAAATCGAGGATCCCTTCCAGCACGCTGTTCAGCCGGTCGGCTTCCTTTACGATGACGTCAAGATATTCGGTAAGGCCCTTGCACGCTTCCCCGCCGCCCCCCCGAAGCTCCGATCCCATAAGCTGCGCCGCCCCGCGAATGCCGACAAGCGGGTTCTTCACCTCGTGTGCAATGCCCGCCGCGATCATCCCGAGGGTGGCCAGACGGTCCGCTCTTCGCATGCGCTCCTTCAGGTCCCGGACGCCCGCCTGGTCGCGGATCGTGAGGATAACGCCGGTGGGGCGGCCCTCGTCGTCCGTCAGCATGCTCGTGACCAGCGCCACGGGCAGCGGCGCCCCGTGTTTGACGGCGATCTCCGCTTCATAGTCCGAATAGGACCTTCCCGAGGAGACGGTCTTTTCGATCTGACCCACCACCGCCCGGTTGTCGGAAAAAACGGCCCCCACGTTCTTTCCCGTCGCGTCCGCTGCTGCGATGCCGGTCAATTCCTCGGCCGCGCGGTTCCATACGAGCACGCGTCCGTCAGCGTCGGTTACGACGATGCCGTCAACGATGCCGGACAGAATGTCTGCGGTCAAATCCTGTATGCGTGACGAAACAGGCTCCATGATTCATTGATATCACAATATATTTGAGTATTCAAGGAAATTCATGGTATAGTTGGTCCAATTGCGGATTGCAGATTGCGGATTAAAGGCAATATGCCTGTCCGCATCCGGTCTTTGCAGTTCATTCCGCAGTCCGAAATCCGAAATTATGATCAACTTCCGTCTCCTGTTCGTCGCCCTTGCCTGGGGCATCAACTTCTCGGTCGTCAAATTCGCGCTCGCGGACTTCCATCCCCTGGGCTTCACCGTAGTCCGCTTCGCCCTTGCTGCGCTCTTTCTCTTCGCCGTCATGTTCATAAGCCGCGAGCCGTTCACTGTAGAGCGCCGGGACCGCGCCGCAATCGCCCGGCTCGGCTTTATCGGCATCACCCTGTACAATATCTTTTTCATGTACGGGCTCAAGTACACCACGGCGGCGAATTCCGCTCTGCTCATCTCCCTGTCACCCCTGTTCGGAGCGCTTTTGACCGCCGTTCTCCACAGGGAACGCCTGACCGCGCGCATCGGAACGGGACTGGCGCTCGCGACCGCCGGGGTCATCCTCGTTCTACGAAGCCATCATGGAGCGCCGGGTTTTTCGTCAGCCGAATCGGCAGGGGATGTGATGACGCTCTGCGCAACGCTGACCTGGGCGCTGTATACCGCCACCGCGAAGCCGCTCCTTGAAAAATACTCCGCCGTCACGGTCACTGCCTATGCCATGGCCGCGGGCAGCGTGCTGCTCCTTCCCTTCGGCCTGCCGGGTCTCCTGAACCAGCCCTGGGCAGCTGTATCGGCCCTGTCCTGGGCCGCGATGGCTTTTGCCGCATTCATCGCCGCCGGAGTCGCCTACGTCTTCTGGTACCGGGGAGTACAGCAAATCGGCGTCACCCGCACCATGGTATATCATTACGTCATGCCCTTCGCCGCCGTCCTCTTTGCTGCTCTCGCGCTGGGCGAGGAGATCACCGCCCTGCAGATCGGCGGCGGCATCACGATCCTCGCCGGCGTCTATGTCGTGCAGGGGAGCAATCAGGAAGTTGGGAAATTGAGAAGTTGAGAAGATACTTCCAATCTTCCCCTCTTCCTACCTTCTCATTTTCCTGCCTTCTTACAGCGAATACCCCGCCTCACCGTGCTGGCTGATGTCGAGGCCTTCGGTCTCCTGCTCTGCATCAACGCGGATGCCCATGGCGACATCGAGCACCTTCAGCAGCACAAGACTGACGACGAATGAGTAAAGGGCGACCAGTGCGACCGCTCCCGCCTGTATGAAAAGCTGCTTCGCGTTACCGTAGAACAGGCCGTTCGCGCCGGCTGCGTTTATGGCAACGGAGGCAAACAGGCCCGCCATGAGCGTCCCGAGCGTTCCGCCCACGCCGTGCACTCCGAAGGCATCGAGGGAATCGTCATATTGAAACTTCGTCTTGGCATTCAGCGCGATGTAACACAGGAGACCCGCGGCGACCCCGATGAACATGGCCGGCATCGGTCCCACAAACCCGGCGGCAGGCGTGATTGTGGCAAGGCCGGCGATGGAGCCTGTTGCGGCGCCGAACATGGTCGGTTTTCCGCGGTGGAACCACTCTACGAGGCTCCAGGTAACCGTTGCCGAGGCTGCGGCCGTATGGGTGGTCAAAAACGCCATGGTCGCAAGGGTCCCCGAAGTCAGCGCGCTCCCTGCGTTGAAGCCGAACCACCCGAACCACAAAAGTCCGGCGCCGAGGACCGTCAGCGGCAGGTTATGGGGCGGCATGTGCTCGCGAAGGAAGCCTTTCCGCTTTCCAATATAGAGCGCGGCCGCCAGCGCCGAGAAGCCCGACGTGGCATGGACCACGATGCCTCCGGCGAAATCGAGGACTCCGAGGCCCTTCATCCAGCCTCCCGTCCCCCATACCCAATGGGCCACGGGATCGTAGACAATCGTGGTCCAGGCTATCGTGAAAATCAGGAACGTGGAAAACTTCATCCGCTCCGCCACCGCGCCGCTGATGAGCGCCGGCGTGATGACCGCGAACATCATCTGGTAAGCCATGAACAAAAGATGGGGTATCGTGGGCGCGTAATCCGCATTCGGCGTCAGCCCGACACCACCCAGCCCCGCCCAGCTAAAGTCGCCGATCAGGCCTTTGACATCAGGCCCGAACGAGAGTGAATACCCGAACAAAATCCACTGAAGGCTGACCAAAGCGATGGCGATGAAACTGTGCATGATGGTCCCGAGTACATTCTTGCTGCGCACCATACCGCCGTAAAACATGGCGAGCCCCGGCGTCATGAGCATCACAAGCGCCGTTGAAATCAGGATCCACGCCGTGTCACCGGCGTCGATCTTTGCCGCCTGGACAGCGGCGGGTGTAGCGGGAACTGCGTCCTGGGCCATGGCTGCAAGCGGTGCGAACACCGCTAGTGAGAGAGCCACGGCCACTACAATCTTGAACAAGCGTCTTTCCTCCATTGAGCACTATCCTCCCTTTATTTTTAAAGCTGCCGTCAAATTTTCAAAGATCGTTCTGCCTTAGGCTGACGTGCATATCCCATGAACACGGCCTGCTTTATTGGGTAGCAAGGCCTGTGCCACTGCGCCTGATATAAGCCTCTTCATAAAATATCTGATTTTATTACATTATTTCTGTGTATTGAGCACGGTAATCCATGAGAATAGGATTGTAAAGCTGATATTTTAGGCACATGACTATTTAATAGGCATTATGGACAGAATGAACAATTAAGAAAAATATGATTAACCTCATATGCTTTAATGGCGGAACGAGATAAAATTCCTGCGCTTGACTGAGAAGCAGCCTATGATCAACAAACGAACTGATCGGCCCTTATTGATAAGCCTTATTTATCAGTAACTAAAATTATATAATAAACACTCTTGACAAGTAATAAGTTTTAGTTTATAGTTGCTATCAACAAATGGAAAAATATCGTGACATAGGATTGAAGTTAACACCGCAGCGGATGGCCATTCTGGACTTTCTCCAGGGAAACAAGCTGCATCCTTCTGCGGACGATATCTACCAGGCCGTGCATAAAAAGTTTCCGACCATGTCGCTCGCTACGGTGTACAGCACGTTGTCGGCCCTGAAGGAAAAAGGGAATGTGCTCGAACTGACGCTCGATCCTGACAAAAAAAGGTACGATCCGGAGACGGGGCTGCACAACCATCTGATCTGCGTTTCCTGCAAGTGGATCGTCGATGTACCCGATGATTTTCAGTTCGATCTGCCCGACAGCGCGAGGCAGGATTTTTCAGTCATTAAAAGTCACGTTGAGTTTTACGGGCTCTGCCCGAAATGCAAGAAAGAACATACCACGGCGGTCAAGGAGGCTCCAGATGTGCGTAGATCATAGTGTCAACTGTTCCTGCGGCAAGCACCATGCAAGCTTTAATTTTAAGGACGATATACTGCCCCATGAGATCATAACCGGACTGTACTGTCCTGCATGCGCGGGCGAAGTTTTCCCCGATCCCGCGACCACGCTGGTCGACAACGGATGGGCCGTCGCCTACGATATGGAAGTGGCGCGCTTCATGCTGCAGAAGGTCGCCCCAACGAACCGGATAACCCCGGAATACATCTTCGACGAAGGCTACTGCACATGGCGAGGCGTTACCCCCTCCGATCACATCGATTCCGTCCGGGAGCGGGAGCAGTTGGTCAGCCTGTCCAAAACGGACCCGAAGCGCTACTTCGAAGAAATCAGGTCCTGGGGCAACAAACGCATGGAGCGTCTCGCGCGGGAGGGATGGAGGAAAGCCAATGAAAGGGAACCCGCAAAAACATAAAGAAAAGACGTCAGGCGGTATGAGGCTCGACAGCGTGCTCGATCTCGTCGCCATCTGCCCGAAATGCGGCGGTGAAGTCGGCCTCTGGTCGGAGGATCCTGAAACCCTGTGCATTTTTTGCCAGTACCGGGTGTTCGAGAAAGAGACGACGACCCATTAGCCGTTCAGTGACGGAGTGATTGCATGGACATAGCGATAGAGAAAATCCCGGGCGGCTTCAGCGTCGACGGGCTGGCGTTGAAGAACGGGAAATGCGGGTGTACCGCTGTGCTCCCCTGCTGTTACAGCTGGTCCCGGGTCAAACGGTCGGGGAACTCCTTTGTCTTCATTGCAAAGAGCGCGGAGCCCGATTCGAAAGAACCCTTCACTTGGGGCTACACCGTCATAAAGGCTGGCCTCACCGTCGAAGTCATCATGGAAGACACACGTGACAAAAATATTTTTTCCGGCTACTATCCGCCCGCTCTCGAGGAGTGGACCGCAAAAGGCTGGGTGGTCGTGCAGAAGGAAGGAGACCGTGAGGATTTCGGCATGTGGAGATGCGCCGCCTGCAAACAGCTCTACAAAAACAGCGAAGAGAAGGTAAAATTTGATAATCTGCCCGATGACTGGAAGTGTCCTGTCTGCAAGGTCGGGAAAAACTCGTTCGAGCAGGTCGGATAAAGAAAAGATACCGCTGCAGGACGCCGGAGCAGGGCTCGACACTGCTTTCCCGGCTCATAAACTCCCCTTATTTTTTGGTATACTTAGACTACTTGTTCTAAAATCTTCGATCAACGACGGAGGACATCATCATGGCGTACGCGGCAAAGGATTATGCGAAGCTCATCGGAATGGAAGGGTTCAGCGAAACTCTCCTGAAGAACCATTTCACGCTGTACCAGGGCTACGTGACCAACACGAACAAGGTGCTCGACACGCTCGACCAGATGGCCAAAGACGGCAAGACGGCCACGCCCGAGTTCGCGGAGCTGAAGCGCAGGCTCGGCTGGGAGTTCAACGGCATGCGGCTTCATGAATACTATTTTGAGAACCTGGGCGGCAAAGGCGGCATCGACAGGAACGGCAAGCTTGCAAAAAGAATGACCGAGAGCATCGGCGGCGTCGAGGCTTGGGAAAAGGATTTCCGGGCCACCGGGGCCATGCGCGGCATCGGCTGGGTCGTCCTGTATCTGGACACCGCCTCGGGCAGACTCATCAACTTCTGGGTCAACGAGCACGACGTTTCCCATCCCGCGGGGTGCGTTCCCCTCCTCATCATGGACGTCTTCGAGCACGCCTTCATGCTTGATTACGGGCTCAAGCGGGCCGACTACATCGAAGCGTTTTTCAAAAACATCAATTGGGCCGCGGTCGAAGCGCGCCTGAAATAACAATAATTCCCCCCGGGGTGGGGCGAGCCATCACGGTTCGCCCCGCCCTCCCCTCCTGATCAGGGAGAGGGCATTATCACGATACCTATTGCCACGGCAAATCATTACAGTATGAAAGGAGAAAGAAATGTCAAAGACAGAGCAGAACCTGATGGACGCTTTCGCGGGCGAGTCACAGGCGAACAGAAAATACCTGGCCTTCGCCAAGAAGGCGGAACAGGAAGGCTTCGCGAGTGTGGCGAAACTATTCCGGGCAGCGGCGGCAGCCGAGACCATCCACGCCCATAATCACCTCAGAGGAATGAACGCGGTCAAATCGACGAGGGAGAACCTGATGGCCGCCATCAGCGGAGAGTCCTATGAATTCCAGAAGATGTATCCCCAGATGATCATGGACGCCAAAACCGAGGGGCAGGATTACGCCCTCCGGAGCTTCAACATGGCGAACGAGGTGGAAAAGGTCCACGCGGCGCTTTATACAAAGGCGCTCGAGAGCCTCGGCAAGAGCACGGCCGTTGATTATTATGTCTGCTCTGTCTGCGGATATACCGCCGAAGGCGAGGCCCCGGACGATTGTCCGGTCTGCAAGGCGAAGAAGCAGGCGTTTCACCGGGTGGAATAACGGGTGAAGATCATCGCCTTCAACGGCAGCCCTTGTCCGGGCGGTAACACCGCGGCCCTTCTGGACGAGGCGATCAGGCCTCTCCGCGAAGCGGAACATACAGTCAGGGTCTTCGACCTCAACGTAGTGAATATCAAACCCTGCCAGGACTGCGGCGGCTGCGAGAAGACCGGTGCCTGCCTTCACAAGGACGCGATGACGGAAATCTATGCAAAGATCAGGGAGGCGGAAAGGATCATTTTCGCCTCCCCGATTTATTTCTTTGGCGTCAGCGCCCAGGCAAAAGTGATGATAGACCGGTGCCAGGCCTTCTGGTGCGAAAAATACGTATTGAAGAAGTCCATTCCCGCGGGACCGCAGGGAAGAAAGGGACTGCTTCTTCTTGTCGGCGGTATGAACCAGGAAGGCAGCTCCACATGCGCGGAAGAAACCGCAAAGTCCTTCTTCCGGACCGTGAGCGTGCCGGAGCATGAGACCCTCTTCTTCGGCGGCGTGGACGCCAAGGGAGACATACAAAAACATCCCACGGCGCTCGGGGAAGCCCGCGAAGCGGGGGCGAGGCTGGGGAAAGTAAAATGATTTTTCGCTCAGGGCCTCAAGACCCCGCAATTTATTAAGAGTCTCAAAATAGAATTGACATTCTACTGATGTCGCATCGCAGTATCTGTCATTCCGGCTTGCCTGCACCCAGCGGTTACGAGCGAAGCGTAGTGCAGGGTGTCCGGAATCCTTCTTCAAAAATGATTCCCGACGCGCTCCGCTTGCGGGAATGACGTTTTGGTTTGTGGAAGATGTCCTACTACTATGAAACGATAAACAAGCTCCTCTGTTTTTATCCATTTCGTAATCGCATCTTATCGATTTACTCCCAATCCGAACTCTGAACTGATTCCCATCCCCGTCCTCCATCTTTCTATGACTTTATTATCATTGACAATCCGCGCGCGGTCATGTTTAAATTTCAGTAGAAAATGCTTTCTCTCAAAGGCACCAAACAGACTGTTGTAAAACATTTTACGCAGGCTAAAGCCTGCGGCTACCAGATTCTAATATTTTGATTTGTTTCAAGGTAGCCGCACCCTTTAGGGTGCGTTGTTCATAGAATCGGGACTTTTTCAGCAGCCTGTTAATCGCTTTCCAGTCCCCGGACACAAAGAACCATACCAGCCGGTCATGGGAGAGCGGAGGAAAGGAGCAACCATGCGAAACCCGAAGATGCAGTTCCTGACTTTGGTTCTTATAGCGACCGTGGCCCTGCTTGGATGCAGCAAAAGGAATGATGACGCGAGCGTTGCCGAAAAGACAGCAGTGGCCATGGGAGGAAACGCGACGCTTCTCGCCGTATCCACCCAGCAGACCACGGCCTCAGGCCAGTTGTTCGAGCCTGAGCAGACGTTCCGTCCGGGCGACACGCCGCTCTCAGTATCCACATTCCAGTACACGCTCACCCAGGACCTGGCGGGCGGCCGTTTCCGGTACGATTGGGGGAGAGAAGTCGTTTATCCTTTCCCGGCAACGCTTACCTATTCCGAGGTGATAAATGGCAACCAGGGTTTTGTTGATGGCCAGGACACGGCCAACGCGGCGGCAGTACGTGCCGGCACGCTGTCGGTCCGCGTCACGACCCTCGCGAAACTCCAACGGCTTACCTCGCCACTGTCTCTGATGCAAACGGCCATTGAAGCTCCGCAGTCTGTCGAGACCAGACAGGATGAACCGTTCAACGGCAAGGCGCACCATGTGATCGCCCTGCCCGGCAGCGTGAGCCCGATCCGGCTCTTCATCGACCCGGACACCTTTCTGCCCGCAAAGGCGGACACGCTTGAGGACGATCCCCTTTACGGCGACACCCTCTACGAAGTGATCTACACCGACTGGCGGCGTGTCGGGGATATCATGGTCCCGTTCCACCTGACCCAGAACCTGACAGGCCTGGAAAAGACGATCACGATACAGACCGAAACGCGTACAACTGTGCAGAACAACATCCAGGTTCAGGCAGGCGCGCTCGATATCCCGCCTGACCTGCAGGTTGCCCATGATCCCGCTGATGCTCTTCGCGGAGAGCGGATGTCTCAGATCTTCCTGCGGCGCCAGGCCTTGGGTCTTCCGAGCTACGTTGACCAGTCGAAAAGCGTGGTCTTTACTGAGAGCAACCCCGGCTCGGGAATCTGGCATGTCACCGGCGGAAGTCACAACAGCCTGGTCGTGGTGATGAGCGACCATGTGATCGTCGTGGAGCCTGCGTTGTTCGATTCGCGCTCCGAGGCGGTGATCGCCGAGATAAAAGCGCGTTTTCCGGGTAAACCCATCCGCGACATCGTGGTCTCCCATTTCCATTTCGACCACAGCGGCGGGGTAAGGGCGTATGCCGCTGAAGGTGCAACGGTTGTTGTAGGTGCCCAGAGTCAGGCCCATTTCCAGGCTGTGATGGCTGCACCTCATACCGTGGTTCCGGACGCGTTGCAGAACAACCCGCGCCAGGTAACCGTCACGGCAGTCCCTGCAACAGGACTGACGCTTACAGACGGGGTCCGGACCGTGGGCGTTTATCCGGTCCAGAACACCCATGCTGAGGACATGGTGATCGCCCATGTATCCGGGGAGAACCTGGTCTTCGTGAGCGACCTGTTCAGTCCGCCGTCCGCGACAGTGACCACGGCCGACATACCGCAGTCATTGACAAATGCCTTCACGACATTCGGTCTGACGGTGAGCAAGATTGCGGGAGGCCACGGCACGATGGCGGTCGTGCAGTAAACGATAAAGGCTAAAAAAGGGTCGGAAACGAAAGAAGCGAATAAAACCGGATAAAAGCGGATAAAAAAAGGCCGGCATGAGGGGGAAACATGCCGGCCGGGGGGAGGATAGACGGCGACCTCTCAAATCGCCGTGTCTCCGCGTTCTCCTGTCCTGATCCTTATGATCTCTTCGAGCTTGGAGATGAATATCTTGCCGTCGCCGATCTTGCCGGTCTTGGCCTTTTCCTGAATGGTGGCGACGACCTTATCCACCATGCTGTCCGCTGTCACCACTTCGATCTTCACCTTCGGGATGAAGGCGAT
>JAXIPA010000218.1:0-2473 GCA_045403145.1 Nitrospirota bacterium | reverse complement strand
GTCACGGTGCTTAAGGAGACCGAAGACAGGGTAAAAGCCCTTGAGGCGGGATGCGATGACTTTATCTCCAAGCCTCTTGATAAACATGAGCTTTTGGCCAGGGTAAAGTCGCTTCTCAGAATAAAATTCCTGAAGGACGAGGAAGTTGACTCCCGCGAATACGCCGAAAGCGTCATCAACACCGTGCGTGAACCCTTGATCTCACTGGACCAGGACCTCCGGGTGATCGCCGTCAGCCGTTCCTTTTACGAATGCTTCAAGGTAAAACCCGAAGAGACCGTGGGACAGCTTATCTATGACCTGGGCAATAAACAGTGGGACATCCCCAAACTGCGTGATTTGCTGGAAACCATCCTTCCCCAAAAGACAGCCTTTGACAACTATGAGGTGGAACACGATTTTGCCGGCATCGGCAGGCGCACGATGCTTCTGAATGCCCGGCAAATCGAGCGGCGGACGGGCAAGGACCGGATCATCCTCCTGGCCATGGAGGACATCACGGAGCGCAAGCGGCTGGAAGCGGAAATCCAGGATGCCCGGGAATATGCCGAGAACATCGTGGAAACCGTGCGCGAACCGCTGGTGGTGCTGAACGCCGAATTGAAGATCCTCACGGCCAACCACAGGTTCTACGATACCTTCAAAGTGACGCCAGAGGAAACGATCGGGAATTTCATCTACGACCTCGGAAACCGGCAGTGGGACATCCCCAAACTGCGGGTGCTTTTTGAAGCAATCCTCCCCCATGATGCCGTGTTCAACGGCTATGAAGTGGAACATGATTTTCCCGGCATCGGCCGAAAGATCATCCTGCTGAACGCCCGTCAGATTTTTCGGAAAAATATAGGTTCACACATTATTCTGCTCGCCATGGAAGACATTACGGAACGTAAGCTGGTGGAGGAGCGGATCAGCGAAGTCATCCGGCAGCAGCAGGCAATTCTTAACAATATCCCCAACAGCGCCTGGCTCAAGGACCGGAAGGGAATATATGTGGCGGTAAACGATCCCTTTGGCAAAGCGATCGGCAAGGAACCGAAGGACGTGGTCGGGAAGAACGTTTATGATATCTATCCCCGTGAAGTTGCCGTGATATACGAAAAAAATTCCAGGGATGCCATGTCGACGGGTACGCGCACCTATTCCGAAGAGTCCCGCATCGGCCGGGACGGGAAGATGCAGCACACGGAGAGGAGCGAAACACCCATCTTTAATGACGCGGGAGCTGTCATCGGGATCATCGGCATCTCCCATGACATTACCAGCCGCAAGGAAGTGGAAATATCGCTCCGCCACGACAGCACGCATGATATTTTGACCGGTCTCTATAACCGGGCATTTTTCGATGAAGAGCTGGAACGGCTTACCCATGGCCGAATGTTTCCCCTGAGCGTCGTGATGGCGGATGTAAACGGTCTGAAAACAGTGAACGATACCCAGGGGCATGAAGCGGGGGACAATCTGCTCCGCATGGCGGCCCGGATCATTCTGGGAGCCTTCCGGGACGAGGATATCGTTGCCCGAATCGGGGGAGACGAGTTTGCCGTTCTTCTCCCGGGAACGGACAAAAAAGTCGCGGAGGAAGCGGTCAAGAGGATCATGGATTGCCCCGAGATCGCCACGTGCCAGGTGAGCATCGCTTTCGGAGTCGCGACCGCGGAGAGCAAAGAGCAGGTTGCGGAGGCGTTAAAGCAGAGCGACGAGAGAATGTATGTAAATAAATGCGATCTGAAAAATATTGCGGGCGAGAAGTGACTTATTCAGGTTGATAGAGTGAAGGCAGGGGCCTCGGGGATGCGTTAGCAAATTCGGCATGTATTATCGGCGTTTCGAGGAGCCGCAGCTGCAAGACTCTCAGGAAGGAACGTTGGTGTCTGTATCAGGCGGGAAGTTGAATATTTCACATCGAGTTTATGTCGATTCCGTCACGGGGAGAAGCGTTTCGATCCGGAAACGCTTCTCCCCCGACGGCGCGATCATTTCTTTTCAGGCTGTTTCGTGTCTGAAGGTTCCTGCTTCTTGTTCTTCTTGCCGGTGAGATAGGCTTCCGCCGGCCTCCAGGAGAAGGCTGTTTCTTTTCCGGCAATGCCCGTGTAAACCGCATAGGCGAGCGCGCTGACCATGCTGAAGGGCAGCGTGACGATATAGAACAGTCCGACAAAGGGCGCGGATGCGACCCTGCCGGCCAGTTTCAGGGTTTCCGGCATGCTCCGTTTCAGATGCGCCAGATCTTCCTGCCCAACCTCCTTGACCGTCCAGAACGGCTTCGGTTTCAGCGCCTCCCAGACGAGAAGATACCCGGCGATCAGGGCGAGGGACAGGATATACTCGATTCCTTTGACATGGGTTACAAAATCAAACATGGTGTTCATTGTTACATCCTCCTTGGGGTGGAATAGATCGGTTATTGTTTTATCGACAAGGCCATGCCCTGTCAGCGTGTCTTCGGCTGCTTCCCGGCTGCGTCAGTGTC
>JAXIPA010000129.1:0-1565 GCA_045403145.1 Nitrospirota bacterium | reverse complement strand
CGTTGTCCTGCCATTTCGTGTAATTCGGCTCCGTGGTCTCATCCCACGGGTGCTTGTTCCATTCACCCTTATAGTAGGAGTGTTTGATGCTTTCTTTCACGCTGCTCTTGAAAAACTCGTCATGGTAGCCCTTGATCGGCTTGAAAGTGCTCACATCGCCGCCCGCGATATACCCGCCGGGAAGTTCAAAGACCGTACCCTTCGTATCGAGCGGCATGTCGGGCACCGAGAGATAATTCGTGACGCCGGCGCCGTACTTCGTCCAGTCGGCATAGAACGCGCCGACCGCGGCAACGTCCACGAGAAAAACGTTCTTGACGAAATCGCCGACTTCCTCGATGAGCGTCTTGACATAGTAGAGCCGTTCCATGTTGAGCGTTGACGGGCTGTCGAGGTTAATGGCATTGGCCACGCCGCCCACGGCAAGGTTCTGGATGTGCGGGGTCTTGCTGCCCAGAATCGAGACGATCATGTTCGCCCGTCTCTGATACTCGAGCGCCTGAAGGTAATGCGTGGCGGCGATCAGGTTTATCTCCGGCGAAAGCTTCATGGCCGGATGGCCCCAGTAACCGTTGGCGTAGATGCCCAGCTGGCCGGTGTTCACGAAGGCCTTGAGCCGGTCCTGGGTCTGCTTCATGACCTGCGGGCTGTTCAGTTTCCACGACGAGAGGCTTTCCGCGATGGCTGACGCCTTCTTGGGGTCCGCCTTCAGCGAGGAAACGAGGTCCACCCAGTCGAGGGCCGACAGATGGTAGAAATGGACCATGTGGTCATGGACCGCATGGGCCCCGACGATCAGGTTCCTGATGTACTGGGCGTTGATCGGAATCTCAAGATTCAGCGCGTTCTCGACTGCGCGAACCGACGCCATGGCGTGGACCGTCGTGCAGACGCCGCAAAAACGCTGGGTGAAAGTCCATGCCTCCCGGGGATCGCGGCCGATCAGGATGTTTTCGATGCCGCGCCACATCGTGCCCGAAGACCAGGCGTTCACCACTTTGCCGCCGTCTACCTCACACTCGATCCGCAAGTGTCCTTCGATCCGGGTAACAGGATCTATGACGATTCTCTTTGACATTTATGGAATCTCCTTATGGATGAAATTTTATGCGTGCTCAGCTTTTGGAAGCACGGGGAACTTCTTCACAATATACAGATACGCCATGATCTCGAACGCGATCAGACCGAAAGTGACCATGAACTCCGAAAAGGACGGGAAATAGCGCCATCCCGGCGTCGGGCTCAGGCCTACCAGATACACGTTGAAACGGTATACGGAGCCTGCCAGGAGAATCGCCGTCGCCGCCAGGAACATCGTGCGGGGGGCGTTCCGTTTTTCCGGCGACAGCAGCGAGATGAATGCATAAACGAACAGGGCGTTTTCTATGATGAACATGAGGCTTTTTACATTGAAAGCGAACAATGCGCCGAAAGCTCCCCGGACAAGCAGATCGCCGAACCGGACGATGAGGAACGCGCCCAGGACCCACGGTATCACCGCCGAAAGCCTGGACAGCAGGGCCGTCTCCATCGGCCGTTTCAGGCCATGGGCCGCGTAGAGGGAC
>JAXIPA010000030.1:0-13469 GCA_045403145.1 Nitrospirota bacterium | reverse complement strand
GAGAGGGCGGCGGTCCGATTGTGAACATCTCCGGAAGGGTGAAGGACCTTATGGACCTCAAAGGCGTGAAGCAAATTTTTCTGAGCTACTCTCATGATGAAGGGTATGCGGTGGCTCAAGTAGTGCTGGTGGGGTAGGAGTGAGAAGTAATAAGTGAGAAGTAAAAAATAAAAAGTAAGAAGTAAGAAGTAAAAAGTAAAAAGTAAAAAGTAAGGAGCAAGAGTAATACCTTAACTGCCATGAAGATCGCCACAGCTCAACAGATGAAAAATATCGACCGCAGGGCGATCAGGGAATTCGGCATTCCCGGTCCGGTCCTGATGGAGAACGCCGCGTCCGCGATCATGGCGGAGATGGATAAATTTTTTGACGGGCTCGCCGGTGTGCGGGTCGGCATCATCTGCGGCAAGGGCAACAACGGCGGCGACGGCCTGGCGCTTGCGCGGCGGCTCGTCATCCGCGGCATACCGGTGCGCGTGGCGCTGCTCGCGGCCTACGGCGCGGTGACCGGCGAGGCGAAGATAAACCTTTCCATTCTCCGCAAGATGGATGTCGAGCTCATCCAGAATGCCGGGGAGCGGTCTCTCGCCGATGTCCTTGCGTGGTCCGATGTCCTTGTCGACGCCATGCTCGGCGTAGGGCTTTCCTCGCCGCTCAAGGGAATGTACGCCCGGGCCGTGAACATGATGAACGCATCGGGCAGGCCTGTTGTCGCCGTCGATATACCGACGGGCATCGACGCCGATTCCGGCGCGGTCATGGGCGCGGCAATCAACGCGGACTTGACGGTGACCATGGCGCTCCTGAAGCGCGGGCTCGTGCTTTATCCCGGCGCCCGGCACGCGGGCGTCGTCCGGGTGGCCGACATCGGCATTCCTTCGGAAGTGGTGGAGAGGGAAAAGATATCCCTGGGCCTTCTGGACCGCGGCTCCGCCTGGGGCGTTATCCCGGGCCGGAAATCGGACGCGCACAAGGGGGACTGCGGCCATCTCATGGTCATTGCCGGATCTCCCGGCAAGTCAGGCGCGGCGATCATGACCGCGAAAGGCGCGCTCAGGACAGGGCCGGGCCTGGTGAGCGTCGCGACACCGAATAATCTCGTTCCGGTCGTTCAAGCGCAGATCGCGGAAGCCATGTGCGTCCCTTCGGCGGAAAGCATGGAGGGGACCCTGGGCATGGGGTCCGGGGCGGAGCTGCTCAAAGCCGCGGTTGGAATGAGCGCGGTTGCTATCGGTCCCGGGCTTTCAACCCACTTTGAGACGGCCCAGGTTGTGCGGGACCTTGTTCAGCGGCTGACAATCCCCCTGGTAATCGACGCGGACGGCCTGAACGCCCTTGCCGGCCATACGGACATTCTGAAACGGGCAAAGGCGCCGGTCATCCTGACCCCCCATCCCGGCGAGATGGGCAGGCTTCTCGGCATCACGTCCGTTGACGTGCAGAAGGACAGGATAACCATCGCTTCCGGCTTTGCGATGAAATACAAGGTGCTCCTTGTGCTCAAGGGCGCGGGCACGGTGGTCGCCATGCCCGACGGCAGGGCGTTCATCAATTCTACCGGGAACCCCGGCATGGCCACGGGCGGAACGGGTGACGCGCTCACGGGCATGATCGGCGGCTTCCTGGCGCAGGGCCTGCCCGCCGAAGCGGCCGCGCGACTTGGCGTGTACCTTCACGGGCTTGCCGGCGACCTCGCGGCAACAGAAAAGGGCGAGGCGGCGATGATCGCCGGGGATCTGATCGAGAAGATCCCGGAAGCGATGAAAAAGATAATGGAATAGTCTTCAATTGATAATTGCAAATTGAAAATTGTAGGAAGGTGAATCCATGCTGAGTGCGAAAGACATCATGACCAAAGACGTCGTAACCGTGAAACCGGATACTTCCATCGAGGAACTGGCTTCGCTCCTGGTGAAGAACCGGATCAGCGGGGCGCCGGTGGTAGACGATGCCGGCAACCTCTACGGCATCGTGACTGAAAAGGACCTCATCAGCCGGAACAAGAGGCTCCACATCCCGACCGTGGTCAGCTTCCTCGACGCCAACATCTACCTTGAAAGCTCGAAAAAATTCGAGGAGGAAGTGAAACGGCTTACGGCCACCAGGGTCGGCGACATCTGCGTCCGCAAAGTGGTCACGATCACGGAAGACACTTCGCTCGTGGACATCGCGACGATCATGTCCGAGAAGCACACGCACCTGCTGCCGGTGGTCAAAAACGGCAAGGTCACGGGCATTGTCGGCAAGCGCGATATGGTGAAGGCCGTTGCTCAGCAGGCCGAATAATGTTCAGCGTTATCACCGCGAGCCCGGAACAGACCTGGCGGATCGGCGAGCTGCTCGGCCGCGCGCTCGGAGCCGGAGACACAATCTGCCTCTATGGCGACCTCGGCGCGGGCAAGACGAGCTTTTCCTACGGCATTGCGCTCGGTCTCGAAGTGCGGGAACAGTACATCACCAGCCCCACCTATACGTTCGTGAATGAGTACGAGGGCAGGGTGCCGTTGTATCACATCGACCTCTACCGTCTCGAAGACCCGGAAGAACTGGAAAACATCGGTTTCGAGGAATACATCGATTCGGACGGCGTGACCGTCATCGAGTGGGCGGAACGCGCGGAGGATGAGCTTCCCGTGGAGCGTCTCAGCGTGTATCTCACCTACGTGGACGAAAAGAGCCGTGAGATAGGGTTCCTGGCGGAAGGGAAACGGTATGAGCAACTGCTAAGGGAACTGGAGCGGGACCTGAAGGGATAAACGGGTTTTTGGACGCAGATGAGCGCAGAAGAAGCGGATACGACGAAAATCGTTGTACGAGGCAATAGGTCGAAAGAATGTTCTGTCGAATCTCCATCAGTCTTCCAACCGTTTTTGCGAGGAGCGAAGCGACGAGGTAAGTTCGGTTTTCAAGCCGATTACATCGGCATCGAGCCTGATCTGCGTGCATCTGCGTAAATCCGCGTCCCCTTGAAGAATATGAAAAAGATCGGCATCATCGCAAAAGACATCCCCGAGGCGCGGAAGGCGGCGAAGAAACTGACCGCCTGGCTCGAGTCGCGGCGGATGAAGGTTTTCGTGGACAACGAGACCGCGGCGGCCATCAACGTGCCGGGCCGCGACCGCGCCGAGCTTCCCGCTCTCGTCGACATGCTGATCGTCCTCGGCGGCGACGGGACGCTCCTTTCCGCTTCGAGGATCGTCGCCGATGCTCACCGTAACGTTCCGATCTTCGGCGTGAACCTCGGGAGCCTCGGGTTCATGGCGGAGGTGTCGCTCGACGAGCTCTACGACAACCTGGAAAAGGCCATCGCGGGCAAGCTCGCGACCGAGGACCGGATGATGCTCTCCGCGAGCGTGCTCCGCAACGGCAAGCGCCTCGCCCGGTACCGCGTGCTGAATGACGCCGTGATCAACAAAGGCGCGCTGGCGCGCATGATGGAGCTCAAGGTCTCGGTCAATGACGGTCTCCTGACGACGCTTCGGGCCGATGGGCTGATTGTGGCGACGCCCACGGGCTCGACCGCCTATTCGCTCTCCGCGGGCGGGCCGATCATCCATCCGACGATCCACTGCTTCGTGGTGACCCCCATCTGCCCGCACACCCTGTCGAACCGGCCTATCGCCCTTCCCGACACTGTCGTAGTCACGGTATGTCTAACCTCGCAGAGCGAGGACGTAACGCTGACGCTCGACGGTCACATAGGCTTTCCGCTTTTGCCGAATGACGTTGTCGAGATCAAAAAGTCGAGGTTCAAAATGAGGCTGATCAAGCACCCGACCAAGCATTATTACGAGATCCTTCGGACAAAGCTCAAATGGGGGAATTAGTACAGAGTACAGTAACACGGAGTTTGGATGACAGAGATCAATCAGGAATTTCTCGATATCGTAACGCAGATCAGAACCCACCTTGAGTATCAGAAGGCGCTTGGGGTGCGTGTAATCGGCTCAACTCCTTCCGGAAGCATCGGCGCAGGGTCGCCGCCTGCCGTGAAGGTTGCTCCTGGCAAAACCATTGAACCCTCGGCGCATAAACCTCAGCTCGCCCAGGCACCCGGCCTTTCGGCAGTGCGTGAAGAGCTGGGAACCTGCACCCGGTGTGCGTTGCACCAGGGCGGGACGGCAATCGTCTTTGGAGAAGGCAATCCTGAGGCAGCGCTCGTTTTTATCGGTGACAGCCCGGGGCAAGAGGAAGCCCGGGAGGGGCGGCCGTTCGCCGGCCCGGCCGGCCAGTTGCTCACCGACATCATCGTCAAGGGAATGAAGCTAAAGCGTGAGGACGTTTACTTCTGCACAATCGTAAAGTGCCCGCCGCCCGGGGACCGAAACCCGGAACGGGCTGAGATTGCAGCCTGTGAGCCATTCCTTGAAAAACAGATCCAGGCGATCAAACCGCGCGTGATCGTCGCGCTGGGGAATGCAGCGGCCACAACACTCCTGAAAACAACTGAAGACATTCTTGCGCTCCGTGGCAAGTGGCATACCTACAACGGCATCCCGCTCATGCCCACACTCCATCCAGCATATCTGCTTGACCATCCCTCGGAAAAGAAACTGGTATGGGACGATATCCGGCTGGTAATGGCGAAGTTGGGGATGAAAATATAAGAACAGGAGCCGGAAACCAGGAGCCTGGCTCCTGACTCCTGGCTCCTGCATTCACACCATGACCGATTTAACCCCCCTCATGAAGCAGTACCGCGAGATCAAGCGTCAGCACCTCGACGCGATCCTGCTTTTCCGCATGGGCGACTTTTACGAGATGTTCGACCAGGACGCGGTGACCGCTTCCAAAGTCCTCGAAATCACGCTCACGGCGCGGAACAAGTCCAAGGGCATCGAAACGCCGCTCTGCGGATTTCCGTATCACGCGGTTGACGGGTATATCGCCAAGCTCATCCGGCGCGGCTTCAAAGTCGCGGTGTGCGAGCAGGTGGAGGACCCGAAGCTCGCAAAGGGGATCGTGAAGCGGGAGGTCATCCGCGTGGTAACGCCGGGTACGGTGCTGGACTCGAACCTCCTCGATGCCAAGGACAACAACTACCTCGCTTGCGTATATCCGGCAAAAGACGGATACGGCCTTGCCTTTCTCGACATCTCGACGGGTGATTTTTCCCTTTCCGAGGTGAGCGGCGCCGGCAATCTCGTTGAACTCGACACGATGCTCGCGCGGTTCACTCCCCGCGAAATCATTCTCCCGAAGGGACATCAGCCCGCAACCGGTCTCCCGGAATTGCTCCGCCAGTACACGCAGGCGATAAACGCTTGTGACGATTGGACCTTCGATCATGGGACGGCTTATCGGGCGCTCCTCGACCACTTCAAGACCGCTTCGCTCGAAGGGTTCGGCGTCAACGGCATGAGGGCGGGCATTTCGGCGGCAGGCGCCGCGCTGCGCTACCTTGAAGAGACACAGAAGACCGGCCTCGCGAACATCCGCCGCATCAAGCCGTTTTTCATACATGAACACCTCGTGCTCGACGCCTCGTGCCAGCGGAACCTCGAACTGGTGAAGAACCTGTACGACGGTTCGTCCAGGGGCACGCTCCTGTCGGCCCTTGATTACACGGTCACGTCCATGGGAGGCAGGAAGCTGCGGGAATGGCTCCTCAATCCGCTCAGGGACGCAGCAGAGATCGAACGGCGGCTCGATGTTGTCGCGGAGCTCAAAGACGGCCACCAGCTCCGCTCCGACCTCAGGACGGCGCTCGGCCTGGTCTATGACCTCGAACGGCTTATCAGCAGGGTTTCGCTCGGGGCCGCGAACGCGCGGGACCTGCTTGCGCTGAAGCAGTCGTTTACGTCCTTGCCGAAAATCAAAGGATTGCTCGCCGGGCTGGGCGCGAGGCTGATCAACGAGCTCGTCGACGGCTGGGACGATCTTCAGGATGTCTACCAGCTCATCGACAGGGCGATTTACGACGACCCTCCTTATTCTCTCCGGGAAGGCAGGCTTATCAAAAAAGGACATAGCGCGGAGCTCGACGAGCTGCGCTCCATCAGCTCCGAGGGCAAAGGCTGGATCGCGGGCATCGAGCAGCGCGAACGCGAGAGGACGGGCATCGGCTCGCTCAAGGTCAGCTATAACAAGGTCTTCGGCTATTATATCGAGGTGACGAAGACGAACTTGGCTTCCGTTCCCCAGGACTTCATCCGCAAGCAGACACTCACCAACGCTGAGCGGTTCATCACGCCCGAACTCAAGGAATACGAAGAAAAGGTCCTCGGCGCTGAAGAGAAGATCCTCGACATGGAATACCGGCTGTTCCAGGAGGTGCGGGAGGCGGTTTCAGACCGGACCGTCCGCATACAGGACATGGCGCGCAGGCTTGCGCTGCTGGACAGCCTTGCATCGCTTGCAGAGGCCGCGGCCAGGAACAACTATGCCCGGCCCCTGGTCCTGGACAACGATACGCTCAGGATCGTCGAGGGACGGCATCCTGTTCTTGAAATGCTCTCCCCGGACGAACGCTTCATCCCGAACGACACGCTCCTGGACTGCGAAGAGAACCAGCTCATTATTCTGACCGGTCCCAACATGGCCGGAAAATCCACTTACATGCGGCAGGTGGCCATGATCACGCTCATGGCGCAGATGGGCGGCTTCGTGCCCGCACGCGAAGCGCACATCGGCCTCGTGGACCGGATTTTCACCCGGGTCGGCGCCTCGGACTTCATTACCCGCGGCCAGAGCACCTTCATGGTGGAGATGAACGAGACCGCGAACATCCTGAACAACGCCACGGACCGGAGCCTCATCATCCTGGACGAGATCGGCAGGGGTACCTCCACGTTCGACGGCATCAGCATTGCCTGGGCCGTGGCCGAATATATCCACACGAAGCTCAGGTCGCGTACACTCTTTGCCACGCACTACCACGAGCTGACGGAGCTTGCCCTCACCATGGACCGGGTAAAGAATTATACCGTCGCCATCAAGGAGTGGAACGACCAGATCATTTTCCTCCGCCGGGTTGTGGAAGGCGGCGCGGACAAGTCCTACGGCATCCAGGTCGCCAGGCTCGCCGGTCTTCCTCAGGCGGTGATCCTGCGGGCCAAGGAAGTGCTTGCGAACCTGGAAAAGGCGGAGTTCAATGAGCTGGGAGAGCCCGTGGCCGCGCATCAGTTCGGAAGAGAAGAAGGTGGAAAGATGGGAAGGGAAGCAAAGGAGTCCGATTCTGGATTGTCGCAAGTACCGCAGCTCGGTCTGTTCGCGAGCGAGGCGGGGCTCGTGTTCAAGGAATTGCAGGACGTGGACATAGACCGCATGACGCCGCTGGAGGCCATGAACAAGCTGCAGGAACTCAAGAAGAGGGTAGGGGGGCGGTAAACCGATTTCGGATTGTTTCTTTATAATTCCGCAATCCGCATTCCGCAATGAATCCGTGAATTTCTCATTGACACCCTGCCCCCGTTTCTGGTAGTATCCTGCCACTATTACGTGTTTGAAAGGAGCAGTCTCAGCAATGCAGGTAATTTTACGGGAAGATATTGATAAATTAGGCAAGATCGGCGACCTGGTGAAGGTGGCCGACGGGTATGCCAGGAACTTTCTGGTTCCCAACAAAAAGGCCATCGAGGCCACGCCGAAAAACGTGCACGCCATGGACCATGCGAAGAAAATGGTTTCCGACCGCCTTCGCAAGCTGAAAAAGGAAGCCGTAGCCGAGGCTGATACCATCAAGGCGCTCTCGCTTACGATCAAGGCCAAGACCGGCGAAGAGGGCAAGCTCTTCGGTTCCGTGACGTCCATGGACATCGCAGAGGCCGCCAAGGCCCAGGGTGTCGTCATCGACAAGCGGAAACTCGTCCTCGAGGAACCGATCAAACGGCTGGGAGACTATACCATCACCGTCAAACTGCATGCCGACATCACCGCTGACTTCAAGGTGTCGGTTATTGCCGAAGAGTAACGCGCAATTCTGCAGAATCCAGGAGCCAGGAGACAGGAGTCAGGAGATTTATTCTGGTTCCTGACTTCTGGCTTCTTTTTTTTCGTTTTCGCGAGTCCGGGGTAAAACCATGTCCGTCCAGACCGAAGTCTCCCTGCAGAAGCTCCCTCCCCAGAACATCGACGCCGAGCAGATGGTGCTCGGCGCCATCCTGATCGAGAACGACTCGATCTACAACGTCACGACCCTCCTCTCGCCCGACGATTTCTACAAAGACGTTCACCGGAGGATTTTTTCCGCCATGCTCGAAATGTTCGAGCGCAAGGAGGCGATCGACCTCGTCACGCTGACGGACTCCCTCCGCGGCAAAGTGGCGCTCGAGACGGTCGGCGGCGCATCGTATCTTGCGCAGCTGGTGAGCCTCGTGCCCACGGCGGCGAACATCAAGTACCATGCGAAGATCGTCCGGGAAAAGGCCGTGCTCCGGAGACTCATTTACGCCTCGACCGATATCATTACGCAGTGCTATGACGACTCGCGGACCGTCGAAAGCATCGATGAACTGCTGAATATGGCGGAGCGCTCCATTTTCGACATCGCCCAGAAGAAGATCGGGGAAGCCTTCTCCCCCATGAAAACCATCGTCGGCCACAGCTTCAAGATGGTCGAGGACCTCTATGAACGCAAGGAGATGATCACCGGCATCCCGACCGGTTTCGTCGACTTGGACCATCTGACCTCCGGTCTCCAGCCGAGCGACCTCATCATCATAGCCGGCCGGCCCTCCATGGGCAAGACCGCGTTCTGTCTGAACGTCGCTTCCCACGCCGCCATCGACAAGGGCAAGGTCGTCGCTTTATTCAGTCTCGAAATGTCCAAGGAAGCGCTCGGACTTCGTCTCCTCGGTTCCGAGGCCAGGGTGGACGCGCACAAGCTCAGGACGGGTCACTTGTCGGAACGCGACTGGACGCCGCTGGCGAATGCCGCGGGGCGGCTTGCCGAAGCGCCGATCTACATCGATGACAGCGCGGCCATCTCGGTGCTCGAGATGCAGGCGAAAGCGAGGAGGCTCAAGGCCGAGCATGGTCTCGACCTCATGATCGTGGACTACCTTCAACTCATGCGGGGCCGCGGAAACGAGTCGAGCCGGGAGCAGGAAATATCGAACATCTCCCGTTCACTCAAAATGCTCGCCAAGGACCTGAAGGTCCCCGTTATCGCGCTTTCCCAGCTGAACCGGGCGGTAGAAACGCGTCCCGGCAAGGAAAAAAGACCCATGCTCGCCGACCTTCGCGAGTCCGGCGCCATCGAACAGGACGCCGATGTGATTTTATTCATCTACCGCGACGAGGTCTATAACCGGTGCGAGTGTCCGCCGCCTCCCGATGGGGAGTGTAGCTGCGGGCAGAGAGGCAAGGCGGAAGTCATCGTCGGAAAACAGCGGAACGGTCCTGTCGGGAAAGTGGATTTGACCTATATCAACCGGTTTACGCGCTTCGAGAACGCCGAGAAAAAGAACTTTTAACTCCTGATAACCCTCAAAACAATTTTCACCGCAGAGGACGCAGAGAAACAGCGAAGATACGAGGGTGCAAAAGCAGGACTTCTGAACAGGGGGAAAAAAGAAACTTCAAATTTCCCCAACTTTGATGGTTTCGTAAAAAGTCGAAAATCGCCGCAGAACCGTTCGCGGTAATTTCGATTTTGAAGTCTCTCAAGGGGGGACGGTCGCCAGTGGCTTCGGAAAAAACAACCATCGCTGACAATGTCCAGAAGTATCTCGGCAAGTCAGACTGGAAATCCGCGATTGCGGAGATGGAAAAGCTGTTTTTCTTCGACCAGGACCCCATGATCAGGGTGCGGATCGGCGACGCGCGCCGGAAGATGAACCAGATGGCGGAGGCGGTGAAGGAATACATTTATGCCGCCGATCTGTACGCGGACAAGGGTTTCGTGGTCAAGGCCCTGGCGCAGTACAAACTGGCTCTCAGGCTCGATTCCGCGAACAAGGACGCCATCGGGAAAATGGAGCAGCTCCACTCCAACAAGTCGGTCGCGGAGCTGAAACTCGAACCGGTTGAGGACGGGATCCCGCAGCCGACACGGAGCGTCATCCCGTTGTTCTCTGACCTTACCCGGGAAGAGTTCAACGAGTTCACCAAGCGTATGATCCTCCATACGGTGCCGGCTGGCAAGGCAATCGTCAGCGAAGGCGATACGGGGAGGTCCGTCTTCGTCCTTACCCGCGGAGCCGTGCGGGTCTTTACCACGATCTCGGGTAAAAAGGTGGAACTCGCGGTATTACAGGCCAGCGATTTCTTCGGCGAGATCGCGTTTCTGACCGGCAAGCCGCGGACGGCGACGGTTGAGACGACCGAGGAGTCCGATGTTCTGGAAGTCGCTGAAAAGGACCTCAATGACCTGATTGGGAAGAGTCCGCGCATCCGGGACGTGCTCCAGAATTACCAGGCGATGCGGGCGCAAAGCACTCTCAAAAAGGTGAAAGAGGTCATATAACCTAAAAACGAATTTGGACGCAGATAAAATCGGATAAAGGCTGATTAAAACAAAAAATCATCAAGTAGGGAAAAAGGAATCACCCGGTTGGCGAGCGGATATTCAATCGTACTGGAGTGGTTTATCGGCGGAAATCAGCGTTCATCTGCGTCCAACTGCCGTTTTCAATTTTAACCGTGAATAGGTGAGGCGACTATGCACCGTTCTTCCGCGGTTGCCGGCTATTTTTATAAGGGTTCGCCCGAGGCGCTCAAAAAGCAGGTCGAGGGATTCGTCAATCCCGCCATTCACAGAAAAAAAGCGACCGGCATTCTCTCTCCTCATGCCGGCCTCGTCTATTCCGGGTCGGTCGCCGGCGCCGTTTATTCGAGCATCGAGCTTCCTGACACGTTTGTCCTCATTGGGCCGAACCACACGGGTTTGGGCGCCCCGGTCTCCATCATGGTCGGGGGCAGTTGGGAAACGCCTCTCGGCACGGTCACAATTGACGAACAACTCGCCGCTTCGATCATGTCGAAGTCACCGCGCATTCACGAAGATACACTCGCCCACCTCCGCGAACATTCCCTCGAAGTCCAGCTTCCCTTTATCCAGTATTTCAAGCCGAATTTCAGTATTGTCCCGATTCAGATGCTCGACACGAGGCTCGCAACCTGTCTTGAGGTGGGAAGGGCGGTTGGTGAATCAATTGCGGAATTCGGATTGCGGAATTCGGAATGTACACCGAAAGACGAAGCCGAATTTCGGGACACGGAAACCAAATCCGCAATCCGCAATCCGAAATCCAAAATGAGCGGAGCTCTTATCGTAGCGAGCTCGGACATGAGCCATTACGAGCAGGCGGCAGCGGCAAAGGAGAAGGATTTCAGGGCGATTCGCCATATTCTCAATCTGGACCCCGAAGGGCTGTACCGAGAGATCAAGGACTCCGGAATCACCATGTGCGGCTTTGGACCGGCCGTGGCCATGCTTGTCGCCTCTAAACTGCTGGGAGCGGAGAAGGCGGAGCTGATCAAGTACGCAAACTCCGGTGAGGTGAGTGGAGATTACGAGCAGGTCGTCGGCTACGCGGGGATCATCATTATGTAATTCATTACATACCTCAGTATCCCAACCCCTAAACTTATCCCTTCTCGAATAATAACTACTTGAAAATTAAATGCTTTATTATGGTATATGCGTTGCATATCATATGCTGAAATACTTGTCAGGAGGTCAGAGAAGGCGTTCAGAGGCGATCAAAAAACAATAAAAATCTGAGTACATAAGGGGGCGCCATGGAAAAGTCTAAAATGATCTGTCCCGATTGCGGGGCGATAGTAATGACGGTATCCCCGGAAGCTCTTGCCTGGGAATTATGCCCGTCTTGCAGGCGACATATTTGGGACTCGTATGATGCATTAATGGCGGAGACATGTTTGCCTGATTCGAAAGTTGCCCGCAATAGGAGTGTTCATCCGGATAATTGAGAGGGGAAAAGTATTTGGACGTGGACAGACCGGGATGACGGCTTTATACGGATGCAAAAATCTGATGGACTCGAATTTTAAAAAGGAGGGCCTAATGAAGAAGCTATTGGTAATACTTGTCATGGTTGTTATGTCAGTTGCCACAGTATCTTTCGGTGCCGAGCCCACGAACACCTACGGGATTGCGACGATTGACGGCGTTATGAGCCCAGGAGAGTGGGACAATGCCGTAAAGATCGATTTTCAAGCGAACGTTCCCCCCGAGGATGGGGGCGGCACGACTCCGGCGACCTTATACGTCATGAACGACGGGATCAATCTTTATCTTGCGGTCAAGATCGCCCGATCTTCCTTCGGACTCAAAACCCAATTTTTCTCCGAGTTCGACAACAATGGTAATGGTGTCTCAGAACACGGTGATGATAGTCTCGCGATGTCCGTCGGGAACACCGAGGGGGCGACTTTCTCTGATAGATACCGTTATGCTTGCCCAGGCTCGTCTGCCGGCAGTGCAGGGTGCGGCCCCGTCTCTGACACTTACGAAGTCACAGGAGGCATCCTTCCCGTGGGCACGAGCGACGGCGCCGTGGCTGCATCGAACAACGGCTCTGTCACGATCATCGAACTTTCGCATTTTCTGATAGGTACGGACACGCTTCACGACTTCAGCCTGAGGCTGGGCGACAAAGTAGGTCATCGTCACACCCTCAGGTTTTTCAGACCGAATTGCTTCGGACCGGCCTGTTTCATAGATACCGTACTCCCCGTGGCAAGCACAAACACTGGTTACGGGCAATACACCATCGCTTCCCCCCCGGTCGCGCGGGTTATGCAAATAGGCATCGACATTAAGCCCGGCGGCAACGTGAACAGCATCAACATGAAAAGTCAAGGGAAAATCCCTGTGGCGATCCTTTCGGCCGATAATTTTAATGCACCAGCCGAAGTGGATTGTGCGTTGCTGAAGTTCGGCCGGACCGGCGATGAAGCGAGTTTGGCGTCTTGTGGCGCGAATCCTGAAGACGTGAATGGTGATGGCCGTCCTGACCTGGTTTGCCACTTTACCACGCAGCTCACGGGATTTCAGATAGGGGACACTGAGGGTATCCTTAAAGGGCAAACTAAAGAAAGAACTCCCTTGACGGCAAAAGATGCCGTCCGGATAGTGAAATAAGGCATACAATGGTTGTCTCGTAAAAAATGCAATTTATCACCACAGAGTCACGGGGACAGGGAGAATCCCATTTATCAGACGGATTTTTTTAAGTGTCTCTGTGCTTCTGTGGTAGATTTTAACTTTTCCTGATTGACGCTTGTCGTACGGAGGAATGAATATGAAGTCGCAAAAGACATCAGCAAAGTATGTTTTATTTACAGCGACGGTGCTGATAATATCGCTGATCTTTATCGCCTTGCCTGCGCAACTCCCCGCGGCATCGATGGGCGATTACTGCATCATGCCTCCGTACGTTAAGACAAATGTCAAGCCGAATATCCTGATCATGATGGACAACGCGGTTGATATGAACAATCCGGCGTATACGGATGTTTACACTGCGGGTACAACAACGACTTTTTCCGGATATTTTAAG
>JAXIPA010000220.1:0-16279 GCA_045403145.1 Nitrospirota bacterium | reverse complement strand
CTGACCGACTCCGGTTGTTTCGATGAAAATCATGTCCATTCCCAGGGCATCCAGTACGTCCGCGGCCGCTGACGCTGTCCGGGAGAGGCCGCCCCTTCCGTCACGCGTCGCCATGCTTCGAATAAAGACTCCTTCGTCCCTTTCATGTCCGCGCATCCTGATCCGGTCGCCCAAAAGCGCGCCGCCGGTGAGCGGGCTTGTCGGATCATTCGCCAGCACGCCTACCTGCTTGCCGTTCTTTCTCAGCGGCCCTATGAGACCCTGGATCAGCGTGCTCTTGCCGCTGCCCGGTGCGCCGGTAATGCCGACACGGTGCGCCTTGCCGAGAAAGGGTTTGAGCGCCTTTGCGATTGCGGCCCTCGCTTCCCTGTCGTTTTCAACGATCGAAATGAGCCGCGCTGCCGCGCGCTTGTCGCCCTTTAACAGTTCTTGTATGAGTTTTTTCATGACTCTAAGACGGCGTGCATCGAGAACAACCACCCTCTTCAGTCATTCCCGAGCGCCTCTATCGGGAATCCGGTTTAGCATTTTCAAGACAGGACCAGATCCCCGATAAAAGCATTCGGGGATGACTAACGGTGGGTAGCAGTTTATTATGTCAATTCGATTATGGGTCCGTTCATACCTCGAAACTATAAACTCGAGACTCGAGACTTTACCGCCCCTTTTATAAACCTCACGATATCCTCCGTTGTCGCTCCCGGCGTGAATATCTCCGCGACCCCCTTCTTCTTGAGCCGCGCGATGTCCTCCTCCGGGATGATCCCGCCGCCGAGCAGGAGCGTTTCCCGCAGGCCCTTCTTTTTCATCAGCGCCGCTATCTCCGGGAGCAGTACGGTATGCGCGCCGGTGAGGAGACTTATGCCTATGACATCGACGTCCTCCTCCAGGGAGGCACTGACGATCTCCTCGGGTGTCCTCCGGATGCCGAGATAAATCACCTCCATGCCTGCGTCGCGGAGCGCCATGGCGATCACCTTGATCCCCCGGTCGTGGCCGTCGAGCCCCGCCTTGGCAAGGAGCACGCGGATTTTCTTTTTAAAAAAGCGCCGGTTCCTTGTATTCACCGAATACCTCTTTCAGAGCGCCGCAGATTTCTCCCACGGTGGCGTATGCCTTCACCGCGTCGATGAGAAGGGGCATCAGATTTTCCTTCCCGGACGCGGCCGCCTTCAGCCTTGTGAGCGAAGTCGCCCATCTCTTGCGGTCCCGTTTTCTCCGCACATTTCTGATAGCCTTGACCTGCTTCTTTTCAATTTCCGGCCCAATTTTCAAGGTCTCTATCGCTGCCGCCGGTTCCATGAATTCGTTCACCCCGACGACGATCTTTTCCTTTTTCTCAATGGCCCGCTGATACCATTGCGCGCTCTTCGCGATCTCCCTCTGAGGGTACCCCTGGCCGATCGCCTCCACCATCCCGCCCATGCCGTCGATCTTCTTGAAGTAGGCGTAGACCTCCTTCTCCATCCTGTTGGTCAGCGCTTCAATGAAATAGGAGCCGCCCAGAGGGTCGATAACGTTCGCGACGCCGCTTTCGTGGGCGATGATCTGCTGGGTCCGGAGAGCAATGGTTACGGCCTTTTCCGTCGGAAGAGACAGCGTTTCATCCATGGAATTGGTATGCAGGGACTGCGTCCCGCCGAGGACCGCAGCAAGGGCCTGAATGGCCGTCCGTATGATGTTATTATGGGGCTGCTGCGCAGTCAGGGAGCAGCCCGCCGTCTGCGTATGAAACCGCAGTTGGGTGGAGTGAACATCCTTCGGCCGGTAGCGCTTCGCAAGCTCCCTGGCCCAGATCCTGCGGGCTGCCCGGAATTTCGCGATCTCCTCGAAAAAATCGTTATGGGAATTGAAAAAGAAGGAGAGCCTTCCCGCGAACTCGTCGATCTTCATGCCCGCCTTGACGCATGCCTCCGCGTAGGTAAGGCCGTCGGCAAGCGTAAAGGCAAGCTCCTGAACGGCGCTGGAACCTGCTTCGCGTATGTGATAGCCGCTGATGCTGATCGGGTGCCACTTCGGGACGCTCTTCACGCAGTAGGAGATCGTGTCCGTGATGAGCCTGAGGGACGGGACCGGCGGATAGATCCATTCCTTCTGGGCGATGTATTCCTTCAGGATGTCGTTCTGTATCGTCCCGCCGAGCCGGGACAAGGGTATCTTCCGCTTCTGCGCCAGCGCGAGGTACATCGCGAAAATGACCGCGGCCGGAGCGTTGATCGTCATCGAGGTCGTGATGGTATCGAGGGGGATGTCCTTGAACAGGACTTCCATGTCAACGAGGGAATCGACTGCCACGCCGCACCTGCCGACCTCCCCTTTTGAGAGGACATGGTCAGAATCATAGCCCATCAGGGTCGGCAGATCAAAGGCGACGGAGAGGCCCGTTTCCCCTTTTTCCAGAAGGTATTTGAAGCGCCTGTTCGTCTGCTCCGCCGTGCCGTATCCGGAGAACTGGCGTATGGTCCAGAGACGGCTTCGGTACATGGAGGGATGGATGCCCCTGGTGAACGGAAACTCGCCGGGAAATCCGATGTCCTTTCCATAATCCAAGTCCGCAATGTCCGCCGGCGTATAGAGCGGCTCATCAATGGGCAGGTTGGACACCGTTGTGAACCTGGGAAGCCGCTCTGGCAGCGCCTTGAGGCTCGGCTTGAGCACCTTTAGTGTCCATCGCCGCTTTTCGGCCTTGATCTTTTTTGCATTCCCCTGTGCCATTGGATCTCCTCGCTGCCGCCATAACCTTCAACTTCGTTCGGCCGTCATTCCGGCATGGTTCCAGCCGGAATCCAATGTCTTTACTCTTCGCAGCATCTTAGAGAGAAACTCTGGATTCGTCCCCGAACGAATCTATCGGGGATTAAAGCATTCACCCTGCATTCGCGCTAACGCACTCATAAGCGCTGGGCACAGGCGGGAATGACGGATAAAAGCAGAAAAGCTGCCCGAATAGTTATCAATAATTTAACTATATCACGAAAATATTTGCAAATATCCGCCAAGGTGTCATTCACGGGGGTTTTACCGGAGATGAAAACAAAAACCCCGTCAGAGCATGTTCATCTCTAACGGGGTATCCGCGGTTCCATTATGTGCTTCCGGATTATTTGCCGGCCTGCGGCGCTTTCGCTCCCCCACCCGCGGCGAGATAATTAGCCGTAAAAATATAATCGTCCAGGTAATCCCGTTTGCCGTCGTTGTTCAGGTCGAACTCGGGCGCCTTTTGCGTGCCCCGTTTCTGCAGGAACAGGAGGAAGTCGGCTTCCGTCACCTTACCCGACTTGTCGAGATCGATGTTCCGAACGGGTGCGACGGCAAGAGGAAATACGATCGTGAGCTTCTGCAACGAGACGGTCACGCCCGCCTTGTACGCGTCTTTTTCCGGTCTCACCTCAGCGATCCAGGTATTCGTATAATCAGGGTCCTGCTTCATCGAAATCAGCTTCGCCCCGGAGACCGCCACGTCGGACGCGTCCTTCTTTCCCGGATCGGAAATGAATACGACCTTCACCGCGCTCTTGCCGTCCGCGAGGACGACTGACGGCTCCTGATGAAAGCCGATGGCGCCGTCCAGCTCAAAGAGAGAAATGTACGCTTTGGCAGTCCGTTGTCCGGTATATTCCTGGAAGCTTTCGAGGACGCTCTTATGCTTGTGGATGCTCCTTTCCTTCGCTTCCGGCGAAAGCACGGTCTCCCCCTCGGTCTTTCGTGCGATGTCCACCGGTTCCTTTGCCGGCTCGGCGGCCTGTTCCGTCGTTGCCGTTGCCTCGGATGCGACATTCGCTTCTCCTCCGGCCCCCGGCACGACAATGATGCCTATCGGCGGCGCCCCTGGCGCCGGCACTGGTTGAGAAGCCGCTGAAGAACCGGAAGAGGAGCCGCCTTGCCGCTGTTCCTCCTGAGATGATTGCCCGGAAGCCGTCGTGCCCGAGTCAGCCGCATTGGCGCCCTGCCCGGAAGCGGAGAGCTGTCTTCCGTTAAGATCGGACACACGGAGGCTCTGGACGGTGACCTTGCCGGCAGAACTCCCCTTTCTGTCGAAGGTAAGCGTGGCGATGACGCCGCTGCCCTGCATGGGCGTTGTGCGGATAATGGCCATGCGCACCGATCCCGGGACGTTGAGGTTGACCGCCGTCAGAGCTCCGGAGATCAGACCCCCATTCTGCAAGCGGGGACTGGAAAGGGACGCGGTATCGTACGTGAGCGTGATGTCCATAGCCGCGACATTCTCCAGTGTCCCCTGGAGCACGAAAACGCCATTGCCGGGCGATGACACGGTAACCGTGGAAGCGGCGGAAGCCGCCTGCGCCTGGCCAAGAATGAGGGCGAGTGTCAAGCTGATGATGGAGAGAATCGTTTTGTTATTCATAAGTCGGAACCTTTCGTTACGAGAATGCATGAATCCGCTCTACCGGGAAGAGCAACTATACTTTACTATTATATATCATAAATCTGCCCTGATCAAATATTCTAACATATTAATGGTCTCAAAATAATCTGAACACCGACCATATACCCAAACCTGTCATTCCCGAGGGTTTTATCGGGAATCTGGTGTTAAAACCATATCCCCGATAGAGTCGTTCGGGGATGACAAGAGAGAGTTTATGTCTGTCCTATTATGAGACCATTAATAAAACAAGAACCGGGCGAATCCGCCCGGTCCCTGTACACTATTTGACTATCAGGAGAAACCGCGTCATCATAACTCCGTGTCGAACGCAGTCGTAATAACGAAATCCGCCGCCGTCAACTGAGGTGCGATTGCAACGCTCTGCGGGTCCTTGGCGATTATGGGGGTTGTTGCATCGACGCTGAATGTAGGCAGTCCCGCGCCTGCAGCCACTGCGTAGGTGGCCCTGATGACCGGGATATTGGCGCGGAGATTGAATCCGGTGGCATTGACCAGGCCTATCGAGTTGCTGTTTGCGATGGCATCGAAATTCCCTGCAGCAAGCGAGCCCGACGCGTCATTGATCGTGAATATGCGCTGCGGATCGGCGTTATCGAACGTAGCGCCCGTGGTGTTATTCAGCTTGAACTGAAGCAAGGCAAGGCCTGCGACCGCCTGATCGACGGCAATGGACACTTCGACGCTCGTCGGCTGATTGATGAATTTCACGGCATTGGCGCCCGAAGCGCCTTCGGCCACAGCCGTGACCACGGCCATGGAATTGTTCGCCCCTGAGACCGGGGGTCTGGTCATGCTGACGGTAGCCGTCCCGTTCGTGGTTGCCGCCGTAGATGCAGACAGGGTAGCGGTAGGGGACGAGAAGACGACGACCGTACCGTCCGGCACTGCCGTGCCGTTGGCGTTTGTGACGTTGGCCTGGATTGTCACCGCATCGGCGCCGTTCGCCAGGGCCACGGTCTTCGAGGTCGTGACGCCGATACTCAGCGTCGGAGCGGCTTCGCCATCGCCGCCGCCGCAGCCGGACAGGACAGACACTGCAAGCAATATGATGAGACCGACTAAAGATGTTCTATTCATGAGATCCTCCTTATGATTAATGCCAGATACTGGATACTGGATACTGGATACTCGATACCGAATAAATGCATCGAGCATCCAGCATCGGTTTTAGAAGCTCGCCAGCCCCACCGCCTTCTTGAGGATCAGCAGCGCGTCGATTGCAGTGATCTCGCCGTCCGGCGCCTGCAGCGGCGCAATGTCCCCATTGAGCAGATCATCGGCTGTGGGCGTGGCAAGGCCGACGGCAATGCGTATTGCCTTCAGGGCGTCATCCATGCTCACCGCCGCGCCGACGAAGCTGCCGGTGGCACGATGGTTGACGGACACGGTCACGGTTGCGGGATTCGACACTTCGCCGCTGGTCAACTCCGAGAACGTATAGGTAAAGGAGTCCCCGCCGCTGAAACCAGGGCTCGGAGTGTAGGTGACCGTGCCGTCCACGTTGGCAGTCGCTGTGCCATGTAATGCCAGCGAGACAGTGACCGAGGCGGCATTGATTGTGCCGACCAGGGTAGTATCGTTGAACAACACGGGAACGGATACCGGGACGCCCGTACGCGTGACAGCGCTGTCATTCTGCGCCCTTGCCGAGGCCGCGAAGCCCAATGGATTGAGACTGACGGTGAGCGTAAAGGTCGGCGTAGGCGTACTGTTGAGAATCGCACCACCGATCCCCTGTCCGCCCGGGTCTTGAGCGGTTGTCGGGTATGGCACAAGAGTGTTGTTGCCGTTGAAATTGAAATTATCTGCTACTGTCCCCGGCCGCGGGCCGCCAAATGGACCGCTGACAAAGGACCGGATGCGCTCGTATGCAAGCCCAAGCGGGTTGGCGGTATTGTTGAAAGCCGCGACGTTGAACGTGCCTTTGGGGGTCCCGCCTGTCAAGGTCCCCAGCCCGGGGATGACCACACTGAACTCAGCCTGCAGCCCGGGGTCACCCACCCCGGTGAACGGGAAGGGGTCAAGGCGAAAATCTCCAATGGGACTCGCGCCCAGGTTTTCACAGACGCCGCCGTTGGCCTGGCATCCGCCCGGACTAAGCCTGCGGTCGAGGTTCCAGGGGATACCTTCGAATATAACGGGCTTTGACATCTGGTTAAGATCGATTTCGTTAAACTCCGCGCCCTCTATCCCTCCCAGATTCAGGCCGAGCGGGAAGAGGTACTCACCATTAGTCGCCTCAGATCCATTGATATCAATGGATCTCAGCGAACCGGCAGGGCTGTCAAGCTTGTGCCCGGTCCTCCCGATGATCTCATGCGGGGCGGGACTCAGGATCGCAAAATTGTTCTCAAGGGTCGAGGGCGAGCAGAGGCCGAGCCAGCGTGGATTTGCCGCGATGTGAGCGCAGGGGGAAAGCTTTCCATCTATGCCGAGATTGGCCGTTAGAAAATCGATATCGTGCCGGATCCTGAAAATATTCAAGCCTGCGTTGATGAGTCCCATACCGCCGCAGGTGCCCTGACCCCCGACATTGTCGCATCCAAGCACAGAGGCAAGGGGAAATTCGTGCACGCCGAAATTATTGAGCGGATCGCCGTTGTTAACCGGGTCGCGGTGAATCGACCAGATGTCGACATCTGTGCGGCCCCTCCGGCCGAAGTCCGGAGCCGTGGGTCCCATCGATGTAAAGCCTATGATCAGGGACCGAATGCGCTGGTTCTCGAACCCAGGGGTATTGATGAATACCTCTTCAAGGAAGAGATAGTCCGGCTGGGTCGCCTCGTTCTTGGTCCACATCGACTTCTTTAACTGGGTCGTATGGGAGGAAAGGAAACGCACACCGTTTATAGTCTCGAAGTTTCCTTCCGCGGTCACGGGGTCTCCGACTCTGAGCGGCGCAAAGCGCCTGGAGTCGGCCGCCGTCTCGAGCGCATCTGCCGTTCGGTTGGTAGAGGGGCAGAGCACGTCCCCCGTGCCGTCGGGATTGGCCTGTGCGGTCGATGTCCCGAGGCTGATAATGTTATCGACAAAAGTGCGCTGCACGGTGCTCGGTATGCACCACGGGTAGCCTGTGGAAAAGGTCGTAATATAATTATCCGGGTCGAGGGTGAAGCGCGGGTCAGGGCTGCAGTTCTGGCTGCCTGGCAAACAGCCCGCCCCTAGCTGGATGGTATGGCGGCTATCGGGATCGTTCAGCCGCACCATGATGCCGGTCGTGGCGCTGCCCGGTGCGCCGTTCATCCGGAACCAGCCTTCATTGTAGTTAATAAACGTGACCGTTCCGCTTACGAGCTCTGTCCCCTTCTGGATGAACACGTCGCCCGCGATGATATCTCCTGCCGCGGTTCGGACTGCGCTGATGGCAGCGAAGCCGCCAGTGCCGCTTGTGTTGCAGGTATCGGTCTTGGCCAGACCGCTCTCTAAAGTGGCGACGCACCCCGCGGGCGCCTGTATGAAGATCTGCTGGAGGCTCAGCCGATTGGCCGGCAGGTCAATGAGAAGGTTTCTAGGCAGGATTACGGTGTATCCCCCCACCACCATTGTGCCGCCGGAATATACATCCGTCCGATCAGTCACGGTGAGCTTTTGTATCTCGCCGCTAATCGGCACGTCTGTCCGGAGCAGCACCTGCGCCTGGGCCGGTGCGGCCGTCAGGACCACGGCGAGAAACAAGACCGCAAGCAGCAGTCCGCCGGTCTTTGATAAGCCTTTACAATCATGATATTTATTCCACATACTCATATCTCGTACCTCCTCAATTTTATCGGTGTAACAAATGTTGGTATATAAATCCACTTTTTTATCTTTCCCTTACTTTTGTGTTTCATACAGGATTACTTTTCAATTCCACATAGAGCAAGAACAATGCCATGCTAACCTCAAATAAATAATACAATGTTTAAGGGTAGTTAGAAATAAGAAGGCTGCCGCAGGCTCATTTTGAGCCGGTCATATTGAACTTTAGGATCATATTTAGCAGGAGACTTTATTCTTCTTAGTTCGCGATGAGATTTGGGGCATGATCAATGTCAATATTTTGCTCCTTTGTGTCGTCTTGCAAGTCAGGCATCATAGCTTCGCCCGCCCTGCAAGACTGAATTTTCCATCTTCACAGGTCCCCAACTTCCCGGATTTACAGCGACCTATCACTCGTACGTAACCGTCACGACCACATTCGCAGCGGTAACCGGCGGAGTTGTCGGAGTGCTGTTGTCGTCCGATATGGCTGTGAAAGTCGCCTGCGACGCAATGCCGAACGTCGGGACGCCGGAGCCCGGGGCAACGTTATAGGTCACCCTAATGATCGGAGTCGTGCCGGTATTGAAGCCGGCCGCGTTCCCAGTGGCCAAGGCGATCCTGTTGGTATTCGTGGCTGCATTGAAGTTAGCCACCACTTGCGCCTGTCCATCGGCGGCGTTGATCGGGGCTATTTGCGGAGCATTATTGTCGAACGTGGCGCCGGGAGCGCTGTTTAGAACAAAATCGAGCCCAGCCAGGTTCGTTACCTCCTGATCAAAGGCGATAAAAACATTCGCGCGTACCGGTTGCGCGGGCGGTCCGCCACCGTCGCCGCCACCGCCGCAGGCGGACAATGCGGATAGCGCCAGGATCAGGATCAGGCTAAATAACTTTCTGGGTGTCATGACTTCCTCCTATTTTTTTGTCATCCCCGAATGGTTCTATCGGGGATCCATTTTGACGCGTTTAATTAAATTGGATTCCCGCTCAGAATCTCTGCGGGAATAACCCATAAAAAAACTTAGAAGCTCACCAGCCCCGCCACCTTCTTGAGAATCAGCAGGGCGTCGTCCGCACCGATCCTATTGTCCGGATTTGGCACGCCGTTCACCAACGGCGCCACGTCTCCGTGGATCAAGTCATTGACTGTCGGCGTGATGTTCCCGGCCGCGATTTGGAGCGCCCGGACAGCGTCCGCTATTCCCACGGCTCCGCCGCAGTTTAAGCATCCATCGGAGAAAATGACGTTCACGCTTGCAGGCACAGTAACGACGTTTCCATCTATGTCGGTGGCGGTGGCCGTGACTGTGTTCAGCCCTCCCGCGAGCCCGATAGTGGCGCTCCATGTGGTTGCTTGGGGCGGCCCTTCCGCAGGCGTTGCCGTACCGTCGTTGACCTTTACCTGGACCGTCGCCCCCCCTTCTTTCGTTCCGCTAACGAGGATGCTCGTCTTGTTGGTGACGGCAGGGAGCGGAGCCATCGTAAGGATGAACGCCGGGGCCGCGTTGCCGAACATGTCCCGGGCGGGTATCCTTCTCAATGCCTCCGGATCGCCTTCGGGAATGAAAAGCTCCGGATGGTCGAAGGGGGCCGAGTGGTTTCTCAGCCGCTCATCGGTCAGCGACTTCATGAACGCGACCATCTGCGCCATCTCGACATCCCCAAATCCGCCAATTTGAGCGATGTTGACATCAAGGTCGGCACTGTTGTTCTGCGGGAAGTTCCCACCGCGGGTGTAGAAATCGACTGTCTCCTCCAGGGTCAAGTCGCCGCCGTTATGGAAGTAGGGGGCGGTCAGCTCCACATTGCGGAGCCCCGGCACCTTGAAGGCGCCGTTGTTTCTGACCGGTGTGGTGGCGGGGATGACTCCCGGCAACACCGGAACGCTAAAAGGCACGCTCCCCGCCTCCTGAAGTATTGACAGCGCGGAGTAACCCAGAGGGAAAGGCAGTCCGGTCAGCGGGTTGACCAAAGCCGGCGGTGAGGTTCCCGCCCGGCCGGGATTTTCTCCCGTCGGCCGTACCGAGGTATTGTTGAACCCGTTGTCATAAATGATATTTTCGCCGGTCGTCACGGGCATCAGTTCGATCAGCCCATGATCTCTGTTCGTGATGAACCCGGCGGCCGTGACCGAGGCGTTCGTCGTCTCGGTGCCGCCATGACACACGTCGCACCTGGCCGCGCCGCCAAAGAACTTGTTCATGCCGTCACACTGCTGCTGCGTCATGGCGAACGTGGCGCCGCCCAGCATTTTGTCAAAGGGCGTCTGGTCTGAGACCAGGGTGGCTTCGTAGAGCTCGATGGCAAGCCCCCAGAAGAGTGAGAAGTTGGCCTCCATCTGGCTGAATTGAAGGGTCGTGGTTGCTCCGCTTACGGTTGCGGGTAAGGAAACCGGCTGGAGACTGTTCCAGAGATTGTTCTGGAATGCGGCCTCGATCATCTGTTTGTACGCGGTGTTGAGTCCGGGCAAGCCCGAAAGCTTCCCTCCGGCCAGCATTTTCGAATTGGACAGCGGTCCGAGCACGCCGTCAGCCGGATGAACCATCTGCTTCCCCAGCGGAGTGAGGCTGAGCATCTTTCTGCCGAGCTCGGGGAAGGTGCGGCCGATGAAGGACATCTCGGTCCCGTCAAGTGGCGGACCTGTTGCCTGCGATGCTAAGCTCCCCATCTCGATACCGACCGATCGCTTCACCAGGACATTATTTTCATTGAACCAGACGCCGGCGCTCTGGTCCAGGGGGCCGAAGGGGTTCACCCCGTTGAAGAGGAAGTTCGCCCGGCCGTCCCAGAAGTTGCTGAAGTTGAAGACTGCGTTGATATTTGTCGGCGTGTTGCGCCCAGTCACTCGCCTGGAGTTTCCGAATATCGGATCGACCTCCGGCGTCCCGCTGTCCACCGCGGAGCCGGGATTGATTCCCGTAAATTTGTTGCGGCGGACCCCCTGGGACCCGACGACGTCGTTGTTATCTCGCAGGGTGATCGAAGCCTGGATGTCCGGATTGTCCCGCAGATGGAACGGAAAGTCGGTATCCGGAAGGGTCTGGTTCGGGCCCGGGTTTGCTAAAGGCAACTGAAAGGTCCCGTCAGGTCCGGGATGGAGGGTGTTTCTGCGCCGTTTGTCCACGCCTGCTTCAAAGTGGCAGGTTGCGCACGCCACGATGCCGTCGCTCCCCGCCTGCATGTCCCAGAAGAAGGCCTTGCCCAATCTTCTGGCCGCGTCCCGGTCCTTGACGAACTCGAACAGGGCGGGCGGCTGCGGGACCGGTATCTGGTTCAGGGGCAGACCGAACAGGCCGGCCGGCGGGGCGCACTGCGCCATGGCAATGCCACCGGGAAGAATAGTTCCTGTGACGAAAAGGATGCCGATCAGAACGGCTGTTGCTTGCAGAGCTTTGGAATTTTTCTTCATGGAAAAGTCTCCTTATGTTTCTGGTCGTCATTCCGGCTTGTCCGGAATCGTCCCTTTTGAACATTCAATTCAACTACGATTCCCGACAAGCGGGAATGACGGCGAAGAAGAATGCCCTCGAACAGATAATTTAAAAATTAACCAACCCCGCTACCTTCTTGAGTATTATCAATGCGTCCTCCGAGCCGATCGTTCCGTCCGGCGCGGGAACGCCGTTAACCAGCGGCGCCACGTCCCCGTGCAGCTTGTCCGCAAGAGACGGTTCGACAATCGTGCCTACCGCAATGCGCAGGGCCTTGACAGCGTCGCTGACGTCCGGCGCAGCCGTGCCTCTGAAACAACCGTCCGGGAGGATGATGTTGACGCTGGTCGTTGCGCTCCCCACGTTCTGGGCGATGTCGGTGGCGGTGACGGTAATGTTGTTGGTTCCTTTCTTAAGACCGGAGATCTGGCAGCTCCAGGTTTCCGTGTTGCTGCCCGGGATGTCCGTAACCGTCCCCGTACACTCGGCCCCCGTGCCATTTGATACCCTGGGGATGGTGCCGAGTTCGGATATCGTGCCACTAAGCGTCAGGCTGGTTTCCCTGGTCGGCAGGGGTATCGGATTCACGCTGACGACCGGCGGAGTGGCTTTGACCCTCCAACTGACCGTGGTGGGGCTCGTGTCTGGCTGCTGGTTTCCCAGCGAATCCCTTACGATCACGGAGACTGTATGAGTGGTGTCGGACAGGTTGCTCACGATAAGCGGCGTGTCAACGGAGACATCACCGCTGTACGCGCCGTTGTCGAGCTTGAACTTGTAAAAGTGTACCGCTCTCCCTGCTGTGTCAATCGCCCCGACCGTCATGGAGGCGCTGGTCAGTTTGGTTGCGCCCGGTGGGCCCCCGAAGATGAAGGCCGTCGGCAGAAGATAAACGGAGCTGGCGAGGAGGGGATTGCTTTCATCCCCTGTGGGGCTGGTGGCCCTGACGGTGAAGTCGTGGTTCCCCAAGGACAGTCCCGTCAAGGTCAAGCTCCATGTGTTGTTTATCACGGTCGCCGCGTGGGTCGCCCCCGTCGGCGGAACACCTCCACCGACGGCAACAGCCACCGTCACATCCCTGTTGCTCACTAAGCCGCCGATCGTCGGGAGGGTCGAGATAGTCGGTGCCGTGAAGGGATTGTTTAGAGTGATCAGGCCCACCTGCACAGGAGTGATGCTCCCTCCTGTTGCCAACAGAGTGATCGACGTACCGGTGCCATTCGAAATTACAAGCTCCGGATGGTCGAAGGGGGCCTTCTCCAGCCGGACACGCTCGTCGGTGAGGGACTGAAGGAATTGCACGAGCTCGTCCCGTTCGGTTCCGCCGCCTCGTATCTTGCCCATAGGCAGAGTAGCCGCAGCATGTTCGGGATTGCCGGTTAGATTGAAGATATTCTTGGGAAAATTCCCGCCCCGGGCGTAGAACTCAACCACATCCAGAAGGCTCAAAGCGCTGCCGTTGTGGAAGTAGGGCGGATTAAGTTCGATGTTTCGCAGTCCAGGGGTCTTGAAAGAGCCCTGAACAACGTCCGTGGTAAGAGCGAACGGCGGCAGGACGGGCGTATCGAAGGGGAGCTGCCCCTGCGCCTGAAGCTCCGCCAGCCGCGAGAAGGAAAGCGGGAAATTTGCAGGAGTGGGCAAGCTCAGCGGGTTGAGAAATGGTGCGGTCCCTCCCCTGCCCAGATCTTCAGCCGTGGGTCTGACAGAGATGTTGAAAAACCCGGTGTCGCTCTTCGCCCCCGGTACGCTTGTCTGATTAAGCAGAATCAGTCTGTGGTTCGTGTTGGAAGTAAAGGAAACGGGATTGCCGCAGTCAGGGGTGGTGCAGTTGGGAGCGACATTGCTGCCGATCACGGCATCGGATAACTCGGGGCCCGAATGGCATACCGCGCACTTGCTGTCAAAGGTCGCAAGCCCGAACTGTGCCCCAACGCTCAAGGTGTTCTTGTTCCCCAACTGGAACCGGTCGAAGGGCGTCCGGTCGGACACCAGGGTCGCCTCGTAGAGCATGATGGAAAGCCCCCAGAAAAGGGAGAAATTGGCCTCGATCTGTGAGAAACCAGAACCGTCCGGAACATTTCCGCCATTCCAGTACTCGGGCCGGAAAGCAGATTGGATCATGGCTCCGTACGTGGTGTTGAGCAGCCCGTTGGCCGGAGCGTTGGAGAGAGCTCCCAGCACACTGTCATCGGGATGGACGAGTTGCTGCCCGAGCGGAATCAGGCCATTGTTGATCATCTTTCTGCCCAGATCACGGAAGGTGCGGCCCCTGCCGGACATCTCGACATCGCTCAAGGGCGGGCCGACCGCCTGGGAGGCGAGGCTCGCGTTCGGGATGGCAATCTGTACCTGCTGAATTCCGGCGCTATTAACCCAGATGCGCGCGCTCTGATCAAGAGGGCCGAAAGGGTTCACGCCGTTAAAGATGTTGTTGGCCCGGCCGTCCCAGAAGTTGGCGAAGTTGAACACCGCGTTGATCACCGACGGGGCATTCCGGCCCGTTACCCGCTGCACGTTCGCGCCTCCTGCGTTAAACACCGGATCGAGAGTCGTTGATACGGCGCTGTCGATGGCGGAGCCGTTAACAAGGCCCGTGAAATCGGACAAGCGAATGCCTTGCGATCCGACTGTGTCATCAACATTACGGGTAATCGTCGCGGTTGCGGCAGTGGCAGGCGGTACAATGAAGGTATCGTCGCCCACCCTGCCGGTAACAGGACTAATCTGAAAGAATGGGAAGATGGACGAGGCAAGCGGCGCAAGATCCTGGTCGGCCAAGCCGTTCCCCGCAATGACGGTTTTCGTTATGGCGTCCCGCAGGAACTGGCCATCACTACGCGGATGGAGTTGGTTTCTGGATCTAACAGTGATCGGGTCCGCACCTGCCTTGTAGTGGCAAGTCGCGCACGCTACCGCCCCATCGCTCCCGACTTGCGTATCCCAGAACAAAGCCTTGCCGAGCCTGATGGCAGCGGGAACATCCTGAACAAACTGCGCCAGTTCCGGAAACTGCGCCAGCTCAGCCTGCTTCGTGGGTACTGGTACCGGTATCTTGCTGAGCGGAGGCTGAAGCCCGGCCCATACCGCGCCGCCCGGCAGTAATAATACGACACTCAAAGTGATAGCTAACAAACGCATTGCTGTTCGTGATTTGAATATTGAAGTTGGGCTTTTCATTAATCACTCCTATTTGGGATCAGGGGTATCGCCTGCGTCCAGCGTTAACGAGTGCAACGCACGAGTGCAGGGTGTGTTCCTGTGAATGGCCTCGCATCTCATTTCATAACAAAGCAAGGACTATGCCAATCATGGGATTACTTGCATACATAAACAAAACAGTGTGTTATGAAAATGGAATTCACAGAAAAATGCAAAACGTAAATAATTGGACAGGCCAATTTGAACGGGGTACTCCAAATTGAACCAATCTAAACTCATTCTAATTACTGCTTACAAACCCATGCTTATTTTATATTATTTTCAGTCGGATTTTTGATAATACCCGGTTTGCAACAAAAATAATATGGGTAATATTACCTAATTAGTGTCTTTGAATGAAAAAAAACAGGGTTTTGAGCCTTTTTTACGAATATCCCGTCACCCTTCGGCATGCACGGATGAACGGGGCGACTCTTCATAACTGTAAGTTTAGTTTCGATTTATGGTGAGTCTGCTGTTATGTCTAAAATGAGCAATTGGACGCAGATAAAATCGGATAATCGCGGATTAAGACACCAAAAAATCATTGAGTCATGAAAAAACGTTGCACAGATGGTGATTGGATTTTCAATCGCCCCGCATAGTTTTATCTTCGTAAATCTGCGTTCATCGGAGCCTGCCCCCGTAAGGTCAAAGCGGGGGTCCAACTGCCGGTTCCAGGATTAAAGGTCTCTTCCGGCGATTCACTTGCTGCCGCTTCCAAAACCGCCCAGCTGCCCGGGTGTGGTTTTACCTGCCGAGGCGCCGTCCCCCAACTGACCATGCTCGTTCCATCCCCACGACCAGGCGGTGCTGTCCGATTTCATGGCCAGGCTGTGCATGGCGCCCGCTGAGATCGAAAACCAGTTTATGAGAGGGGGAAAAAAGCAGCGGTCCAGCCTCTCAAAAACGCATGCTTCAAAATCATAGGGATGTCCGTCAGCTCAAGGTAATAGATCTGAGTTTCCCAGAATCCAAAGATTTTCTTTGCGCCCTGGTTTGACGGCTTTGCGTTACTCAGTGTTAAACTTCACCGTGACCTGCAAGTCCGCCGGGGTCAGGTTGGGGATAGTCGGATTGCCTTGGGGGTTCGTGGCCGAGAAGCCTGCTGCATCGACGCTGAACCTCGGCAGGCCCTCTCCCTGAACCACTGCAACTTGATAGGTGGCCTCAATGATCGTGATTAGTGTGCCAGGGACGAAGCCGGCGGGGTTGGTCAGCGCGATTGCGTTGCTGTTTGGTACAGCAGCGGGTGTGATCGTTACCGTTGATCCTGCCGCGGTGTTTACCGCGGATATGGGCCGCGGCGGAATAAAATTAAATGAGGCGCCAGGCGTGTTGTTCAACGTAAACCGGAGGTCGGCCAGGATATCCACAGACTTGGTGAGGGCAATGGACAAAACGGCGCTGGATGGCGCATTGATGAATTTCACCGCTATATTGCCTGATATGCCCCCTGCCGAGGCCGTAACCACGACCGTTGCGTTAGTCGCCCCCG
>JAXIPA010000064.1:0-11210 GCA_045403145.1 Nitrospirota bacterium | reverse complement strand
CAGCTCGTCGGTCACCTTCTTCATGGAACTTTTCGCGTCTGAAAAAAGCGACTCTGTCACCAATTTGCATTCGCTGTCCGAAACCTCGGTGAGGCACAGATCGGGCACCACCGTCACGACCCTGACCGTGGCCCCAAGCTTTTCCGCCAGCCGAGCCGCCTCGTTCAAAGCCTTGCCGGCATGAGCCGACCCGTCATGAGCTACCAAAATCTTCATTCGACATTCTCCTTTCTTTAAAATTTTTTCTCGTCAATGCTTCGCCATTTAAAAAAATTGCCCTTGCAGATTGTCTGTCTGCACGTCTCAAGTACCTGTCGTATTCTTGATGAGACAACAGTATGCAACAGAAATGCCATAAGAAAATCTTGTTGATTTACAGGAGATCGGGAGGGGAAGAGCGGCAAGCGCGTTCCCTCGGGGGAACAAGGCGCCAAAGGCGGCGTTCCCGAGCGGGAACCTCGACCTGAAGGATATTATTTGTTAGTGGCGTTCTCGGGATGCGGGGGTGAAGACAGAATTGATCGAGCGGGGAAAAAAAGCGGTTTATTCGATGCCGTAATCCTTCAGCTTCTTCCAGAGCACCTTGCGGCTGATGCCGAGCGTATTTGCGGCCTCGATCTTCCTGCCGTCGGACTCCTTGAGGGCCTTCAGGATCTTCATCCGCTCAAAACACCGGAGGCTCGCTTCGAGAGAGAGGTCTTCTGCGATGCAGGGTGTGCGCTCCGAAGTCCCGACGATCTCGTCGGGCAAATGCCGTATGTCGGCCGGACCGTCCTTGACCAGCACGATGGCGCGCTCTATGGCATGCTTCAGCTCACGCACATTGCCGGGATAACGATAGGAAAGAAGGGCGTCATAGGCCGGCTGGGTCAGGACAACGTTCTTCTTTCCGAACTTTTCCTTATAATGCGCGAGGAAGTGGTCGATAAGGTAGGGAAGGTCCTCTATCCTGTCCCGGAGTGGAGGAAGCATAACAGGAACCACGTTGATCCGGTAGAACAGGTCCTCGCGAAACTTTTTTTCGGCCGCGTATTCCTTGAGGTTCTTGCTCGTTGCGTAAATGCCCCGCACATCCACTCTGACCGGAGAGTTCCCGCCGAGCCTCGTGACGGTGTTCTCCTCCAGGACCCGCAGGAGCTTCGGCTGGAGCGAAAGCGGGATGTCCCCGATTTCGTCGAAAAAAATGGTCCCGCCGCTCGCAAATTCAAATTTCCCCTTCCGCGCATCCACCGCGCCCGTGAAAGCGCCCTTCTCATGGCCGAAGAGCTCGGACTCGAACAGCGTCTCGGGTATGGCCGCGCAGTTGATCTTCACGAACGGCTTGCCGCTGCGCCGGCTCAAACGGTGGATGGCGTTCGCTACAAGCTCCTTGCCCGTTCCGCTCTCGCCCTGGATGAGCACCGGCACATCGGTGTCGGCAACGGACGATATGCGGTCGAACACGGCCTTCATGGCCGGGCTCACGCCGATGATGTTTTCGAATTCCGCCTTTTCCTTGAGCGTCTCCCGGAGATAGAGGACCTCGTCCTCAAGCTGGCGGAACTTGAAAAACCGGTCCACGGAGATGAGAAGTTCCTCGTTGGAAAAAGGCTTGGCGAGGTAGTCGAAGGCGCCGTCTTTGATGGCCTGGACGGAGCTCTTGATTTCGGCATATGCGGTGATGACGATCACCCCGGTCTCGGGGGAGACGGCCTTCGACTTTTTGAGGATCTGCAGCCCGTCGTAATGCGGTAGCCGGAGGTCCGTGACCACGAGGTCGAAGCGCCGCTGTTCGAGGGCGCTGACGCCCCTCGCCCCGTCGTCGCACAGGGTAAGGACGTATCCCTGCGAAGCCAGGCACTGCTCCATCCCGAGCCGCATGATGGGATCGTCTTCCACGATGAGAATGGTTCGCTTCACTGCTTCTTTCCGGGCAGCGTGACCGTAAAGGTCGTGCCCTCCTCCGAGGTCTCGAACGAGATCAGGCCGCCGTGCTGCTCCACAATCGCCTTGCTCACCGTGAGGCCAAGACCCGTGCCTTCCCCGACACCCTTTGTGGAATAGAAGGGATCGTAGATCCTCGGGACGACATCGGCGGCAATCCCCTTTCCGGTATCCGAAACGGAAAGGGTGCAGGCGCTTCCCTCGCACCGCGTTCGAACGGTCAGCACGCCTCCGGTTTCCATGGCCTGGACCGCATTCATGATGAGATTCAGGAATACCTGCTCGAGCTTGTTGGTGTCCACCGGGAGCTGGGGCATGTCCGGGGTGAGGTCCTTTACGAGCCGGATGCCCTTTCTGGAAACGGTGTATTCCGCCAGGTTCAGGACGTCCTCCACAATCCGGTTCAGGGAGGCCGGTGCTACGGAGAGCGACGCATTTTTCGAAAAGTCGAGGAGGCCTTTCACGATGTTCTGTATGCGGTCGAAACCCGTATTGATGACGCTCACGTGCTGTTTCCGCTTGTCTTCGTCCATGGCGGTGGTCATGAGGTTGTTGAAGCAGAGTTTCACGCCGCCCAGGGGGTTGTTGATCTCGTGGGCCACTCCGGCGGACAATTGCCCGAGGGCAGCCAGTTTTTCCGTTTCCATCATTTGTTTTTCGATCTCCGCCGTCTTCTTGAGCTTCTCCTGCGCCGTGAGCAGGTGACGCGAGAGGACGTTGAACGATCCGGTGACGTCGCCGATCTCGTCTTGCCGGCCAACGGGAATGTCCCTGCCAAGGGGTTCGGTCCCGTCAGCGATCCTTTGGAACGTCAGAGAAAGGCGGTTCAGCGGCTTCGTCACGACAGCGCGGAAGATCAGATAGATGGTAAGAAACAGCAGTCCGAGCGTGATGACGCCCAAAGTGAAAGTGTCCATGGCCACCTTCCTGACGCGGGCAAGTGCCACATCGAGGGGAATGGAGATCGACTCGACGCCCACGACGTCGCCGGCCTTCCATCCAAAGTGGCCCTCTTTCCCGTACTTGAGCGAGATGGGACGGGGGGCTGTTTCCCGGGTACCGTGACATGCAAGGCAGCTGTCGTCGGAGACAACGGGGCGCGTCGAGACGAGGTATCTGCCGTTGTTTGTCGTGACGATGCCGCGCCAGGACTTCAGGTCTCTGTTGTTCTCAAAATGCCGCAGCTGCTGCCGGTGGAACTCGTCCGCTGTGTTTTCGGGATTGAGCGGCCGGTCCGACAGCCGCTGGTAACGGTAATCCGGAAGGTCCGCGGAAAACCGCTTCATTACCTGCAGGTTCACGTGCGTGGTGGACATCGCCTCGATCACGAACTCGTCCTCCGTCTTCGTCTTCGAGAGGATTTCGAACATCCGCGGCCTGAGGGTCTCGGTCACGTACCCGCCCAGGGCCTTGACCTGGGTGATGATGATCGTGGTCCTGTCCTCAGCCTCCTTGATCACCTGGTTCTTCAGGTAGGAGTAGAGCACCAGGGAAAAAACGGCGCAAAACAGAAGCAGGACCGCGCCGACCATGAGGCTGAACCTGAAGCCCAGGCTGAATTTCTTTCTAGGGAAAGGATTCATGGTAAAAAAAGGAATGCCCGTACAGACTCCGGAAGAGGAACCGTGGATATGGTCATTTCAACCCGGCGGGATTGAGCAGAGACGAAAACCTCTTCGCACCCAGAGCACTTTTTTCATGCCGAGGGATACCGACCTCTCTCGAACGTTTACTGCGTCGCATTATAAACCACAAGATAGTTTTTTTACAAGTCAGATATTATCGGAACCGGTGACCTTTCGCCGGGATTTTGGCTGGATCACCAGAATGAAAACTGGCTGAAGAAATGAAAGGGACTGCATGATTCCAAGAAAAAATGTTACTATTGGTAACAAATATAATATTTTTCACGATTTTTTGTGAAGGCTCGGGGTTATTTGACGCCATTCCCGGGGTGCTATAACCCCGTTTTTTTGAGAATAGCCCTCCGCTAACGCCTGACATCTCTTCCGAGTCATTAACAAGTATTTTGTTCATTTTTTATCCATTAGTTGCATAAGTTCTAATTTTTATAACATATTCAGGTATGATTATTGCTTTATCTACAACTACAATTGTACATAAACACCTATTACTGATTACTCTGCATGTGTTTTTACGAAAGTGAATTACGTATGCTGAAAGTCAAAATACATAATAATGACTTGCCGCGAAGCCGGTCATACAAGCTTCTGTATTTGTTGTTACTCGCCTTTGTTGTGTTCTATCCGATCGCGGATGCAGCCTTGGACGCCTTTTCAGATCATTTGACTCATTCTCCCCGCATGCTGCCTGAGGACAGGATGCAATCAGACCAACAGGACTATCCTTCAAAAATCGCGATTGTTCGACAGGTCTCCGTCTCGCCGATATCGTCAATAATAGATGGCCCGGCTTTTCATGTCTTCATCACGACCACAACGCCTGCGAGTCCTGTAAAGATTCCTCAAGCCTGTCCCCCGTTATTTTCAGATTCCTCACCTCCTATCGTTTAGCCTCATCCTGCACGAATTTTTTGCCTGCACTATTTTTAGAGTCTGTATTTAATTGCCTTTGCCGTCATGCCGGACTTGAGGAGCCTGCCCCGGCAATTTGTAAGCCGGGGGCATCCAGAAGGTCTTGTAGTGACTGGATTCCTGCTTTCGCAGGAATGACCAACAAGAAACGATGCACGCATTTAAATACAGGCTCTATTCAGCAATCAGATCAATACTGAGAAAGGAGGTGGATTGGTTTTCTCGTATGGCACATACGTGTGCCGAAGATATGGTTTTGATACGGATTGACGATCAGTTTTCAAAATTTAACAATGGAGGAGTATAGAATGAAGAAGATGTTTGCAGTACTTGGAATGATGGTCCTGGTTTTTGCTTTTGCCGCCCTGTCGGACGCGGACGCCTATACCCTGACAATCAAGTCGGCTACTCCCAGCAGCGGGATTGCTATTACCGTCAGCCCGGCGGATAACTATGGACGAACAAATGGGACAACCGAGTTCACGCGCAGTTACAACAGCGGCCGTTCCGTGACGCTCACCGCGCCAGCCTCAGCGGTCGTCAGCAGTGTGACGTATTATTTCACCAAATGGCAGAGAAACTCCTCGGACTATACGACGAATCTGGCCGCGACCATAACAATTACCGGAAGTGTGACGATGACAGCCGTATATACTTCAACGCCACCGGCCCGTACTCTGACTGTCGCCTCTTCAAACCCGAACAGCGGGGTTGCCATTACCGTCACGCCGAATGACAGAAACGGCCAGGGCAACGGCACGACTCAGTTCACCAGAAGCTACAACAGCGGCGCCGCAGTGACCCTCACGACCCCGGCAACCGCAAGCGGCAACAATTTCCAGAAATGGCAGAAAGACGGAGTGGACGCAGGAACGACGCAGACGGTGAACGTAACGATGAACGCCAATACCACCATGACAGCGGTCTATGTAACACCGGCGCCCAACCCGCATGCTTCCCTGACCTGGACGGGCTATACCATGTGCCTCTCCTGCCACACCGCAAAGGCGGACGAAGTGATGGCATCGCAGCACTACAAGTGGGAAGGCGCGGCCCCCTACATGGTGAACGGCCCCGCGCTCCAGGGCAAGCTCAAGACCTCGGTCAACAGCTATTGCGGCAACATCATCGGCAACTGGGGCTGCTCGGCCTGCCACGTCGGCATCGGCAAGCGGCCGGACGATGCGACCCTCACCACGCAGCAGCACAGGGAAAACATCGACTGCCTGATCTGTCACCAGAAGGATTACAAGAGGAAGAAAGACACGATCACCGGCCTCATGGTGCCTGACACGGTCAACATGACCATCACCATGGACCAGGCTGTCCAGACCCTGCACAAGCCTGTCAGGTCCAACTGCACGCAGTGCCATGCCAAGGGCGGCGGCGGAGACAACTACAAGCGCGGTGACCTGGCCGTAGCGCATGCGACCACCGCTGACAGGAACTTCGACGTGCATATGGCAGTGAGCGCCAACGGCAACTTCACCTGCCAGAAGTGCCATACCACGCAGCTCCACAAGATCGCGGGCAGAGGCTCCGACTTGAGGCAGACCGACCTGGACGTGCAGGTCACCTGCTCAACAGCAAGCTGCCATTCTACCAAGATGGCATCGAACGGCCACACCACGACGGACGTGAACAAGCACAGGAACAGGGTCGCATGCCAGACCTGCCATATCCGGACGTCCGCGAGGAACGCCTCGGACACGGCTGCAACCGAAGCGACTGAGATGAACAGAGACTGGAGCGCGCCTGAATGGCATGTGGCGAACAACCGCTGGGAACCCACGGTCACTATGGCAAACGACATCAAGCCTCAGTATAAGTTCTGGAGCGGCAAGAGCTCGGGATACAGCCTCCACGACCCGGCAGTGATCGATCCGGCAACGGGCAAGTACCCGACCTCACGGCCGGTGGGCGCCATCACCGATCCACTGGGCACCAAGCTCTTCCCGTTCAAGTACAAGACGGCCCGCAGGCCGCATGCCACGAACCTCGGAATCCTGATCCCGATGGATACCAAGGTCTTCTTCTCCAGCGCAGGCACGGTCGGCGGTGTGGATGCATCGATCATGTCGAGCCTCACGCTCATGGGCTACAGCAGCAGCGAGCCCTATACCTGGGTCGATGACGACACCTTCCAGCTCCTTACCCATGAAGTGCCGCCGGCGACCGGCAACGTGCTGACCTGCACCAACTGCCACGTGTCGGCCACGGCCACCCAGATGAACCTCAAGAATATGGGTTATGCCACGAAGAAGCCGACCTCTGACCTGTGCAATGACTGCCACGGTTCAGAGAGCTATGACGGCAGCTACAGCCGCTTCACCTGGGTCCACAGCAAGCACGTGAACAGTGAGCACTACAAGTGCTCGCGGTGCCACAACTTCGACAGACCCGAGAGAACGGACCTTACCCATTAATTAATGCACCCGTTGTTCAAGGGCCGGCCGATATGGCCGGCCCTTTTTTATGAAATTTTTCGAGAAGTTGAGCAAGCCGGCATGAAACAGGCCCTGGGGAAAGCGGTCCAAAAGACCGCCCTGGAAGGCTTCCAGGCCTGCCCTTTTTCGTAAAACGAGAAAAATGTGTTGATTTAACGCAGATAAAGTGCGATTATAGGGTCAATGTCAAAAACCCGGCAAGGCCGCGAAGACAGTGTTTTCGCGGCTTCATTATTCGGAACTGCGCAGGCCCAAATAGGTGAAAAATGGCCATAAAACAGAATTATAAAGAAAAACTGGAACTGAAAAGAGACGCCATGCAAGCCGCAGGTCTGGTCGGGGAACGCCTGCCCGGGGTGTCTAATATCGTTTTTCAGATGACCTATTACCAGAAAACAGCCGGGCCTGTTTTGATGAAACGCACGATGAACTTTTTTCCCACCGATTACGCCTGTTTTCGCATGGAATGTATGCGCGAAGAATGCACTAACGGGGGTTTTGATCTGACGCAGGTGGTTGCCGGTCTGGTTAAAAACCGAAAAAAATCGGTAAAAGGCAGCATCGTGTGTCGCGGAAAAAGCGAAACCCTCAGCCATGGCCATGCGAGCATATCCTACGAAGTCAGCATTGAGTACACCAAACAGGCCAAATAGCGCTTCCCGGCGGTTTTTCCCTTACTCTTTTCCCGGCACCTCGGCCTCTGTTCCGACACGAAGATTCCCTGCCCCTTTTCAATCGTAGATGCTTGACAATCAACGCCCCATTGCTTATTCTCTGAGCAGAGGTTTTTCTCTTCATGACGTCGGGGGCATAAGGCCGTTTTATCCATGTCGATCAGGAAAAACATAACCGCAATGGCCGCGGTGGTCGTCCTTCACCTGCCTGCCACGGCGCTGTGTACCCTTTTTCCGTTCGGGGGCGTATCCGCCGCCTGGGCGGAAGAAGCGGCGCCCGGCCCTTCCGAAGGGCCTGTTACAGCTCCCTCCACGACCATCGCCCCGCAGCGGGAGATGGAGACATTGCCAACAAGCTGTGATGAACCATCCGAGCCGGCGCCCCAGGAATTGCCTGCTGAAGAAACAAAGCCGCTCCCACCTGAAGTGCCGGCACTGCCGGACATGCGAAAAGCGGTGCCGGAATTTATCGATCTACTGCACGGAGAACTGTCCCATGAGTTCCTGACGACCGCTGGATGGCTCGATTCCTTCTTCGGCGACGAACGTTACGTACTGGAGGAAAACCGGTCGTACTTCCGGTTCCGCTACGATGTATTCGCGGAAGAGGCTGCTGCCACCTTATTCAAGCCGGCCGTAGATCTGCGGCTGGCGCTTCCCCAGCTGGAAAAGAAGACGCATATCGTGTTCTCGGCGGAGCCGTCCGCCACACCCGCCGGAACCGGGACGCGGGTGACAACCCCTGGTGAGACGACCCCGGCAACAGGCCAATCGTTTGCTGCCCCGCAAGCGAGGAACCTGACTTCCGCGCTCCTCTACATCATCCGGTCGATGCCGCGGGAGAGCATCATCGTCAGGACCGGCGTTCAACTGAGCCAGGGCAAGCCCGTTTTATATGGCGCACCGCGGTACCGGTCGTTGGTTTCGCTCGCGGCATGGGACTTCCGCTTCACCCAGGAAGCTCTTTACCGGACGGACACGCAATGGCAAACGGACACCCGCTTCGATTTCGAACGCAAGCTTCCCCATGATCTTTTTTTTCGCACGAGCATCGATGGAGTCTGGTCAGCCGCTACGCCCGGTTATACCTACAGCCACAGCGTCTCGCTCCGCCAGCCCTTCGGAGCGACTCATGCCCTGGATTATGAGTGGATCAACGTCTATCATACCAGACCGAGCATGATATTAACGGAGGTTGCCTTCAGGATCCGGTACCGCCACAGCTTTTGGCGGGAGTGGCTCTTTTTCGAACTGGCCCCCCAGGTCAGATTCCCGGAAGACAGGAAGTTCGACGACACACCCGGCATCCTGTTCAGGCTGGAGATGTTTTTTGGGAGACAGGCGGGATGATGTGTGACGTACCGGTCATTCACGGTCATAGTGTGGTAATAACATAATCGTAAAATCCCTCAAACCCGCCTTTTCCAGCGTGACGAATAATGCCCCTCTTTGACAAAATAAGGGGAAGATTGGTATTCCGGTCTGTGTCATTACCGTTATGAGTCATTATAATACCAATGTAGTATGTTTAAATAACCCACTGACAGCGCATTTTGACCAAATCATATTGCCCCCTCCCTCAGCTTCACGCCATCAATACATTGATATTTAATTGTTTCCTTACATGGCACGAAGTATGCATTCATACAAGTAGGAAAGGTCGTAAGCACCATGAACGAAACGCTGACCATATGCGGCACCCACGAACAGGAAAAAGAGGTCGTTAATATTCTGCTCGACAGTACGCTCTACCTGGATATGGATTTGGCTGCCAGATACCGGCTGTTACACTTTATTGTGGCATCCTATTTCGAATCCTCCGCCAGGTAAGGAGCAGGGTGATGACGATGCCCGGCCCCTCCATTTCGGTACATCGTCACACAGCCCTCATGTGACTTCCCGCAATCACTCAATGCCGTATTTCACGCACGTTTTGCACAAGGGACTGACTCGCCACGCTTTTTCTGCTGTTTCAATATCACCGCCCGAAGAACGCGACTCAAAAAAAATCCCCCGGCAGTCTTCGCCCGCCGGAGGATTTTGCAAAACGAAAAGGTCAGCCTATTAGAAGAAATAAAAGTTCAAGCTGGCGCCTAACCGCTGGGTGCCGATGGTGGTTTCCTTGAAGGTTCCGCCCCCCGGACCCGGCGTTGTTGTCTTTTGCTCCATATAGCCGAAGCCGAGGCTCCCCTCGATGCTGAACTGCTTGTGCAGGAAATATTCCGCGCCGAACTCTCCCATCAAACTCAGGTCCTTCCGGTCTCCGTCCTCCGTGGAGGCGTACGCGAGAAAGCCGCCCACAAAAGGGGCAAAATCGTCTGTCGTGAGATATTTCCGCGCGCCGCCGACGATGCCGAAATCGGTGCCATCGGCATCGCCGCCTTTTATCCCGAATCCCAGACCTGCGAGCACGGCCAAGTCATTCATGACAAAATATTTGCCGGTGATCACGAAGCTGTTATCGACATCTTCGCCGGCGATGACCAAGCTGTCAAAGACATTAACGTTTATGCCTGCGGATCCCTGTTTGAGGCTGTTGGCCGCTGATGCGGCCCCAATTCCGATACCGACGATCATCACTGCTGTTGCCAGCACGATAGCAATAAATCTTTTCATGGCGTCTCTCCTTAAAGAAAAATAGAAATCAGAAAATCAATAGAAGCAGCAGTCCTCTCAATAAAGTCGCCCATGCAGTGTCCGGAGCAATCACCCCCTTTAGCCGTCTGTTTCGGATAAACCTGCCCGGACGCGTTGACGGCAGCATACGTTACGCCGGGAGTTCGGGTTTCCCGGCAAGGAGAATATAATAAGCATGCAATAATTGCAAGAGTTTCCTTCGATTATGTCAAGCCAAAGTAGAAATGTCCTATTATTACCAAAATAGAAATGTCCTATTCCCTTCGAACGGATGCGATGGCAGGCAATTTCTCCAGGGGCTCATTATGGACCATGGGGGCCCTTCTCCAGCGGCAATTATACTGACTCAAGGGATGAAGCGAGATACACGGTCTGTACTTGCGATGGGCGTCGGGAAGCGTGTCAGTTAATCAGCCACCCGGAGAATTATCTTGCCTATGGACTTCCGGCTCTCGAGCAGCCGTTGCGCGCTCCCCGCATCGGCCAGGGGCAGCACACGGTCGATGCGAAGCTTCAGCCATCCCTCTCTGATTGCGCTCAAGACGCCACTGGACCGCCGGAGGAGCTCTTCGCGCGTTGCCGCAAAGTTGCTGAGCATTCCTCCGGACAGGGTAATCGATCTTTCCATGAGACTGTTGGGCACAACGGGGTCGGCGGGTCCGCTTGCCGCTCCGTAAATGACTATATGACCATGGACCGCCGCGGCCTGCAGATCGCCTGTAAAGGTGCTTTTCCCCACGCCGTCGAGAATAAGGTCAGCGCCCCGTCCGTCGGTCAGGCGCTTCGTCTCACTCACAAAATCCTGCTTCGTGTAAACGATCATGTGATGAGCGCCCGCTTCCGCGGCAACTGCCGCTTTCTCCCCGGTTGACGCCGTACCGATGACCCTGGCGCCGAGATGCCTGGCCCACTGTACGAGGAGAAGCCCCACTCCACCGGCCGCGGCATGAACAAGGACCGTATCCCCTGGCTTC
>JAXIPA010000195.1:0-35361 GCA_045403145.1 Nitrospirota bacterium | reverse complement strand
GAGTGTCACGAAGCAATCTACAACGAATGGGAGCAGTCCATCCACTCACGGTCCATCTTCGGGACCGGCAGGACCGCGGCGACCATCAAGACAACGGTCTCCGTGGGGCTCGCAGGCTGGCAGTACTCGGGCGTAAAAAATCCGGAGGACGTGCAGGTCAGGCACCTCATGATCTGCGCCAAGTGTCATCTGCCGCAGCTTGCCGATGCCACCGACGACGTGGCAAAGGAGATCGTGAAATACGCCTACATCTACTCCGATCCGAAAACAAGCGACGACGACCGGGAAAAAGCGGCCGCCAAGCTCTCCACGGTGAACATCAACTGTCTCATCTGCCACCAGCGGAACGCCATCACGCATAAGTGGGTCGACGGGACCCCGCAGAAGAACGAGGTCTACGGCTCGAAGAACGGCAGCCACGCGGACGCCGCGCATCCCGTCATGAAGGCGAGCCCTATCATGGACGAGTCCATCCTCTGCGGCCAGTGCCACGGCCTGGGACCGAACCTCGAGCTCGAGAACCCCTCGCAGTGCGCCACACTCTACGGCAGCTACCTCTGGTCTTACAGCGCCGAGGGCGGCCAGGAAAAATGCCAGGAATGCCACATGAAAAAAAGCAAACTCGGCCATAACATGCAGAGCTACCGGGACCCCGGCATGGCTAAGGCGGCGGTTGACTTCAAGGTGGAGACCCTCGGCTACCAGTGGCGCGACGGCTCGAAGATGACGCCCCAGGCGCTCGTAACGGTCGAGATGCTTAACCGCGCCGGACACTCCATCCCCGACGGCTGACCAACACCCAACCGGCTGGTCCTGGAAGTGACCGCGAAAGACAGTAAAGGAAAAGAGATATTCAAGCAGTCAAAAATCTACATGCCCATTCCCCAGCAGCTCGGCCGCGGCGACAAGATGGGCCGCGGACCCTATGAAAAGAGCGGCATCATCCGCGACACCAGTTTGCCGCCCAATCGTCCAGTAGTGGAAAAATTTGAGATCCCCGTCCCTGCGGAGTTCGCCAAGAAAGACGGGAAGGACGTCACCACGATCCTTGATTACGATATGACGGTGGAGGTAGAGCTGATGTATCTGCCTTTTGGAAGCGTGGAAAGCGGAAAGTTTTCGTGGCATAAAGTCACGAAAAAGGTGAGCATCGAAAAAGGCGGAGTATAGTAAAGAGTACCGAGAGCGGCATCACCTGCCGGCGGGAAGTTTCCTCCCCCCCTTCCCGCCGGCGTTTCTTTTCCGGCGCGGGCATTCACGCGTGATGCCGCGCGCTCTGCCAATATCCCTCCCACAAGGCCGGCTGAACACCCTTTCTTTGTCAGACCTCGCCTGGTTCGGACGCTTACAACCGTGACCCGGCGCTGACCGCAACCATCAATTGCTTATGGCGGGCGCTTTCCTCATATATCGCATATCCGTGACCTGCTCAAGCATGAAGGCAGCCATATCGGCCCGTGAAAGAAACAGCCCTATCCTGCCCTGACCGTAATATCCAATCCGAAGTTTACCTGTTTTTGGCTTGTTCGTGAGAAGCGGCGCGCGAACAATGGTCCAATCATGTCCGGTGGAACGCACCGCATCGGCAATTCTGATGATCTCGGCATAAGCTCCGGGCAGCAATGTCCTTATGACGGCAATCAACAGCTTGAACTTGAAATCGGGCAAGTCGTTCGGGTCGCTGACGCTTGCGGTCCCCACGAGGATGATCCTTCGCACATCGAATTTATCCATCGCTGCAAGGATGTTTTTCGTGCCGGTGCTGAGCGGCGTGCCTTTCACCTCTCCGGTGGGACCTAAGATACTAATGACGGCATCGGCGCCCCGCACAGTCCGCTCAATCGCCGCGATATTATCCAGTTCTCCCTGCACGACAGTCAATCGCTCGCTATTAATGTCGAGTTTCGATGGGGAGCGGGCGAATGCCACAACATGATGTCCGGCATCAAGCGCTTGTTTGACCAGTTCTCTTCCGGTAAGCCCCGTAGAGCCAAAGACGGCTATATTCATTTATGCGCCTCCGGTAGGACAGGTTGCCTCTTCAGACGATGATTCTTTTCCTCATGAGCCTGAAGGGCAGCGGCGACAGGAGGAGGACGGCAGCGACAAGCCAGGCCATGCTCCAGCCCGCGCCGGAGAACGTCCCCGCGGAAAATGCCCGACAAATGTTCACGAGGTGGTAAAGCGGCGTAAAAAAAGCGAGTCCGGAGACCGCGGCCGGCATGGCGTCGAGGGGGAAAAAAATCCCGGAAAAAAGAAACAGCGGCGTCATAAAGAGCGTATAGAAGTAACTGAACGAATCTATCCCCGGCACGATCGCGCAAAAAACGACCGAAAGCTCCGCGAAGATCAGCCCGCCCAGAAAAATAAACGGGATCGTCAGCAGGATTAAAGGAGAGTCAACGAGGCCGAAAAGGGCTATCACGATGGTTATGGTGATGCCGAAGATCACGCTTTTGGTCGCGCCCCAGAGGAGTTCCCCCGCTACGAGATCGTCGAGGTTCACCGGCGTGGCAAGGATGGCGTCGAAGGTCTTCTGGAAGGTCATCCGGATGTAGGTGCCGTAGGTGCATTCATACACCGCTGCGAAAACCGAGGACGACGCGACGATTCCCGGCGCAATATACTGGATGTACGTTTGGCCGTGGATATCCTGCACGAACGATCCGAGACCGAACCCCATGGCAACGAGGTAGAGGGCCGGTTCCGCGAAATTGAGGGCGAAACTCGTCTTGTACAGCTTGGTATAGACCAGCCAGTGCCGCTGCCAGACACTGAAGGCGCGTTTAATCCGCAAGGCTCCTCCCCGTCAGTTTGAGATACACGTTCTCAAGGTTCCCGCCGTGCAGCGCCATAAGGTGCGAGGGAGAATCGATGGTCACGATCCTGCCCGAGTCCATGATCGCCACCCGGTCGCAGAGCCGTTCAGCTTCCTCCATATAATGGGTCGTCAGCAGGAGCGTGGTGTTTTTCGACTTGAGGTGGTCCAGTTTGTCCCACACCGTGTGCCTGCTGTGCGGATCCAGGCCGGTAGTGGGCTCGTCGAGGATAAGGATTTCCGGATCGTTCACGAGCGATCGGGCGAGCAGGAGGCGGTGCTTCATGCCTCCCGAAAGCTGGTCTATCTTCGCCATCGCCTTGTCCTGGAGATCCACGAATTCGAGGAGCGCCCGGGCGAGCCGGAGGGTGTCTTTTTTCCCGATGTCGAAATACCGTCCATAGACAATGAGATTTTCGATCACCGAAAGGTCCGGATCGAGGTTGATGTCCTGCGGCATGACGCCGAGTCTCGCTTTTATCTCGCTGGACTGCCGCGCCACGTCCGCGCCGAAGACCGTGACGGACCCGCGCGTGGGCGGCATGAAACAGGAAATGATCCGCAGGACCGTCGTCTTGCCCGCGCCGTTTGGACCGAGGAAGCCGAAGCATTCGCCCTCTCTGATCGCGAAGTCGACGCCATCCACCGCCCGGAGGCCGTTATACTCTTTAACGAGAGACTGCACGGTAACGATGTCCATAGGATAGAGTTTACAAGGAGGGTGCTATTTTTTTATGCCGACCGATTCTATGGCATGAAGAATGTTCTCGATCTTTTCCCGAATGTGCAGCTTTGCGACATGGACGTGCGCCAGTTCCTGCGCCTCCCTCCGGGCCTGCGCAAGCTCCCGCTCCAGTTCCCGGACGCGGGCGGCCAGTGACCTGTTATGCTCCACAATGGCCTGGACCCGCTTTTCAACGAGCGCAAATCTGTCTTCAAGGTCTTTCAACTCGCTTCTTCCTCGATCTTTAATCCGCAATCCGCGATCCGAAATCCGTCCCCTGAGTCCGTAATACGGGATCCGCAATCCCCGGCTTCTTCCCGTAGATCCTCTTGTACTCCGCGTAGTTCCGGAGCACCTTCTTCACGTATCCCCGCGTCTCCGCATACGGTATCATCTCGACGAATACGTCGCGTTCACCGTTGTAACCGTTTTTCGCGGCCCATCCGGCGGCGGCCTCCGGGCCGGCATTGTAAGCTGCTGCCACGAGGAGCGGATCTCCCTTGAACCGTTTCATGAGATGGCTGATATACCACGTTCCGATGTTGATGGCCGTATCTGAATCGAAGAGTTTCCTTCGGTCGAAATCGGCCAGTTTTATCGATCGGGCCACCCGCTCACCTGTCGCGGGCATCACCTGCATAAGCCCCCGCGCCCCCGCGGGCGACAGCGCTTCGGGAGAGAACTGGCTCTCCTCGCGGATGACGGCGGCGATAAAGTACGGGTCCTGACCGTACTTCCGGGAGTAGGATAGGATGCTTTCCCAGTAACCCTGCGGATAAGCTAGAAACCACAAATCCCCGGAGACCCCGTTCGCCGGTCCTTCGAGATACCGTTCGTACTTTTTGACCACGAGCGTGAGCGATCGGTGATAATCGCCAAGTTCGAAGAATGCCTTGCTTAAACCGATGAGCATGCCGCGTTTTCGGGACACTCTGTCCTGGAGCGACCACAATTCCCGGGCGGCCTCTTTTTTCATGTCCAGATGCATGAGTTCCAGCGTTTTTCTGAACGACGGCTCTGATGAGAGGACTTGCTTCGTTTCTTCGGTCCAGACCGGCGGCCCGTCATCGGCATCAAAAGAACCAGCGGGATCGTCGGGGCACGGTCCTTCGAGGCACGCCGGCGCGCTGTCAACGAAATCATCAGCCGCTACAACGACGTCGGTCGTTCCCAAACGCACCAGCCGTTCTGCTGCGCGGTACCCATAGTACGTATAGGGACCTTTTTTAAGCACCCGCTTGTAATACGCAGCCGCCCGCGAAAGCTCCCCCCTTTTTTCCGCGGCCCTGCCCTGCCAGTAGAAGGCCTGGTTCACGAGGAAGGACCGCGGGTAACGGTTAATAAGCTCCTGGAAGGCCCGTTCCGCCTTCCTGTAGTCGCTCACGGTATAATACGACCATGCGACCCACCAGAGGGCGCTGTCCGCATACTTGCTGTCAGGATATGTCTGTGCCAGATGTCCGTAGAATCGGCGTTCTTTTTCCACCTCTCCCGTTTCCCGGTAAATGTTCCCGCTCAGAAAAAGAGCGTCGTCAGCCCACTCACTGTCGGGGAACCGGTCAAGGAGCTTTTGGAAAGTTTTCGTTCCCCGCTCCCAGTCGCCAAGCTTAACGTAGGATTTCCCGAGCCAGTACAGCGCTTCCGGAGCACGCAGGTCGGCAGGATACTCATGCAGCGTCTTTTCGAGCAGGGCCGCCGCTTCTCCACGCTTGCCGAGATAAAACGAGGCGACACCCGCGCGAAACAGCGCTTCCGATCGGTTCTGGGGCGGCGGCTCCCTGTGAACGAGCATCATGAAGATCTCTGACGCCTTGTCCTGCCGGCCCAGGCGGGAAAGGTTTTTTCCACGCTCCATAAGTTCGTCAACGGAATAATCCGGAACATCGACGCCCCCGGTTTTGAGGTCGGCAAGCTCGCGCTCAATATCGTGGTCCGCGAGAGAGCCGGGATACCGCGTCCAGACGTCACGGTATGCGTGCACCGCCTGTTCCAGCCGCGCCTCCGCCGTAAGCGCGCGGGCGAGGCCCAGGCCGGCATCAGATGCAAACTCGGCCCGTGGATAATCCTCCAGACATTTTTCGAACGCCTCGATGGCCGGAGCGTAGGCATAGCTGTCGAATAGGGCGGCGGCCCGCTGGTATGCCGCACGCGGGGCCAGGGGACCTCCGCCGTTCATGTCCATCACCAACTGGTAGAGAGCGGCGGCCTGACTGAAACGCGCCTTCGAAAAATGATATTCAGCGAGCAGATACACGGCATAATCGGCCAGCTCCGGATATTCTTCCCGGACGCGCAGCATGGCGGCATCAGCTTCGTCTGCGCGGTCCAACTGAATCAGAACCTGTTCCTGCACAAACAACGCTCGCTGATACCAGGCCGTATTCGGGTACTGCTCCGTCACCCGGCGCGCCAGGATGAACGCGATTTCTCCGTTGCCGCCCTTATAGGCATCCGTGGCAGCTTGCAGCGCCTGTTCCGGATCGGTCGCTGTTACGGTAGAAGGAGCGAACGTCCGCCGGGCATGGGCGGGTGAGGAGTTCTCGGGTACGACCGGAGGCAGTATTCTTTCCCGGGCGCACGCCATGAGAAGGAGAAATACGGACAACGGTATGATCTTGTTTAGATATGGCATGAACGTAATGGCCTGCGGCCCCCCATAATGCGACGTGACGTAATGACTTTTCCTCATAATATAGTCACTTGCAGGCGGTGTCAATAGGAGTTATCAGGGGTTCCCGGATGCCCATCAGGGATTGCAGAGAGAGGCGTTACGCAGTAAGGAGAAAACGCGGCAGTTGCTCTTTTGCGGTCGAGAGCCGCAGCAGGAAACGCTCCTCGATCGAGAGGACGAAGTCTGTATTCCCGACGGCAGGCGGCGTGTCAGGGCTGTAGACGAGCATGTGGAAGGCCACTGAGGTGACCGGCTTGTCCGGGAGCGGCATTTGTTCGATTGCGGAGACGAATTCAATCCAATGGTCCGCCATGGTTATCTGAAGGGAGGTGTCCTGGTCCTCAAGGTAGTCGGCAACGGTTTTCACCGGGGACGCTGATAGACCCGCACAGACGTTCAGCTCCGGCAGCACGATGTGAGATTGCCCGTGGTCGAAGACACGTCCAAGCGGATACAGCCTGCAGGCGAGCGGCCTCGCCGCGTAGATACGGCAGCCCTTCCCTGTCCAGAAATGGCAGGCAGGATCGCGCGGCAGCATCACCAGCGGGAAGCCCTTTGCACGGTCGGTATCGACGATATCGAGCAGGTCTTCGTAGGTCATCCTGCTTTCGCGGCGGATCAGGGCGATTTCGTAAGGGTTGAGAATGATCGGAGCGCTTTTCGTACAGCAGTTGGAACTACAACCGTTCCTGCCACAGGAAAGCTGAATCGGATCGGACTCGGCCAGCACCCTGGCGTCGGCGCCGGCGATTTTGACGGAGGTTGTCACAGCATTGTTTCCCTACGTTTTAGCGAGATCGTTGAACCAGCAAAAATTTGTCATCCCCGAATGCCTTTATCGGGGATCCATTTTGACTTGATAAAAATGGATTCCGCTCAGAATCATTGCGGGAATGACCGTGGAGGAGCGCTTACTTCCCGATCAGTTTGCCGCCCGACTTGACATGCCAGACCACCAGGATGGGGCTTGCGACGAACACGGACGAATACGTCCCCACAATGACACCCATGAGGAGCGCGATGGAAAAATCGTGCAGCACGTCGCCGCCGAACATCACCAGCGGAATGAGCACGAGCACCACGGTCAGCGAAGTGATGATCGTCCGGGAGAGCACCTCGTTGATGCTGTCGTTCACCAGCTTGGGCAGCGGGTCTCGTTTGCTCTTCATCAGATTTTCCCGGATACGGTCGAAGACCACCACCGTGTCGGTGAGCGAATACCCCGCGAGCGTCAGGAGCGCGGTAATAATGAGGAGGTTGATCTCTTTGTTCAGGATATAAAAGATACCGAGCACGGCCAGCACGTCGTGCACGGTAGCGATCGCGGCGGCGACGCCGAACTTAAACTGAAACCGGAACGCGATGTAGACGATGATGGCGGCGATCGAGATCGTGATGGCCCAGAGCGCCTGCCTTTGGAGGGCCTGTCCGATCACCGGGCCGATTTCCTGGATGCTGTCGATCTCGAAGGGATTGCCCGGAAACTCCTGCCTGAAGACGTTCTGCACCTTGTCCGACGTCCCTTCGGATTCGCGCAGCCGGATCAGGATCTTGTTTCCCTCGCCCACTTCCTGGATGGTCGCGCCCTGAAACCCGTTTTTCTCAAGAGCGGCCCGGGCCTTGTCGATCGGCAGTTTTTCCTTGAAGCCGAGCTGCACCGTGGTGCCGCCCACGAAATCGATGCCGAGGTTCGCCTTGCCGCGAGAGACCTGCAGCAGCCCCACGATACCGAGCAGAATGAGCAGGCCGGAAACGGTAAATGAGATGTTCTTCCAGCCCATGAAATCGATGTTGGTCTTGTGCAAGATTTGTAACATTATTCCCTCCGAAATACAGCATTCGCCACAGAGGCCACAGAGTTGAATCTTGAATTTTGAATCAGATTTCTTCTCCATGTCCTCTGTGTATTATAGATTTTAGATACTCAATTTCTCCAGTTTCCACTTGGTGTTGATGATATCGAAGATCACCTTGGTGCCCACCAGAGCGGAATAGAGGTTGATCATGATGCCGAGACTGAGCGTTACTGCAAAGCCCTTGATCGGACCGGTGCCGAACATGAACAGGGCGGCCGCCGTAATGAGCGTCGTCACGTGGGAGTCGAGAATCGTAAGGAATGCCTTGTCGTAACCCGAGTCCACAGCGGGCCGGGGTTGTTTTCCTGAGCGGATCTCCTCGCGAATACGCTCGAACATGAGCACGTTCGAATCCACGCCCATGCCGATCGTCAGAATGACGCCCGCGATGCCTGGCAGGGTGAGGGTCGCGTTCAGGAGCGCCATGGCGCCGAGGAGCAGGACCAGATTAAGGACGATGGCATAGTCGGCAATGACTCCCGACATCCGGTAATAAATGACCATGAAGATGATCACGACAAGACCGCCGACGAGGGCCGCGTTCACCCCTTTGTCGATGGAGTCCTGGCCGAGAGACGGCCCGACGGTGATGTTCTGAATGATCTTCACGGGAGCCGGAAGCGACTCGCGCAGCACAATCGCCAGTTTCGCGGCTTCGTCGTGGGTGAAGTTGCCGGTGATCTGGGCATCGCCGCCGCTGATCCGGTCCTGGATCCTCGGAGCTGAATGCACCACGCCGTCAAGCACGATGGCAAGCTGCCTTCCGACGTTCTCTCCGGTTACGCGGTCGAAAATCTTTGCGCCCTCACTGTCGAAGGATATGGACACCGCCGGCTTGTTGTACTGGTCGATCCCGACCTTGGCCTCCTTGAGACGGTCGCCGGTCAGGAGTGTCTGCTTGTAGACGAGGTAGGGACGTTTTACCACCTTTCCCGACTCATCCACATCCTCGCCGTAAAGGACCTCGCTGTCGGGAGGCACGGAGCCCGCAAGGGCCTTCTGAAGGTCTCCCGTCGTGTTCAAAAGCTTGAATTCGAGCCGTCCCGCGGTTTTGATGAACAAGATGGCCTCCTGCGGGTTCTTGATGCCGGGGAGCTGAAGCGCGATCTGGTCGTTCTCCTGCTTGTAGATCTGCGGCTCCGCAACACCGTACTTGTCGATCCTCCGGCGCGTGCGTTCGAGCGCCTGGGTCACGGCCCATTCCTTGAGCCTCCGTACCTCGGCCGGCTTCATGGAGTAGACCAGTTCGCCTTTGCCGCTGCTTTTCAGATCAATGATGGCATAACTGTCTTTGACGAGCTTCTCGACCTTGTCCTGCAGGGGCTCTGCGAATTTGGCGACGATGGCCTGGTCCGTCCTGCTGAAGGTGACCGCGAGCTGCTGCGCCGCCGCCGTCGTTTGGAGGTCCGCCACGATATTATCGACGGATGACTCCACCGCCTTGTCCGTCTCCACCTGCATCACGAGGTGGCTGCCGCCCCGGAGGTCCAGGCCGAGCGAAATTTTCGGTACGCTCTGGTGCCACCATTCCGGCAGGCCGGCCGAAAGCGGCGTGGACGGCAGAAATAAAAACAGCGCTATTACGACCGACAGGGCGATGAGCGCCAGTCTCCACTGAATGCTTTTCTTCATATACTTGCCTCCCGCAATGCCATGATCAATAAATGTATTTGCAACGACGGTTTACTTCTTCTCTGCCTCGGGCTTCACAACTGCGCCCACGGAGCCGCGCGTAATCTTAACCTTGACGCCCTCGGCGATCTTGACCGTCAACGTATCCTGCGTGGTGTTTTCGACTGTGGCGTACATGCCGCCGGCCGTAATGATCTCATCGCCTTTCTTGAGATCCTCAACCATCTTCTTGTGCTCTTTCATTTTCTTCTGCTGGGGCCTGATCAGGATGAAATAAAAGATGGCGAAGATGACGGCCATCATGATGAGGCTCGAAAATCCTCCGCCTCCCGGGGCCGCCGCGTCGCCTCCCGGCGCTCCCATTGCATAAGCAGTTGCGATGAACATGTGTTACCTCCTCGGAAAATGTCCTATTATCTGCCATCCCCGAACGCTTCCCTCGGGGATCTGATTCTTTCTCTCTCCGTTCCTCAAACCGGATTCGTCCCCGAACGAATCTATCGGGGATTAAACTTCTGGAATGACATTTTCTATACTGCTTTTTCTTCCCGCTTCGCCAGAAATTCCTTCTTAAACTCCTTAAACACTCCCCGTTCGATGCTCGCCCGCACGCCCCGCATCAGCTCCAGGTAGAAAAACAGGTTGTGGATCGTACCGAGCCTGAGCGCAAGAACCTCGCCGGCGTTGAACAGATGCCGCAGGTATGCCCGGGTAAAATTACGGCACGTATAGCAGCCGCACTCAGGGTCGATGGGAAGCTTGTCCCGCTCGTACTGCGCGTTCCTGATCACCACCTTTCCGAATGTGGTGAAGAACGTGCCGTTCCGGGCATTCCTCGTCGGCATGACGCAGTCGAACATGTCGATGCCGCGGTCAACGCCTTCCACGAGGTCCTCCGGCGTGCCCACGCCCATCAAATACCGGGGCTGGTCCTCCGGCAGCGAAGGGACCGTCGCTTCAATCATCTCGAACATCATCGGTTTGGTCTCGCCCACGGACAGACCGCCTATGGCGTAGCCTTCAAATCCGATGTCCACCAACGCTGCGGCCGATTGTTTTCTCAGGTCGGCATGCATCCCGCCCTGCACGATGCCGAAGAGCGCCTGGTCCGCGACCCTTTTCGCTTCACGACAACGCTTTGCCCAGCGCAAGGTGCGCTCATGCGACTCCCTCGCATAATCACGCGTCGCCGGGTACGGCGTGCACTCGTCAAAGGCCATGATGATGTCCGCGCCGAGGGCCTCCTGAATTTCCACGGCATACTCGGGCGTTATCAGGTGCTTGGCGCCGCCGTCGAGGGGAGACTGGAACGTCACGCCCTCTTCCGTGATTTTCCTGAGTTCCGCCAGACTGAAGACCTGGAACCCGCCGCTGTCCGTCAGCACCGGCCGGTCCCAGCCCATAAACCGCTGGACGCCGCCGAAATCCCTGATCAGCTCATGTCCCGGCCTCAGGAACAGATGGTACGTGTTCGAGAGGATGATCTCCGCGCCGAGGTCCGTAAGGTCCGCCGGAGAGAGCGTCTTGACCGTTGCCTGGGTCCCCACCGGCATGAACACCGGTGTGTTGACCTCGCCGTGCGACGTGGTCATCTTGCCAAGCCGGGCGGAGGAGGCCGCATCCTTTTTTATCAACGTAAAACTGAATGGCATTATTTATTTCGGATTTCGGATTGCGGATTTCGGATTAAAAGCTCACGTTCAGCTTTTCATGGTTTTCATTTCATTCCGCAATCCGTAATCTACAATCCGCAATCGTTACATTCTCTCCGGCGCGCCCACCCCGAGTATCTTGAGAGCGCTCTGTATCACCGTCTTCACCTGCTTCATGAGAAAGAGCTTTGCCGCCGTGCGCTTGAGGTCCTCGGTAATGACCCGGTGTTTGAAATAGTAGTTATGGAGCAAGCCGGCCAAGTCCTGGAGATAGAACGTCAGACGGTGCGGTTCGTATGCCAGCGCGGATTCCTCGATCACTTCGGGATATTTTGCGAGCGCCTTGATGATGTTCTGCTCTTCTTCGAGATCGAGAAGCGCAAGATCGACGGCGTCGCTCTTCGGGACCACGATGCCCCTTGTTTCCGCCTCTCGGAACAGGCTTGCCAGCCTGGCGTGGGCGTACTGCACGTAGTACACCGGGTTTTCCCGGGACTGCTCCTTGGCCACATCGAGGTCGAAATCCAGATGGCTGTCGGACCGGCGTGTTAAGAATATATAGCGTGCTGCATCTGCGCCTACATCCTGTACGACGTCCCGAAGCGTCACAAAGGTCCCCGCCCGCTTGGACATGGGCACGGGCTTTCCGTGCCGGAGGATCGCTACAAGCTGCACGAGCAGGACATGCAGCGAATCTTTCGGATGGCCGAACGCCTGGATCACGGCCTGCACTCGCGGGATATAGCCGTGATGGTCGGCGCCCCAGATATTGACAAGGGTTTTGAACCCGCGCGCAAGCTTGTTCCGGTGATAGGCGATGTCCGTTGCCAGATACGTGTACTCGCCATCTTTCTTGATTATTACTCGATCTTTATCATCACCAAAAGCTGTAGACCGCAGCCAAAGTGCGCCGTCTTGTTCATAAGCAAAACCGCGCTCCTTAAGTTCCTCGATAGACTTCTGAACCGATCCATCGGACAGCAGACCTTTTTCGCTGAACCAGATGTCGAAGCGGACGCCGAAGGCCTCGAGGTCCGTACGGATTTCTTTGAGCATCAGTTCTTTACTGGCTTCGGCAACACCGCTCATTGCTGTTGCTGCCGTTGCGGCCCCTGCATCAGGTACTGCACCCGCTTTTATTGTGACAGGACCTAATATCGCCTTTATTTCCGCTGAGCCTGATATTTCGCTGATATAAGAGCCATGATAACCATCCTCGGGAAATGGCACGTCATACCCTTGCGTCTCAAGATAGCGGCTGTAGACCGACTTGGCGAGCAACTTGATCTGCCTGCCCGCGTCGTTGATGTAAAATTCCCGGGTGACATCGTATCCGACTGCGGTCAGCAGGTTCGCCAGCGCGTCGCCGACCGCGGCCCCCCTGCCGTGGCCCACATGGAGAGGCCCCGTGGGGTTGGCGCTCACGAATTCAACGAGGACCTTTTCCCCCTTGCCGATGTTCAGCAGACCGTAGGCGTGGCCATCTGAGTCAATTTCAAAGAGCGTCTTTTTCCAGCGGTCCTGCTTAAGGAAAAAATTGATGAACCCGGGACCCGCGATCCCGGTCTTCTCGATGAGCCCTTCTTCATCCTGGATATTGCCGATAATGATCTCGGCGATCTTCCGGGGCGGTTTCGCTTCCGGCTTCGCCAGGGTCATGGCGAGCGTGGTGGCAAGGTCGCCGTGGGTCTTTTCCCGCGGGGTTTCGAGTGTTATCGCAGGCAGCGTTTCGAGCTTCAGTTCTCCTTTTTCCTTGGCCCGGCTGAGGGCCTGGAGCAGGATTTCGGTTACGGTTTGTTTCATCGATGATCGGCGTTTCCTTCGCGTTTACAGGAAAGAAAGTATATCGTATCTCTAAAAAAAGTCAATAAAATAATCCCTTTACTTAGCGGTATCGGTGTGGTATTTTTAGTCAGAAATCAGGGGGCCGGTATGTGGGTCCAGATGAACGTAAATACCATCCTTTTCGACAGCAGGAACAGCAGTTACATCGTCGTTCTGAAGGATGAGACCGGGAAAAAAATCCTTCCCATCTGGATCGGCGCTGCGGAAGGCAATTCCATCGCCATGGCCATGAGCAACGTGAAGGCCGCCCGTCCCCTCACCCATGACCTCATCGTCAGCATCTTCGACCGGCTGGAAGTCGAGATTGCCCGCGTCGTGATCAGTGACCTTATCGACAACACCTTTTACGCCTCGCTCTATCTCCTCCACGACAATAAGGAATTTCACATCGATTCCCGGCCCAGCGACGCCATCGCGATCGCCATCCGCATCGGGGCGCCCGTGTTCGTGGAAGAAGACGTGCTTGCCAAGCAGGATTCATCGATGATCGACACGTGGATGAAGAACCTCGGAGAAAGCGGAGGGGGGACGGAATATAATGCGTAACTACTGATAATGGATAATGCAGAATGGATAATAAAGACTTGAGCAATTTTCCATTCTCAGTTCCTCTCATTCTCCATTCTCCATTCTCAATTGTCCATTCTCCATTTGCCTCACCCTCCCCACCTCGGCGACAAATCATTCTCGATCCCCATGCTGTCCAGTACCCTTCCGACGATAAAATCGATCATGTCTGAAATCCTCTTGGGATGATGATAGAAGGCGGGCATGGCGGGGATCATGTGGCATCCAAGATCGGCCAGCGTCAGCATGTTTCTCAGATGGATGGAGGAAAGCGGCGTTTCGCGCGGGACGATGATGAGTTTCCTTTTTTCCTTGAGCGTCACGTCGGCGGCCCGTTCGATCAGGGTCGATGCGTAACCGTGGGCAATGGCAGAAAGCGTCTTCATGGAGCACGGGATCACGACCATGGCGTCAATCCTGACCGAGCCGCTCGCTATCGGCGCGTACATATTGTCCTCATCGAAATAATTGAGCTGCCCTTCCTTCGCTTCGAGGTGTTTCTCGAGCGCATACTGGATGTCGGTCTCAGACCCTTTGAGCATCAGTCCTGTTTCGTCATTCAGGATCGACAGCCCGTCCCCCGAGATTGACAGATAGACTGAGTGCCCGCTTTTGATCAGGACCTGCAAAAGCCTGAGTGCATAGGGTGCGCCGGAAGCGCCGGAGATTGCTACGGTATAGGTAGACATATATCACCTCTTTTAAAATGTCACTTATGTATTTTGCACTCCCGGTTTCTTTACCGCCGACATCGAAAGCATCACACCCGCAATAAGCGCGAGCCCTGCCCCCATGCCGAAGGCCGCTGTTGATCCAAACTCTTGCCACACGAAACCGAACAATAACGACGCCGGGAACGCCCCGGCGCCGACAGCCAGATGATAGAGGCCGAAGGACGAGCCTCGCAGATGCACGGGAGCGAAGTCGGCCACGAACGCCTTCTCCGCCCCTTCCGTAAGGCCGAAATAAATCCCGTAGACCGCGAAAAGCGCCCAGGCATGCCAGTGCGCGGAGGCCGCGCCGAAACCCGCATACACCAGCGCGTACACCAGCCAGCCTGCGACGATAACCTTCTTCCTTCCGATGCGGTCGGACAAAACGCCGCCGGGGACTGAGAAGCCCATCTTGACGATATGCAACACGACCCAAATGATGGGCAGGAAAGCGACGGATACGCCGAGCTGCTGGGCGCGGAGAAGCAGGAACGCATCGGTAGAGTTGCCGAGCGTAAAAATCAGTATGATCAAAAGATATTTCCGGAACCCCGTCGGCATCTCCGCCCAGGCAGACCGGAAGTTGAACGGTGCAGAGGGCGCTCGCGGGCGTTCAGCATGCTTTTCCCGGAGGCCGAAGACGAGCATGAGAACCGCAAGTATGCCGGGGATGAATGAAAAGAGGAAAATCGTCTTGATGTCGTCATGGAAGACGAGAAGCAGCGCCGTTGCGAGAAGCGGGCCCACGATGGCGCCGCTGTGGTCCATGGCGCGATGAAAGCCATAAGCCATGCCGCGGTACTCCAAAGGAGTTGAGTCCGCGATTATCGCGTCGCGCGGCGACGTGCGCAACCCCTTGCCAACACGGTCGGAAAAGCGAAGTACGAGCACGTGGAGCCATGATGTGGAAAATGCAATGAGCGGCCGGATAACGTTCGACAGGGAATAACCCGCAACGATCCAGCCTTTGCGCCGTTTCACCCGGTCCGAGACGTAGCCGGAAAAGAGCTTGAGCAGCGAGGCTGTGGCCTCGGCAATGCCCTCGATGACTCCGAGCGCGGCCGGTCCAGCGCCGAGCACGGCCGTGAGGAACACCGGCAGGAGCGGATAGATCATCTCTGATGCGCCGTCGTTCAGAAGGCTGACGAAGCCCAGAATCACGACATTTCTCGTAAGGCCTTTGCGCCAGGCTGGAGTCGTGGTTTCGGTTTCTCCCATAAGTAGAAAGGACTTTACCCGATTTACAGCTATTTTTCAAGTTAAACTCCAGCGAGGGTGCTGCTTCGATTGCGTGGACACGGCCGGCAAAGCATCACACCTTCCTGCTGAGAACGAAGCCTGGGATAGCATAACAAAACGGAGCAGAATGGAGCATAGCGTTCGCAAAGCTTCATCCTTTTTCGTCGGTGAAGCACGCGTCACGCATCCTTCGGCTGTTAAAAATTTTCTTGCGTTGCATCACGACTTGGGTTACTATTTCGGTTGCTGTGCAAAGATTTCCCGTCAGTGAGGAGGAACATGATAATGTCGGAAGTGGTAAGGGTCTCGAATGTGGAAAAAAAGGAAGAACTCAAAACATACCTTGAGGAACTCTTCAAGCAGAAACGCTATCCGGAAATGTACGAGGCCGTCGGCATGCATTCGCTCCTCATCGACCCGCAGCATACGATGAGTGACCAGGCCGAGCTCTATCGCTTTGTCCTGAACTTGATCAAAAACCGAATCAGCGCAGCCAAAGGCAAGAGTTATGCTCCGTGGTACGCCGCTTTCCCCATGATCCTGGACCGGTTCGTGGCAGGAAACCAGATCATTACTGACGCTTCCGCTGCCGATGTAATCGCGTCTCACCGGGCGGCATACGGTCTGTTTAAGTCACTTGACGATTTCTTTTTCTGGGCACTGGACGATCGCCGGCTGCCGTTCGACCAGCTCGTGCGATATATCGAGAAGACTGCGGAGCTGGAAGCAGGGAAAGCTTAAACGGGAGAACTGCTCGCAATAATGATGAAGTCGTAATAAGTCGAACAACTCTCTTTTGACGTCATTCCGGCTTGCCTGCACCCAGCGATTACGAGAGCATAGCGTGGCCTGCTCTTACGAAAGCGCGGCCATAAACGAGTGCAGGGCGTCCGGAATCCCTCTTTATCTTTTGTGTTATATGACAACACGATTCCCCCCGGCTTCAAGCATGCCTGGGCAGGCTTAGAATCAAGCGGGAATGACGCCTTTTTACGAGAGCATCAGTAATGACTCAACGGGTCACAGGGCTCTTCTTTAGATTTTATTAACGGTCATTTCATCCATAGCTTAACAATCTTATTTTTCCCATCACGTCCTCTACGGTTATTCCCGTCATGCACTCGATGTCCCGGTCACATTTCCGCTGAAAACAGGGAGAACACTCGGTCCCCGCGCGCAGGACAACGTGCGACGGTCCGTATGGACCCGTCCTCCATGGGGCAGTGGGGCCGAAGAGCGCCAACACTCTGGCCCCCGCCGCGGCGGCAAGATGCATGGGGCCAGTATCCGTCGTGATAAAAAGATCGGAAAGAGCTGCCAATGCGGCCAGTTCCTTGAGGGTCGTTTCACCTGCCCAGTTCAGGGCCTTCTCATTCATCATTGCCAGGATGCGGTCATTCACCGACCGGTCCTCGGCGCTTCCCGTAAAAATGACCACGGCGTTTTTTTCCGCGACCAGGCGGTCCGCCAGTTCGGCAAAATTCCGTTCAGGCCAGAGTTTCGTCTTCCAGCGCGCCACGGGGTTCACGACCACGAGCGGACGGCCATGCAGCTTTACTCCCTCCAAACGCTCTGCCATGAATGTCCGCTCACGATCAACCGGCAGCGAGCACGCCGATGAAACGTCTTTCGCGCCCAAATACCTCGCGACATCGAGATACCGCTCAAGCGCATGTTTCTCGATGTCGTATGCCGGCAGCCGTTCATTCAGGAACAGGTATGACAGCTCGCGCGTCCGGTCATACCCGATCTTCCGGGTGGCCCGGGCGAGGCCGATCAGCAGGCCGCTCTTGAACAACCCCTGGAAGTCGATGGCGATGTCATACTGCGTATCGCGCAGTTCCCGGACGAAGCGGCTGATGCCGGCGATTCCCTGCGAGAAGGTAAGCGGATTTTTGAGCAGGCGGAGCCATGTTTTCCTGCGGGAGACCAGCAGACGGCTGACCACCGGGTGGCTGTCGAGGATGCCTGCCGCCGCATCTTCAACGACCCAGGTAATGGCGCTGTCGGGATAAGTTTTTTTAATTGCTTCGAGGGCGGGCAGTGTCTGCACCACGTCGCCAATGGCGGACAGTTTAATGAAGAGAATGTTCATGGCGGGCACGTGCGATCAATCATAATCCATCCAAGCGGTGCAGTCAACATCGAAACAAGATTTATAGTGACTACTCAGGTCGTCATTCCCGCGAAAGCGGGAATCCAGTGTTTTCTCAATATTAAAAGAACCAAAACTCTGGATTCCCGATAGAAGCATTCGGGAATGACGGTTCGGTTTTATGCGGCCCGTGCGAACATTTAAGAAGCTTCCTTACTCACCTTCATCTTTTCGTCAACTGATCGGTAATGATTTTTTGACGGTAACGTAAAAGCGCCAGCGTATTTTCTTCTTCCGCGCTTCGTTTCCCCTTTTCCGCGAGCAGAGCTATTTCTCGTGCGATGCTGACAGGACGGGAGACAAAGATATTTCCCACTTTCTGCCGGGCCGTCCAAAGAGGCAGAAACTCCGTGCGGATGACGGATGCCCTGCCCTTTTCCCTCCGCACATGGATCATAAGAATGACGCCATCTCCCCGGAGCGCCCTGACATCTGCCTTGTTCCGGTTCGATATCCCGAAACTCTGACTCGAAATGAAATTCCCCAGACTGAAGGCGACCAGCCCCACCCTGCCGTCCGGCGCGGTGTAAGTTTCGATGGGCTGAAGCACATGCGGATGGTGCCCGAGGATAACGTCCGCGCCCGCCTCGATCAGTTCCTTTGCCGCCCGCCTCTGCCATGGTGTCGGGTCTGCGCGATACTCGTCGCTCCAGTGAAGCGATACGACGACGAAGTCCGCCGAGGCCCGAGCCTTCCGGATGTGTGACGCGGCCAGGGCGAGGTCTGCATCCGAATCAGCCCTGAGGATGTTCACCGCCGGCATCCCCTTCTTTTTTCGCGGTATGCCCTCGTTCGTGCCATAGGTATAAGCGAAAAAGGCGGCGCTCATGCCGCTGACCGTCACCATGGTCGCACGATCAGCTTCGGTCCTGGTCCTTCCCGCGCCGGTGAAGACGATGCCGGCCGCGTCGATGTTGTCAAGGGTCCGGATGAGGCCGTCGGGACCCGCGTCCAGGGCGTGATTATTCGCAACCGAGACCACGCCGATCCCGGCTTTTTTCATCGCCGCGAGCAGGTCAGGCCGCGCATTGAACCTCGGATAGCCGGATGCCGGCAACCTGTCGTCGACGGGCGTCTCAAGGTTGGCAAAAATAATATCCGCCTGGAGGTCTTTGATGACTTTTTCGAACAGGATGTAGTATTGGTTGCCGTTCCGGGCCACGGCGTTTTGGATGGAAAGAGGCATCATAATATCGCCCACCGCCGCTATCACGAACTCCGGACCGGGTACGGCGTGTGTTTGCTCCATCGGGGTTTTTTCCGACGGCTTGCACCCTGCGTATGGCGCCGCGAGCAGCAGGCAGATACCGAGAAGTATCGGAATTTGTCTTAAGAGCGGGGGCATGCTATACCATGATAATCGAAAAAGACCTCCTCCCTGCATCAGAGAGGAGGTTTTCGGCATACTGGATATTCTGCGTGATGAAGGGACCAGTGGTTGCCGGTGTTCATCAACGACAATGATCTATATCTTTCCTCCCGCAGCCTGGGTCAAGGCTTTGCGGATCGCCTCGGGGCTCTTCATGATGTTCATGAAACTGTTCTTGCCCATCATGGAAAGATCCGGGAAGCTGGTCGCGATGCGGAACCGCGCATACAACGCATAGACCTTGTTTCCCGAAACCAGTATTTCATAAGGCAGGTGCGCGGTGGCCCGGATATCCTTGAAATCGATCTCGCTCATGATGAATTTGTCATCCATATACTTGTCCTCATCCGTCGCGCCCTTCATGGCCACGCCGAACACCGCTTCTTTCTTTTCAGGGATGTCGATCCGGTATACTTTCGTCACGCCGCCCCGTCCCGCGGTAAGGCCTGCTTCCACGGCCGCCGTTGCTTCCTCAAAACTGCCGTACTCGGCCAGCACGCTCGGCTCATCAAAATATTCCATGCCCATCATATAGTGATATTTCCGAAGCTTTTTGGCGGTCAGGCCTTTGGCGCCGAATTCCTCTTTTTTGCCCAGCGCGGCGGCAAGCTTTTCCGCCACACCAGCGAGATCACCCTTCATACGGTAGACATTGGCCATGTAGACGGGGTTCGTATATGCCACCTGCACTTCGTCTTTGACTTTCGTGACCGAGACGCGAATTGCAGCCCCGAATCCGCCGTGTTCGGATTTCGCAGCGTTGCTCTTCAGCTCGTCATTCGTCACGACAACGACTGCGGCATCAGGATACGGCTGGTACTCCCCGGCAATGGTGAATCCCTGCGCGGTGAGGGAGGTCTTGACCTCTGCGGTTTTTTCCGCGACCGAACCGGGTCCGCGGGACCCGAGTACAAAGGGCTTTAAAAGCGTCTCTTCGGCACTGGCCGTGCTGAACAAGAATATAATAAGCAGGAATATCAGCGGCAGTCTCTTCACTATTCGTTTCATATCGCCTCCCTCTCAGAAAAGAAAAGGGCTACGGTATGCCATAGCCCTTTTCCATCTTAAAAGTGTTATTATTCCGATTAGAACCGGTAGCTGTACATGAGCTGAGCGTTGGTCTGGTAGTGCGCCACGGTCACGCCCTGGCCGTTGGTTTGTTTCACTTCCGGCGCATAGGTGAACGAGGCGTCCACGCTCGAGGCCTTGCTGATCATGTAGCCCGCACCGAGGGTCACGTGGGTCTTTTCGATGGCCGGAAACAGCGGATTCATAAATTTATCAGGTATGGGATTGTTGGCGTAATTCAACCCTGCGCGCAGCGTCCACTCCGGGTTGACTTTGTATCCCGCGCCGATCATGAACACATGCTGGTCCTTCCAATCCTGGAACAGGGTTGCGTCGAGCACCGTGCCGCCAAAGCCCTGCTGCGCCAAAGGATTCGGCTGGGCCGCGTCCGCAGTAAAGGTCAGCTTGAAGCTTTTCATAACATCCGCCCAGTTGATCCACTTATAATCGAACACGACCAACAAATTGTCAGAGGCCTGATAGGCGACGCCCGCTCCGGCCATCTGCGGCCACTCGAAATCCTTGACCTCGATCTTGCCGTTGAGCGGAATTGTCGCGGGAACGAATACACCGTTGGGCGCGCCGCCGCCGGCTATGCCTGAGTCCACATTCGCATTAAAACTTACCGTAGCGCCAGTCGTCTCAAGATCGCCCAACGCTGTCTTGCTGTGATAGGCGAGGCCGATTGCCAGGGCTTTGTTGACTTTGTATACGCCGCCGAGTTTGCCGGCAAAACCCGTGCCCTTTGCCGCGCCGGAAAAAGGACTACCATCGGAAAAATCAAAACGGCCCCAGTTCACCGGATTGGCCGGATTTAAAGTACCCGCGGGGAAAGCACCGCCGCCGAATACAAGACTGCCAAAAGCATCCATCATGCTGCCCGATACAGTGCCAAAGGTCTGTGTAGCACCCGGGAAAGCGGCCATGTCAAGAAATGTCGCGCCCGGCAGCGCCATCTTCAGATCCAACGTGGCCCAAACAAAATCAACCGTGGCGCCAATGCTGAAATCCTTGTTCACTTCATAGGCAAAGGGGATGAGCAGGCGGCCTACGCCCAGTTCGGAACGGACCTCCTCCCCGGAACCGACTGCAAGGAACGAATTGGCGTCGTATTCCGCTCCCATGCCGCCCTGCGCAAACACTCCCACGCCGTAGCTCATCAGTCCTGCCTTTTGCACCCATCCGAATGCCGGCATGTAAAAGGCATCGGCGGATGACTTCGCATCAGGCGCACCCGGAGCCGAAGCAGTGATGTGCGGGCCCAGTAACCCGAGCGCCACGTCAAGCCGGTTGCCCTGGGGCATAAGACCAAGTGTTGCCGGGTTGTTCATCATCGCCGCGGTCCCGTTATCGTAGGCCATGGACGCGCCGCCCATACCCGTTGCAATCGGACCGTACCCCTCAAGATTCATACCGTCAGTTGCATACACAGATGTAGAAACCATTAATACTGATACAACGCTCACGAACAACATGGACAGCACTACCGATAGACATCTTTTCATACCGTTCCTCCTCCTACCCCGTGAATAGTTTATTGTTGCTCTATTTCACTGTTTCGATACTCCCCGACAATTTTGGCCAATTATTTCACAATTATGATTGGCTGTCAAGCATTCCTGTGTTCATCGTGTCTTTTTTTGGCTTGCTTTTTGGCGGGTTTTTGTTACAATTTTCACAGCCTTACACCATCAGGTTTCTTGCAAATGACCCGTTTTGGCAGCCGCCCCGCTTTGCGGGACGACTCGTAACCTGAAAACAGAAAAAATTCAGGCAACAATTTACGTCTGCCTTGCTGAATAAAGACCTTTGCAAAGGGGCTCCATAATCGATACGGAGGACTTATGCCAATAAAAACAAAGGGCAAAAGTAAATCAAAAAAAGCCGTTTCCCGAAAACCCGCCAAAAAGTCAGCAAAGAAGAAGACCCTCAAGAAAAAACCGGTCCCCCGGAAAAAAATCGCAAAAAAGAAGTCGCTGAAGAAAAAAACAGCGAAGAAACCGGTAAGGAAGAAGGCCGCGAAAGAAACGAAACCTTCCGGAGAAGAAGTTGTAACTCAACAACCGCCTATGGTCGAACCCGGACCGCCGCCGCGGTCCCTCCCTCCCTTGGAAGAACCCGCGTCAAATGAAGAGGCAATCGGCACGGTGACGCATTATTACAGCCATCTGAACGTAGCCGTGATCCAGATCAACAAGGGGGCGCTCCAGACCGGGGACACGATCCATGTGAAAGGCCATTCCACGGACTTCACGCAAACCGTCGAATCCATGGAGTATGAGCACCAGCACGTAGACCGGGCAACAGCCGGTCAGAGCGTCGGCGTCAGGGTCAAGGATCATGCGAGGGAGCACGATATAGTGTACCGGGTAAAGTGAGCTGGCGTCGTCTTTTTTGACTGTCCTATCTTCCGTCATTCCCGCAGTGATTCTGAGCGGGAATCTGGTGTTCCTTCGTTCGTTGAGGGAACCATATCCCCGATGGAAACTTTCGGGGATGACAACTTTATTTGTCCATACCTTTGCGTTTATTTTATCTTAAAACGATTCATAACTCAGCGCAGGTATCCGTGCCTGCGCTTATTTTTTTAGCGGCGCTGTGGTAATATGATAACAGTGAATTATTGAAGGAGCCTTTTCATCTCTACCGTTCATGGCAACATAACGGGCCTCAAGCCCGCGGAAATAAAAATGATCGAGAGGCTGTATCGCAGAAGAATGCCGCCCAACTCGGTAATCACGCCTGAGGCCGCGCGCGCGCTCACAGAAGCCTCGGCCGGGATCGGCAGACAGGTCGGCCTCATCATCGATCGCTCCGGCAGCGTGCGAAACGTGCTCGTGGGCACAAACAAGGACATTCTCATCCCCGATCTCTCGGAGCACCGGCTCGGCGGCAGGCGGCTCCGCGGCGTCCGGTTCATCCATACGCACCTCAAGGGCCAGCCCCTGAACCAGGAAGACCTCACGGACCTGGCGCTACTCCGGCTCGACATGATCGCCGCCCTCGTCGCACAGCCGGATGGACTGCCCGGGACCATTTCAATCGCCCATCTTATTCCGCCGAATCCGGATGAAAAGCTCTATGAGATGCTGCCTCCGCAGTCCGTTCATGCAGTAACAATTGACGCGGCGGAATTCATCGCGGACATCGAACGCCAGATGGAGCGGGCCCAGGCAGCCCGGGAAGTGGCAAAGAAGGACCGGGCCATTCTCGTCTCCGTGTCGAAAAAGAGCAGGCACGAGCAGGAGGAGTCCGTTGAGGAGCTCAAGGAACTCGCGCGCACCGACGGGATCACGGTCCTGGACACGGTAATTCAACGATTGCATGATATCAATCCGAGATATCTCCTGGGCGAAGGAAAGCTCAAGGAACTCATCATCCGCTCGCAGCAGCTCGGCGCGGACCTGATTGTCTTCGACCAGAACCTTTCCCCGGCCCAGGTCAAGTCCATCGGCGACATCACCGAGATGCGCGTCATAGACCGCACCCAGCTGATTCTCGACATCTTTGCCCGCCGTGCGCACAGCGGCGACGGGAAGGTGCAGGTGGAGCTTGCCCAGCTCAAATACCGGCTGCCGAGGCTGTCGGAGCGCTCGACCGCGCTCTCGCGGCTCACCGGCGGCATCGGCGGCAGAGGCCCGGGCGAGACGCGCCTTGAAGTCGACATGCGCAGGGCGCGGGACAAGATACGAAGGCTGGAAAAACAGCTCGACGCCCTCGGAAAGGCCAGGGACCAGCGGCGGGAGCGGCGCGTGAAAAGCGATATTCCCATTGTTTCGATCGCGGGGTACACGAACGCGGGCAAATCCACGCTCTTCAACACGCTCACGAGATCGGAGGTCAAGGCGGAGAACCTGCTCTTTGCGACGCTGGATACGGCCACGCGCAGACTACGCTTCCCGCGCGACCGCGAGGTGGTCATCACCGATACCGTAGGGTTCATCAAGGACCTGCCGAAGGACCTCCTGGGCGCTTTCCGAGCGACCCTCGACGAGATGCAGGACGCGGACCTGATCCTGCACGTGGTGGACATCAGCAATCCAAGATTCGAACAGCAGATGGAATCCGTGAACAATCTCCTGCGGGAGATCGGCCTCGACCACATCACTCAGCTTGTGGTGTTCAACAAGGTGGATCTCGTGAACCCGCTCTGGGCAAGAGCCCTCGCACGCCGGTTCAACGGTGTGACCTGCTCGGCGATCAATTCGGACACCTTCGGGGATGTGCTGCAGGAGATCGAGAAGAGGGTGTGGAAGGAAAATAGTACATAGTACGGAGTACAGAGTTCAAAGCCTGCCCCCGAATGCCTTAATCGGGGGTTCAGAGTTCAGAGTGAAAGATCAACAAAAACCGCAAACAGTAAAAGCTCATTCAGAATTCTTATTCCGCATTCCGCTTGTACCCGCGTTATCGCAAGAGCAGGGTGAAATCCGCATTCCGCAATCCGCAATCCGAAATCCGCAATCGAATCACTTCCCCCCGATCGATAGTTCCTTAATCCGGAGCGACGGGCTGCCGATCCTGCCGGAAAAACGAATATCACTGCCCACGGCATCGACGTGCTTCATGAGGTCGAGGATGTTTCCCGCGATCGTGATTTCACGCACGGGATAAGCCTTCCTCCCTTTCTCGATCCAGAAGCCCGTTGCGCCCACGGAAAAATCTCCGGAAATGGGGTTGGCGGTATGCATGCCCATGACGTCGGTGACGAAAAGCCCATGGTCGATGGACGAGATTAAGTCTTCGAGCGGGCTTTTCCCCGGCTCTATATAAAGGTTCGTCACGCCCACGCCCGGAATGCCCTTGAACCCGCCTCGCATGCCGTTCCCCGTGGATGAAGTCCCGTCCTTCTTCGCAGCGTACGTATTATAGAGGTACATCGCAAGCCGGCCATTGTCGATGACGGTCTTCTTTTTCATCGGTACCGTCTCGTCATCGGACGGCGCGGTCCCGAGGCCGCCTTCGAGAAGGCCGTCGTCGAGGACGGTAATGGCGGGCGATGCGACCTCCTTGCCCAGCTTGCCGATGAAAAGCGATCTCTTCTTCTGCACGGCCTCGGCCGACAAACCGCCCGCCATCAGGGCCAAAAACTCCTGCGCCACCGGCGCTTCGAGGACCACGGGCGCTTTCATTGACTCAATGTGCCTCGCACCGAGAAGGTCGAGTGCCCTTTGCGCCGCCTTCCGGCCGACTTCCTCGACCAACAGTTTCCGGTAAAAACGGTTCACGTCGAATTCCGAACCTGCCTGGGATTCCCCCTTGTCTTCCGCGACCGCTTCCAGGCTCGACGAACAGGCAGTGCTCTTATAGGAAACCTCGGCGCCATTTGTGTTCAAGATCAGGGTCCCGGAATCGGAAAATCCCGCAGAGGCCTTGCGGATGCGTTTGATCCTGGAATCGACCGCGAACGCCTCGCGCTCCATGGCCATGACCCGGTCGATCTTTTCTTTTTCGCTCAGGGCGACAAGCTCCGGGTCATATACGGCAACGGTTTGATAGGCGGTCGCCGGCTTGTCCGGAAGGGAGTGGAAAGAATCGGGCTCCGTGCTCTGTGCATTCGTCAGCGCTGCTTGCGCCAGCGTCCGGAGCGCCTTGTCCGAAAGGTCGGTGGTAAAGGCGAAGCCCAGACGCGTACCAACGAGCACGCGCAGCCCCGCGCCCACGTCCTTCGCTCGGTCGAAGGCGTCAACCTTCTGGTCTTTTACTTCTATCGATGTGGAGGTGTAGGCCCGGAGAAAGACTTCGGCGGCGTCGGCCTTGAGGGACAATGCGAGGGAGAGAATTTTTTTGGCGGTGAGTTTATCCAATTCAAGACCTCGACAAAATAAACCTGAAAGAAGAGTTCAGCCACAGAGAGCACAGAGGTCACAGAGAACGTCTTGAATCTTGAACTCTGAATCTTGAATTTGGGACCTTTAGGGCTTCCCTCTGTGTCCTCTGTGTCCTCTGTGGTCTCTGTGGCAAGAGGTTCTACTCGAAGTAGCTCGCCGAGGCCGTGTCCGATTCCCAGACGGTCACGCTCGCGACTTCGATATTGTCGTTGTTGAGCTTTTTCGCCATGGTGTCGTAGATCCACTTGGCCAGGTTTTCCGACGAGGGGTTGATCTGCGTGAAGGGAAATATGTCGTTCAAAAAAGTATGCTCCAGCTGGTCGAGCACGTCCCGCAGCGCCTTCTTGAGGTCGTGAAAGTCGATGGCTAGACCCACCTCGTCCAGGCGCTCGGCGGTCACTGCCATGGTAACGCGCCAGTTGTGGCCGTGCAGCCTCTCGCACTTGCCCTTATAGCCGCGGAGCTGGTGGGCCGCCGCGAATTTCGATTCGATCATGAGTTCATACATAGCGCTGGATATTAGGCCATATGCCATAAAATGTCAATAACGAAAACGGAGCACTCGTTTATCCGACGCGCCATCGATGCAGGCGGCGTCGAGAGAAATTTCTTGCAAAAGCGATAAATTTCAGATATGATTTTCTTCAATGGAAGTAACGAAGGAAGAATCAAGGCAAGCCATTGAACCGCAGTTCCTGTCTCAGGCATTAGCAAGCGGCGTCAAGCTCCGTATCGGTCAGATGAACAAAACCGAGCATGAAGGGGTTCTTCGTGATATCGGCCGTTACGAAATCAACTGCGAAGTAAACGGCATGATCGTCACCCTCCTGAAACAGGAAATTTCCTTTCTTACCTCTCCGCACCCGCTTCTTGCCCTTCCGGTGCAACAGCCGGAGCAGGGCGCGCCCGACCAGCCCCCGGCCGCGGCGGACTCCTCAACCGGCCGCCCGAACATCCAGCAGGAATTTCTCGACAAGGCAATAAGGGAAAACCAGCTTCTCACCCTGTTCCTGATCAACGGGCAGCGAATAAAAGCGCATATCGCGGCATACGACAGCTTCACCATTCTGCTGGAAGAAGGCGGCAGGCAGCATTTGTACTACAAACACTCGATCACCACGATCAACCGGTGAACCATTTTCTTTGATGCAGAGGTGCCTCCATGGAAACAAATCTCCTCGACCGGATGCTGAACGCTTACCAGACCGATCAGAATTCCGTGACCCTGACCCTTCAAAACAAGATCCGCGTGGCGGGGAAAATCAAGGCCTTCGACAGTTACGTCATCGTGATGGAGGGCCAAAAGCAGGAGATCCTGTACCGCCATGCTGTTTCCTCGCTTGCCCCCTCTGTCCAGGAGGAGCAGAAGCGTCCGCCTGTTCAGGTCCGGCAGGCTCCAGCGAAGACCGCTGCCAGGCCGCCAAAAAACACCGCGCACAAACCCCGGCCGGCTCACCAGCAACCCGCGCTCTCTACGGCCACCGGCGAAACACACCTCAACAGCGGCATGCAGGACGGTCTCTTAAAGTGGATGCAGGAGCAGAAGGCGGCGAAGTAGCATGAATTTCCGTTCTTCGGCCTTTGCCGCGGTCTCCGGTATTCTTCTCGCCGCTTCATTCCCCACGATCGGCTTCCCTTACCTCGCATGGGTCGCCCTGGTCCCTCTTCTCATCTCACTCAAGGAACAGACCGTAACAAAAGGGTTCTGGCTTGGCGGGATCGCGGGACTCTTTTATTTCACCGGCACTGTTCACTGGGTCACCAACTCAGTGCATTTTTACGGCAACATTCCGCTCGTTCCCGCATCGCTCATCACCCTGCTCCTCTGCGTTTATCTCGCGCTCTATCCCGCGCTCTTCGCCGCCGCCTCCGTCTCCCTCAGGAAGGACCACCCGGCGCTGTTCTTCATCGCCGCTCCCGCGCTCTGGACCGCGCTTGAGCTGGCCCGTACCTACGTATTCAGCGGCTTTCCCTGGTCTCTTCTCGGCTACTCGCAGTACACCGTCCTTCCGGTGATCCAGGTCGCGGACATCACCGGAGTGTACGGTGTTTCGTTCCTGCTCGTACTCGTGAACGCGGCTACTGCAGAATTCATCGCGGACCGAAAAAACTATCCCGCGGTCATAGCGGTGGTTCTTGCCGTGTCGCTTGTCCTGGGGTACGGTTTCACGAAGCTTCACGCGCCTGAAACGTCCGGCGGCATCACGATCTCGGTGGTCCAGGGGAACATCGAACAGGACAAAAAATGGGACCCCGCGTACCAGGCGGAAACGATCGCCGTCTACAAACGGCTGACCCGTGTGGCCCTTGAAAAGCATCCCGACCTCGTCATCTGGCCCGAGACTGCGGTTCCCTTTTATTTCAACGGCGAACAGCAAAGTGATCGGATGCTGACCGCCGACCTCATCTCATTTGTAAAACAGAACAGGGTCCCCCTCCTTTTCGGAAGCCCCACTTACGAAAGACAGCCGAACAGGCGCATCGTGGGAAGAAACTCAGCGTTTCTGCTCTCGGCGGACGGGCGGGTCGACGCGACGTACCACAAAATCCACCTTGTCCCCTTCGGAGAATACGTTCCGCTTAAGAGCGTCCTGTTCTTTGTGGAAAAAATGGTGCAGGCGATTGGAGATTTCCAGGCAGGGGATGACTATACGGTGATGACGGTCCCCTACGGCGGGGCGGACAAACAGCGGGAGACGAAACTCAGCACCGTCATCTGCTACGAGATCATCTTCCCCGACCTCGTCAGGAGATTTGTAAACAGCGGAGCCACGATCATGACGACGGTCACGAACGACGCCTGGTTCGGCAGGACCGCTGCGCCCTATCAGCACTTTTCCATGGCTGTTTTGCGCGCCGTGGAGAACCGGGTGCCCATCGCTCGCGCCGCGAACACCGGCATCTCGGGTTTCATCGACTCGCGCGGCAGGATTCTGGAAACATCGGCGATATTCACGGAAGCAGAGCTCACGCGCAAACTCGTTCCGGGGACCGAAAGGACCTTTTACACGAAATACGGCGACCTCTTCTCCTATGCCTGCGTAATCTTCACGTTGATCCTGCTGGCAAAAATCCCAAAAAAAATCCTAAACAGAAGCCTGTAACCACGAAGACATCCCCGACTAAATCATTCGGGGACAGGCTCCGGCACGAAGAAATACATGAGGGTTTTTGATGTTTGTTTAAACCCGAATGAACTTGATTTATCTTCGTGTCTTAGCCTGCGCCCAGCGTTTACGAGCGCGAGTGCGGGGTGTGGCTTAGTGGTAAGACGGCTCTGAGAAACTCCGTTGACTTGAGCCTTTTCCCGAGGATATGGAAGGTGTGGGCCGAGAAGGCCCGGTCGAGTTCCTGTATGATGCCGGATGACGGTTTGAGGCGGGGAACCTTGTCCATGTCCATCCTGAGCGCGTGGTAGTAGAACCCCACCGCGCCGGCGGACAACCGCACCTGTGATTCCCCGGAAGAGACCATGCAGTCCGGACAGAGGATGCCGCCCTTCATGCCGAGGAATATGATCTCCCCTTTCGGCTGGGTCCCGCAGGAGAGGCAGTGGTCAAGCCTGGGCTGGTAGCCCAGGAGGGACAGAAACTTGATGTTGAAGATGCTGAGCAGAAAGAGCGGGTCCGCACCCTCGTCAAGGAGATGGAGCACGTGGGAGAGGAGCAGAAAAGCCTGCGCATTGCGCTCTCCCAGGGGCGACAGTTCCCGCACCAGTTCGAGCATCACGGCCCCCACAGCCGCGCTGGGAAGGTCGCTGCCGACGGATGCGTGCTGCTCGATGATGTCCGCGGACTCGATCCGGGCCAGTTCCTGGTGCTCGCGCTCGTAGAGGTGGAGCCGGACCAGGGTGAAGCTCTCCAGCCCCGCGCCGAAGCGCTTGAAGGATTTCCGGGCGTTCTTGGCGACGCCCTTGAGCATGCCCCGGTCGAGGGAAAAGAACGTGACTAGCTTGTCCGCTTCTCCCAGGTTCATGCTGCTGATGATGATCGATTCTGTCCTGGATCTCATACTCCACGTACCGGACTTACATCCTGCCTATGCGGAACGGCTGCCGCACATTCCGCAATGCGCATTTGCGATCCGAAATCTTACTTCTCTTTCTGTCTCCGGTGGTTCCAGACATAGATTACGACAATCGTAATGCTCAGAACGACCGCGCCGATGAGAGCCTGGTGGGAGTACTGCATGATCAACTCGCGGTTCGCGCCGATGAAATACCCGATGTAGGAAAGCACCGTGACCCAGAGCCCCGCGCCGAGAAGGGTGTAGAGCGAGAACTTGACATGATTCATGCCCGCAAGTCCGGCGGGAAGCGAGATGAGATGACGGACGACCGGCAGGAGCCTGCCGATGAAAGTCGATACCTCCCCGTGGTTCTTAAAGAACGTCTCGACCTTCGCGAACTTCTCTTCCGTGATCCATACGTACTTTCCGTATTTAAGGAGGAGCGGTCTTCCGAGATAGTGCGCCGCGAAGTAATTCGCATAAGCTCCCACGAGGCTTCCGGCCGTGCCGCAGAGGATGACGAGCGCCATGTTCATTTGTCCCTGCTGGGCGAGGTATCCCGCCGGCGGCATCACGAGTTCGCTCGGGACCGGGATGATTGAACTCTCCATGGCCATGAGGGCGAAAATGCCGGGATAACCCAACACGCCGATGGTATCAACCAGCCAGGTTACCAGTTCATGCATGAGAAACTCCCTTGTTTCGTGTTTCTTGTTTCGGGTTTCGGGTTTTCATTCCGCAATCCGCAATCCGAAACCCGCAATGTTTCTATTCCCCCAGTATTCCGATGCTCCTGAGCATCCGCTCGTCCTCGCGCCAGTTCTTTTTTACCTTGACGTAGAGCTTCAAAAAGATCTTCGTCCCGAGCAGTTTCTCCGCGTCCTGGCGCGCCAGGGTGCCGATCTGCTTCAGCATGCCCCCGCCTTTGCCGATCAGTATCCCCTTTTGCGAGTCACGCTCCACGAGGATGACGGCATGGATGCGCGTGATGTCGGGCTCTTCCTTCATCTCCTCGATCATGACGGCCGTGGAATACGGGATCTCTTCCTTCGTGAGCTCGAAGATCTTCTCGCGCACGATCTCCGAGACGATGAACCGCTCGGGCTGGTCCGTGAGCTGGTCATCGGGAAAATACTGCGGACCCTCCGGAAGACGTTTGAGGATTGCCTCGATGAGCCCGGCGAGGTCGTTCTTGAGCGCGGAAATCGGGATGATCTCGGCGAACTCATACAATTTGCTGTACTCCTGGATCAGCGGCAGGAGCGCCTCTTTTTTGATGAGGTCTACCTTGTTGATGAGCAGGAAGACCGGCGTCTTCACTTTGGAGAGCGTCTCGATAATGAACCGGTCCCCTCCCCCGGGGGCCTCCGTGGCCTCGACGAGAAGAAGGATCACATCCACCTCGTTATACGTCGTGAGCGCGGTCTTGACCATGATCTCGTTCATCCTGTGCATGGGCTTGTGAATGCCGGGAGTGTCCATGAACACCATCTGCGCGGCCGGTGTGTTCACGATGCCGAGGATCTTGTTTCGCGTGGTCTGCGGCTTGTCGGAGATGATGGCGATCTTCTCGCCCAACAGTGCGTTCAGGAGCGTGGACTTGCCCACGTTCGGCCTGCCGATGATGGAGATGAAGCCTGATTTGAATTTTCTTTCGTCTGTCATGGGGGACAGGATACCCGAAATATAACTCTCAAGCAACAACAATTCAGTTCACCGCGGAAATCACCGGGAGTGAGGAGAGGTAATGCGGGCTTTAAGATGCAAAATTCCGCGGCCTGTGTCCTCTGCGGTAAATGCTTTGCTTTCCAATCCCGCGACTTGGAATCCCCCGGCTCCCCCGCCGCCGGGGGAGGAAAGCGGCAACGCGCGCCTGACACTTGCGCAAGCGCAATCGCGTAGGCGCGGTTAAGTCGCGGGAGGTCGCGTTCATCGAGGGAGCCTCCGGCTCCTGCCGGAGGGGCTCCACTAAATATCATTTGACAACCGCGTGCGATTATCGGTATTATCACACACTTATGAATACTGAGAAGACCGATATTCCCGAACTCCGCGACAGGATATTCAAGCTCAAAAAAGAGAAGAACGCCATCATCCTGGCGCACAACTACCAGCGCCCCGAGGTCCAGGACATCGCCGACATCACCGGCGATTCGCTCGAACTCTCGCGAGCCGCCGCCGGGACGGACAATGACGTGATCGTGTTCTGCGGCGTGCATTTCATGGCCGAGAGCGCCTCGATCCTTTCGCCGGACAAGACCGTGCTCCTGCCCGAGCTCGGGGCGGGCTGCCCCATGGCGGACATGGTCACGGTCAAGGGACCTCGCAGGACAAAACGGGACCTCTACTACGACGTGCTCGGCATCACTTTTGCGTTCGCCGACGATTTCACCCTGCTCGATATGAAGAACAAATATCCCGGTGTCCCGGTCGTGGCGTACGTGAACACCTCGGCGGCGGTCAAGGCCGAGAGCGACATCTGCTGCACGTCATCGAACGTGGTCAAGGTCGTTGAATCGTTGAAAGAGGACACGATCATCTGCATCCCGGACCGGAACCTCTCAGCCTATGCCGCGAGGAGGACGAAAAAGAACATCATCTCCTGGGACGGGTTCTGCAATGTGCACCATGCGCATCTTGATGTCGAGGATGCGAAGAGGGCCAAGGCGGAGCATCCTGATGCCCTGCTTGTCATCCATCCCGAATGTCCACCCGACGTGCAGGACATGGCTGATTACATCACGAGCACCTCGGGCATGCTTCGCTATTGCAAGGAATCGAACCATAAGGAATTCCTCATCGGGACCGAGGAAGGCCTCCTCCACCGCCTCAGGAAGGACAACCCGGACAAGCAGTTCTTCGTGCTCAATAAACAAATGGTCTGCCCCAATATGAAGCGCACGAAGCTCGAAAGCGTGCTCCGCGCCCTGGAAAATATGGAGCACGTGATCAAGGTGCCGGAGGAGATCCGCATTCCGGCGAAACGGGCGCTGGACCGGATGCTGGAGATAAAATAATAGTACAGAGAACAAAGTTCAGAGTTCAAAGTTAAAAACATTATGACTACTCAGGTCGTCATTCCCTCGAAAGCGGGAATCCATTGGCTTTTCTAAAGGCTAAATTCAAAATGGATTCCCGATAGAACCATTCGGGAATGACGGTTTGGTTTTAGATAGTCTGTGCTGTAGCGTTGGCGACAGGTCTGAGCAGTTACAAAACATTTAACATGGCAATTTTTCACGCAGTTACTCTGAACTTTGAACTCTGAACCCTGAACTTGTCTTATGGATATAGCCACCCTCATACTCCTTGCGTCCGCCATTCTCATCCTCCTCTGGCTCGTATTTCAGTCCCAGAAAAAGACCATAGATCCCACCATCCCCCTTCTCCAGCAGGAGGTCCTTTCCCTCCGCGGCCAGCTCACTGACGCCATGCAGAGGGGCCAGGAGTCCGTAAACCAGCAGCTCGGCCAGATCAACCTGCAGGTGAATACCCAGCTCGGAAAAGTAACGGAGCAGGTCAACACGCAGCTCGGACAGGCGACGTCGCAGATGAACACGCGGCTCGGACAGGTGACGGAGCAGCTCCAGAAATCAACAGGGGACCTGAACACCAGGCTGGACAACGCGGCGCGCGCAGTGCAGGACGTGTACAAAAGCCTCGGAAGCCTGTCCGAGGCGACGAAAAAGGTCTTCGAAGTGGGGAAGGACATCTCAAGCCTGCAGGAAATTCTGCGTTCGCCGAAACTGCGCGGCGGGCTTGGCGAACTATTCTTAGGCGACCTCCTGGCGCAGATATTCCCTCCGGCACACTACACGCTGCAGCACCGGTTCAAGAGCGGCGAGGCCGTGGACGCGGCCATCAAGCTCGGGCATAATCTCGTGCCGATAGACGCCAAGTTCCCTCTTGAGAACTTCAGACGCGTCGTGGAGACGGCGACGGAGGACGAACGCAAAACCGCCAAAAAGAAATTCATCAGCGACGTGAAAAAACATGTCGACGCCATCGCGGGAAAATATATCCTGCCTGATGAGGGGACCTTCGACTTCGCGCTCATGTACATCCCTGCCGAGAACGTGTACTACGAGCTCATCATCAAAGACGAGGCAGTGGACACCGACAAGGGACTTCTCAATTACGCTTTCGCCAAGCGGGTCATCCCCGTGTCGCCGAACAGCTTCTACGCCTACCTCCAGACAATCCTGCTCGGGCTCAAGGGCATGCACGTCGAGGAGCAGGCCCAGGAGATCCTGAAAAACCTGGCGAGGCTTTCCGGCGATTTTGAAAAATTCAGGACGGATTTTGAACTCGTGGGAAAGCACCTGACGAACACGAAGACGAAGTACGACGACGCGGACAAGAGACTGGGGAAATTCGGGGACCGGCTGCTGTCGCTAACCGGCGCCGAGGCCGAAGCCGAAGCGGTCATCGAAGAAACGAAAAAACTGCCGCTCTGATCCATCCCTTCTTGCTTCCTTTTCAGATACCAAGCAACGTCATGCACGGCTCAAGCAGCATAAAAGGCTTCTACGCCTAAAGTCACTCGATTTTTATCTTCGCTCTTTGCCGATGCCCGCGACCTGAAATCATTAATCCTGATCATATAGCTCAAAATAGACCATCGAAAATGAATACCCAGCTTACGAATCCGACAGATGCGTTGTGTAACCTATTGATTTAAAAATAATTTTCATTATTGAATCACTGGTATTTATATTGCACATAAGGAAAGTGGGGAGGAAGTACACTGTACCCGAGGACGCAACATAGTGTTTAGCAAGCCTGCGATGAATAAAGGAGACAACGGGGACACGGACCTCAAATCCGGCCAGAGCGCCCGGGGGCGATGGTATTTAATTCCGGCAGCGGTCTTTCTGTTAGGCGTTATCTCTCTCGCCATGCTCGCAGGGATGAAGTCGATCAACGAAAGGCAGCATGCAAGCCAGGCTCTTTCCAATGCACTCATGGATTTCCAGATATATACCGCGACAGCGCATCTCTGGCTTGAAGAGTATACTACCGATAAGGAGCCGATAAACCTGGAAAGAGCTCAACTGAACCTTGCCGAGGCTGCAAGGCTGTCGAGAGCTATCTTGTCTGGTGGAGAAACCGAGCATGGCATATTTTTATCACCGCCGAACGAGCCCGCCCTTCGGACGAAGGTCGAAACAATCAACAGGCTGTTCTCCGAATTTATATCCCTCGCGGAGCTA
>JAXIPA010000146.1:0-24605 GCA_045403145.1 Nitrospirota bacterium | reverse complement strand
CGTATAAACGCCCCCGCTTCCCCCGCGGCCGAACGTGTCATCCAGAACATCATTTCCCACCTGATGAAGTACTGGAGGAACCTGAAATAAGGGCGGTGCTACGCCTGCATACTTAAGACGGTCATGGGCGAGGGGGGTGATGAACGTTCTTCGCCGTCCTCAGGAACTGCCGCTGCACGCTGAAGAAATTTTCATCGCAAACGATCCGTAATAAACCGATACTCGCGGTAACAAAGCGGTTAAGAAAATCAAGCACTTATTGACTTGCCGGCCTCCTATCTGGTATTATCACCACATGCCTCTCTTCATCTATAAGGCGTTGCGGGAAGACGGCGCCTCGTTCACCGACGAGGCCATGGCCGCTGATGCCGGGGAACTCCGCCGGGAGCTCGAGGGAAAGGGCTACCTGGTCCTGAGTCTGACCGCGAAAAAAGCGGGGCTGCGGGGCGGCGGCAGCGCAAAAGACTTCCTCCTGTTCAACCAGGAGTTCGCCACGCTCATCAAGGCCGGTCTGCCCATCCTCCAGTCCCTTGAGATTTTGCACAAGCGAACGGAACAACCGCGGTTCAAGAGCGCCCTTGAGAACATCATCCATGACATCAAGGGCGGCCTGGCGCTTTCCGACGCCATGGCAAAACATCCGCTCTACTTCCCCCCCCTCTACACCTCCACGGTGCAGGCCGGGGAAAAGAGCGGCGCCCTCGTCGATGTGCTCAAGCGGTTCATCACCTACCAGAAGAAGATGATCACCGTGATAAGCAAGCTCAGAATGGCGCTGGCCTATCCGATCTTTCTCGTCGTCGTTTTACTTGCCGTGCTTACGCTCTTTTTTCTCTACGTGATCCCCAACTTCACCCAGATGTACAGCGACCAGGCCGGCTCACTTCCGTATTTGACGCAGATACTGATTTCCTTCACCGCGGCGCTGGTCCGCTTTGCGCCGTATCTGCTCCTGGGACTGGTTGCCGCGGGCTTCGGGATCCATCTCTGGCGGAAGACCGATACCGGCCGCACTTTGCTCGACGGCCTGAAGCTCAAAATACCGCTCCTCCGGTCGCTGGTCACGCAGTACCTGCTCGCGCAGATCACGCGAACGCTTGCCACCGTGCTGCGGGGGGGCATTCCCCTGGTGCAGTCGCTGGACACTACGGCGGGGGTCGTCAACAACAGGATCATGGCGCGGAAGCTTGCGGAAGTCCGGACCCTCGTGACCGAGGGCGTGAGCCTGGCCAATGCCTTCGAACGCACCCGGCTCGCGCCGGACATGACGGTGCGGATGGTCGAGGTCGGAGAGTCCTCCGGCGACCTTCCCGGGATGCTGGAAGACGTGGCTGATTTCTACGACCAGGAGGTTGAGAACAGGCTGACGACGCTGACAACCATGATCGAGCCGGTGCTCATGCTGTGCATGGGGCTCGTGATGGCGGTGATCGTTGTGGCCCTCTACCTGCCGATATTCGAAATGGGATCGAGGTTAAAATGACGTCGTTCAGAAGAAAACGGCTGGGGGACATACTGACTGCCATGGGCGTCGTGACGCAGGAGCAGATCACCGCGGTCCTCTCGAAGACCGACGGGCGTGAAAGGCGGACCGGCGAGCTCCTCCTGGCGGAGGGCCTGTTGACCGAGGAGGCCCTTGCCAAGGCGCTGGCGGAGCAGCGGGGCCTGCGCTACGTGGACCTTTCGGATTTTCGCATCACTGCCGGGTTTTTCGAGACCATCCCCGTGGACCTCATGCAGAGGTACCAGTTCGTTCCGCTGGAGGACGCCGGGGAAGTCCTCATCGTGGCCATGACGGACCCCAACAACCTTCCCTCCATCGATGAACTGGAGATGATCCTGAACCGGCAGATAGAAATCAGCGTCAGCACGCCTTCGGCAATCCAGGGCGTCCTGAAGCGGAGCGGCTCCTCCGAGCAGGTGATGCACGCGGTCTCCGAGGACTTCAAGTTCCATATCGTCAGGGAACAGGAGGACGGGGAGCGCGAGGAAATCCTTTCGCTGGAGACGATCGACAAGGACGAGAGCCCGATCATCAAGCTCATGCACACCACGGTCTTCGACGCCATCCAGCGCAGGGCCAGCGACATCCACATCGAGTCCACCGACAGGAACGTGCTGATCAAATACCGCATCGACGGCGTGCTGTACCAGGCCACGGATCCGATCGACATCCGGTTCCACAGCGCCATCGTGTCGCGCATCAAGGTCATGAGCGACCTGGACATCGCCGAGCGGCGCGTGCCGCAGGACGGCCGGTTCAAGCTCAGGACCGGCGGCAAGACCATCGATTTCCGCGTCTCGATCCTGCCCTCCGCCTTCGGCGAGGACGTGGTCATCCGCATCCTGGACAAGGAATCCATCACCGCCGGCGTGAACACGCTCAAGCTCGACAGCCTCGGGTTCGACGAGACCGACCTCCGGAGGTTCCGGAAAAGCATCCGCGAGCCCTACGGCATGGTGCTCGTCACCGGGCCAACGGGAAGCGGCAAGACCACGACGCTTTATGCGGCCCTGACCGAGATCAACACCGGACAGGACAAGTTCATCACCATCGAAGACCCGGTCGAGTACCAGCTCAGGGGTGTGACGCAGATCCCGGTGAACGAAAAGAAAGGCCTGACCTTCGCGCGCGGGCTCCGCTCCATTCTGCGCCACGACCCGGACAAGATCATGGTCGGAGAAATCCGCGATGCCGAAACAGGCCAGATCGCGGTCCAGTCGGCCCTGACCGGCCATCTGGTCTTCACCACGGTGCATGCCAACAATGCCTTTGACGTGCTCGGCCGGTTCCTGAACATGGGCATCGAGCCCTACAATTTCGTTTCATCCCTCAACTGCATCCTCGCGCAGCGGCTCGTCAGGATCCTCTGCACCCGGTGCAAAAAGCCGGTCACGCCGGCGCGGCAGGAATTTGAAGAATCGGCCGTCAGCTTCGAGCAGAACAAAGACCGTCGATTTTACGACGCCGAAGGGTGCAAGGAGTGCAACTATACCGGGTTCCGCGGCAGGAAGGCCATCACCGAATTTCTCGACCTCTCCGACCGCATCCGGGAAATGATCCTCGAAAAACGGCCGTCCTCGGAGATCCGGAAGGCCGCGATCGCGGAAGGCATGACAACCCTCCGCCAGTCCGCGCTCGACAAGGTCTTCGCGGGAGACACCACCTTCAAGGAGATCAACCGGGTCACGTTTATCGAGTAGGTAAAGCCGAAACGACATTGAAAATTGAAAATGGAAAATTGAAAATTGCAGAGGCAGCATCCGTATCAATCCGCATTCCGCAATCCGCAATCCGCCTGTCCCGGCGCTTTCGCAAGAGCCGGGGCAATTCTTCCGGCTTCGCTTACGTTGCCCTGATCGCGGCGCTCGTGATCATCGGGATCAGTCTCGGAGCGGCGGGGAAATACTGGCAGTACGTCGTGCTGCGCGACAAGGAGGAAGAGCTTCTCTTTCGCGGAGACCAGTACCGGAATGCCATCGAGCTGTATTATCGCGCCGGGCAGAAATATCCCCCGAACATCGAAAAACTGCTCAAGGACGACAGGACGCCGGCCGGCAAGCGCCACCTGCGCCAACAATACAAGGACCCCTTTACCGGAGAGGACTTCGAAATCATCACTTCACAGACGGTGACTGTGGGAGTACCGGGAGTCTTGATCCTTGGCCAGCAGAAGGCCACGCCGGGCATTATCGGCGTCCGCAGCAAGAGCGACAAAGAACCGCTGAAGAAGGGCAACTTTCCCGTCCCGTACGAGGATTTTGCCGGTAAAAGCGCGTACAGCGAGTGGCAGTTCGTCGCTTCAACCCTCAAGACCGCGCAAACCGTCACCCCCCTTATTCCATTCCCTAATAAATTCTTTCAGGGGAATTAATAGACACGCTGTCATCTATCCCTTCTTCTACAACTCACCGACTATCGTGTACCATGCAAGGCTGATATATTCCGCCAGAGCGCAGTTGGAATAGTACAGGCCTGCGGCATGAGGAATGAAGGAGTGGTATGACAACGCCCGGCGCTCGCCCCGGTACCCGCAAGGCGCAGGAACCACCTCGAACCCTTGCTTCTTGAAAAATCCGACAGACCTCCGCATATGATAGGCTGATGTCACAAGCAAAATACGCTTGCCCCTGAGCGCGCGTTTTACCGACCTGGCGCTCTCAAGGGTGTTCCGCGCATCGTCGTGAACGATGATATCACGGCCCGGCACCCCCAGATCGGCTGCGATGCGGGCCATGGCCTCGGCTTCACTGACCCCCGCCTTGGCAGGGTCGCCGCTGCCGCCGACCAGGATGAGGGGAAGACGATGGCGCCGGGCGAGCGTTACGCCTCCGACCGTTCTCTCGATGGACGTTTCGGACGCCTGCGGCCCGAGCCCCAGCCAGGAGAGGTCGTGGACGCCGCCGCTGAGCACGACCACGGCGTCTGCGCGAACCGTAGTCTTTTCCTGAAGCGGTGGGTAGGTTTTTTCGAGCGGCTTGATCAAGGCATCGGTTACGGGACCGATGCTGACCGCGTACAGCAAAATGAATCCGGAAGCGATGAACAGCCTGCCGAGCATGCGGCAGTTCCGCACGATGAGAAAACCGAACGCCATGAGGAGCAGGCAGCTGCCCGGCGGGAGGAGCAGGGACTGCAGGATTCGAGCGAGTGTGTACATCACGGGCAAGTATACCGAAGAGATTGTGAATTGAAAAGATTTTTTTCACGTATCCACGGAGACGGCCTTACCCCGCCGGCGCGCCGTAAAGCGCCCCTTGACCCCGGGCCCGCATTTCTGTATGATTCAGGTGTACCGCAGCCACCGCGGATATACCCATGGCGCTAGACAAATCCATATTCCGTCTCCGCTTCGGATCGAACGAAGACCTTTATCCGACGCAGGAGGAGCTCCGGGCCTTTCTCGACAGCCCCAAAAAGGACGGAGGACGGGCCCTGCACCGCAACGACCTCGCGGCGTATCAGGAGCTGCTGGAACGCATTCTGGCATTCGGACGGCGTGAGGGACGCGATGCGACAAGCCGGGATTTGCGCGTGAAAATGTTCTACGGCGTCCTCGGCCATTCCCAATTCTTCAACCCCGCTCTCCAATTGGCTGTGGAACAGTTCAAATATCATGCGCACGCGTTCAGAACGCTCGATTTCAAAAAACCCGCGGCGTTCATCAGGTCCGCCGAAGAGGAGATTCGCGGGCTCAATCCGAAAAAAAAGGCCGACGCCGTCAAGGTTGCCAAACTACGGGGTATGGTTGACGAGAGGAAAAACGCGCTCGAAACGCTTCTGAATCGCCGAACCGCCTTGACCGCGGAACTGGGCCACATCGCCCTGTATGTCAGAGACAACCTGGTCAGGATCGAACAGCTCTGCGTAATGTCGAATGCCGTTCTCTCGGATCCCCGGACCGCCCGGGATGAAATGAACCGGTCGATCGAGGACGTCAAAGCGCAGGTCAAGGAGCAGCTCAAGGACGCACTGCATCATGGCGCGATCACGAGGCAGCACCTCGATGCCGCTAAAAAAGACGTAGCCCTGCTCTCGAAGGAGATAGCGGACCTGCTGAGGGAGGACCTGTCGGCCCTTTCCGGGTTATACGGAGCCATTCATGACCACGTCAAAAAGATCGGTCATGAGCTCAACGTTCTCATGGCGGAGAGGGAGCGCAAAAAGAACAAAAGCTTCGAAGAGGACAGAGAACTCTTCAACCGGGCCGAGCAGGTCCTGGTCTCGCTCATTTCGGACTGTCACTTCGGGTTGGAAGCCGCAAAAATTTTCACCGAAAAGGCGCATGAGAATATCCTCGTGGAAAAAAGGAAGGAGATGCTCGACCACCTTTTTGAACAGTTGCAAAAAGAGCGCAGGGCGCGGGCGGACCGAAGATCAGACGTGGATCGAAGAAGATCCAATGAGCCGAACTTCAAGGGACCCGATCGGAGAGGCGGGAAAGACAGAAGATCGAGAAAGGGCAGGCGGGGATGATCCGGACTCCCTCTTCATGAGGTCCGGCATGCGCCTGAGGATAGTTTTCCGTTATTAAGGGTCTCATAATAGTATTGACGTACCACGTTGTGTCATCCCCGAGTGCTCCTATCGGGGATATGGTTTTAACACCAGATTCCCGATTAAACCTTCGGGAATGACAGTTTTTTTTTATTTTTGATCATGTTGTTTCTATTTTGAAACGATTAATAACCAGGCATAATTACAGAGGAGACAGACATTACATGGAATTCATAGCAAAAATGCCGTGGGGACTTCTTGTGCTTGCCTGCCTGACGCTCGGGCTTGCGCCGTTCGCTCCGCCCCACATCTGGGAGAAGCTCCAGATGCTGTCCAAAGGACAGCTCGTACGGCCGATCGACTGGTTCGACCTGGTCCTGCACGGAACGCCGTGGGTGCTGCTAATCCTCAAGGCGATCGCGGCGCTCATACAGAAGTGATATTATCCATCATCTCACAATAGTAAGGACATCTTCCACAAACCTTATGAATCGATTATTATTGTCTCAAAATAATAACGACAAACAAGTTACGAACACCTTACTTACGCCGTCATTCCGGCTTGCCTGCACCCAGCGGTTACGAGCGAAGCGTTGTGCAGGGTGTCCGGAATCTTTCTTTATGAAGGTTTCCCGACGCGCTCCGCTTGCGGGAATGACGTTTTGGTTTGTTTCACAGCCTTTGTCACTCTTTTAACATATCGTCAAGTATCTCCGCCGCATCCCGGACGTATTCAGGGCATTGCTTCTTGAACTTCTTTTCCTTGCGCGCCTTCCTGAGACCTTCGGTTGTAGTCACATCGCAGCCGAGCAGTTCCCTGCACACGATCGTCCTATTCCGCTCCCTGAACCGCGTGATGAATTCCGCGGCGAAATCGTAGGTCTCTTCCTTCGAAAAATAATCTATACCTTTGACCTTGGTATGTTTTAATCCGATGACCATGATCGCGCCGGTCACCGCGCCGCAGGTCTCGCCCATGCCCATTCCCGATCCGAAGGCCCCTGCAACTTTTAACGCGGCCTCGCGGTCCAAACCCAACGCCGGTCCATAGGTGGTTAGAACGGCCTGGGTACAATTCAATCCATCTCGAAAACAGGCGAGAGCCTGGTCAACCCGGACTGGTTTTGGCTCTTCTGCGCGTTGTTTCTTGAAGAACATCTCAGCTCCTCTCCCTCATGCGATAATACTTTTCCAACTCTTCCGTGAACCTGTCCCTGTCGATGGGTGGGATCTCGATGCCCTCTCCCGACGAACCCGCCTCGGTAAAAAACCGCGCCGGCAGGAAATCATCGGCTTTCGTGAATCCGTTTTCCCGATTATATCTCCGCTCGGCCAGGACGATCTCCTCGCCGGTCTTCAAAAGCCCCTGGCCGGTGAACGGCATGCCGGTGGCCGCCGCGAGCATCTGTGAGTATTCCTCAATCGAGGCGCCTAAGAACGCGAAGGCGCAGATCGAAAGCGAATCAACGATGGCATTGTTGTCTTCGGCGATCTTGATCATTCTCGCTTTTCCGTCGAAGCTGAAGCGGTCCACGGCAACGGGCTTTCTGAGGATCTCCTGGCTTATGGGATAAGCGCGCAAATGGCATCCACCGCGTGTGGATGTCCCGTAGGCCAAAGCAATGCCGTAGGAGCCGCGCGGGTCGTAGGCGGGGAGTTCAAGACCTTTGACGCTCATGGAGCAGAGCGCTTTGCCCAAAGACGCGCAGAGTCTTCTGGAGCCTTCGGCAAACTGGTCCCCTTCTCCCTCCCGGAATGCCGTTTTCTTCAGCAGGTCGAGTATTTCCTCAGGGGCCAGGAATGCCCCGCGTGCCTCGCCGAAGGCAGCGAACGTTGAAGCCGCGGAGATGGTGTCCATGCCGAAGTTATTGCACAGTACGTTCGCCTTCACGATGGAATCGGCGTCTGAGTTCGCGTTCAGCGCTCCGAAGTGCGACAGTGTTTCGTACTCGGGCACCGGCCTGCCGCAGGACGTTTCCTTCTTACACTGGATCGGGCAGGCCGCGCAGCCGTGTTTTTTAAAGCCGAATGACTTCTTGAGGGAAGGCCCGGAATAGGCCGCCGCTTCCGGAAAAAAAGTTTTCTTGAAATTCTCCGTCGGCGCCATCCTGCGCCGGCCCACGATATCGACCAGCGCAGCGGTGCCGTATTCACCCAGCCCCAGCTCTCCCATAACCACGGGAGAGGCGCGCAAAAGCCTCATCACGTCGCCCCTGGCCGTGTTGAACGCCCCCGGATCGGCGAGCGCGACCTTCTTCGAGCCGTCAACCACGATCGCCTTCAGGTTCTTCGAGCCCATGACAGCGCCGAGCCCGCCCCTGCCCGCGGAATTAGCCCCGCCGACCATGATATTCGCGAACCGGACGAGATGCTCCCCTGCGGGACCGATACATGCCGAAACGCCCTCGGGCTCCAGCTTTGCATTCGTCTCCAGACAGCCTTTTCCCCAAAGCGCGGCAGCGTCCCTGAGCTCGACCTTATCATCATGGATCCGGAGATAGACCGGCGCTTGGGCCCTGCCCGCAATCACGAGGCAGTCATAGCCCGCTGACTTGAGTTTGAGCGGGAACGTGCCACCGACCGAGGAATCGGTGATAGTGCCGGTAAGCGGAGAGCGCGAGACCACGGACATCCGGGACGACGCCGGCGCCGGTGTGCCGCAGAGCGGGCCCACGGCGAAGATCATCGGCATGCGGGGATCATAAGGGTCGAGGGTGAAAAAATCCCGCATCATCTCGACGCCAAGCCCTCTTCCGCCGATCCGGGACAGAAGGACCTCCCGCGAAAGGTCTTCAATCCCTGTTTTTCCGGACGAGAGGTCCACGTGTAATGCCTTGCCGCGCCATGCATTCATGGATGAATCTTAACCTGCTGGGATGTCCGCGGTCAAACGAAAATTCGCTTGAAACAGCAAAAAAACTCTGATAGAGTCGTGAAACCTGTCTCATCGCGTATTATTCTAAAAAAGCATTTACCGCAGAGTACGCAGAGGAAAATCAACTAGTTCGGAATAAAACCAGGTTCACCATAGGTGAATAAGATTTCTTCCCGGAGGTCTCGTGGAACAAAGGACCGGCAATCATCTCCGCCATATTTTCAGCCTGCCCGTTATTGTCGCCGCCCTCGGCTACTTCGTCGACATCTACGACCTCGTGCTCTTCAGCATCGTCCGGGTGCCGAGCCTGAAATCGCTTGGCTTTTCCGGCCAGGAACTGATCGACAACGGAGTATATCTCCTCAACATGCAGATGGCGGGCATGCTCCTGGGCGGCATCCTCTGGGGCGTCCTGGGGGACCGGAAGGGACGGCTGAAAATAATGTTCGGCTCGATCTTCCTGTATTCCGTCGCGAACATGGCAAACGGCATGGCCACGTCCCTCCCGGCTTACGCTGCCCTCCGGTTCATCGCCGGCGTGGGCCTTGCCGGTGAACTCGGTGCGGGGATCACCCTTGTATCCGAGGTCCTGCACACCAGCATCCGCGGCTACGGCACCATGCTCGTCGCCTCTGTGGGCGTCTCGGGCGCGATCCTCGCCAACATCATCGCCAACGCCTATGATTGGCGAAACGCCTTCATCATCGGCGGCGTGCTCGGGCTCCTCCTGCTCATCGCCCGTATCAGCGTGGCCGAGTCGGGTATGTTCAAAGCCATGGATAAAAAGGCCGGCGTCAGCCGCGGGAACATGCCTGCCCTCTTCTCCGACCGAAAACGGTTCCTCCGCTATCTCAACTCGATCCTGATCGGCGTACCGATCTGGTTCGTCGTCGGGATACTCATCACGTTCTCGCCCGAGTTCGCCAAAACGCTCGGCACGACCGGCCCCGTCTCCGCCGGGAATGCAGTCATGTTCTGCTACCTGGGGCTGGTCTTCGGCGACATTTCGAGCGGCCTTTTGAGCCAGCTCCTGAAGAGCAGAAAAAAAGTGCTCCTTCTCTTCATGCTCCTGACCATCGCCTCCATTGCCCTCTACTTTCTGCAGGGAAGCAGGAGCCCGGGATTCTTCTACGGCGTATGCCTCGCGCTCGGATATGCCAGCGGCTACTGGGCCATCTTCGTGACCGTCGCCGCCGAGCAGTTCGGCACGAACCTGCGGGCCACGGTCGCCACGACCGTCCCCAACTTCGTGCGCGGGATGGTGGTCCCCATCACTCTCCTTTTTCAGTTATTCCGACGCCACCTCGGTCTTGAGGCCGGCGCGCTTGCGGTCGGGGCCATCTGCGTGGTAGCGGCATTCTTCGCTCTGGCATCCCTGGAAGAAACGTTCCACAAGGACCTGGATTATTACGAGGAATTTCTGTGATACAATTCTTGATCCGGATCTGCCCTAGTCATCCTTCGCGTCCTTTGCGGCTTCGCGGTAAACGTGTCCTGATCATTCCAATACAATTCTTTTGACTCTTTCCGGCAATCCCTTTATAATTCGCTTCAATGGCTGAGAAAATCGGGGTGATAGGCGCAGGAGCATGGGGCACGGCCCTTGCCGTGCTGCTCGCGGACAAAGGGCACGACGTGACCCTCTGGATGTACGAGCAGGACCTTGCGGAGGAAACGGCACGCACGCGCGAGAACCGGGTCTATCTTCCCGGCTTCACCCTGCCGGCATCAATCAGAGTGACCGCATCACTGGAAGCGGCGGTCAAAGACAAACCGTTCATTCTTTCCGTGGTCCCCTCTCATACCGTACGGGCGGTCGCGAAGAAGTACGCGCCAGTCCTTGCCGGAGACGCCGTCATCATCAGCGCATCCAAAGGCATCGAGCTCGATACGCTCATGCCGCTGTCCGAAGTCTTCAAAAACGTTCTGCCCGGAGATTATCATGATCGTCTCTGCTTTCTGTCAGGACCGAGCTTTGCCAAAGAGGTCGCCCGGAAGATGCCCACGGCAATCACCCTCGCCTCCTATGACCCGGCAATCGGCAAAAAAGCCCAGGAGGTCCTGAGCTCTGCCCATTTCCGCGTATACACGAATACCGATGTCATCGGCGTCGAGCTCGCGGGCGCTCTCAAAAACGTGGTGGCCATTGCCGCCGGCGTACTCGAGGGAATGGGTTACGGCTACAATACCATGGCGGCCCTGCTCACGCGGGGCCTGGCTGAAATGGCCCGCCTGGGCGTTGCCATGGGGGGGAAACCCGCGACGTTCTCAGGCCTTGCAGGCATGGGAGACCTGGTCCTGACCTGCACCGGCGGCCTGTCGCGGAACCGGACCCTCGGGACCAGGCTCGGTAAGGGAGAGAAGCTCGAAGACATCGTGCAGGGATCGAAGACCGTTGCGGAAGGCGTCAAGACGGCAAAGGCCGCGCGGGAACTCGCGCAAAAGTTCAAGATCGATATGCCGATTGTCGAAGAGGTCTACCTCATTCTCTATGAAGGGAAGGACCCCATGCGAGCCCTCAAAGACCTGATGGCGAGGGAACTCAAGGCGGAGTAATAGTGGTCCATGAATAAATCAGACCTCACCACGCTTCTCCGGGATGTGCGCTCAGGCAGGACCGGCGTAGAGGCGGCGCTCAAACGGCTCAGGCACCTGCCCTTCGAAGACGCGGCTTATGCGCACATCGACCACCACCGCCATCTGCGCCACGGCATGCCCGAGGTCATCTACTGCGAGGGAAAAACGCTCGTTCAGGTCGTCGGCATAACGAAGCGAATGCTCAAGGCGGGGAGCGACGTCCTGGCCACGCGCGCGAACGAGACGATCTATAAAGCAGTCAGGAAGCTCGACCGGCGGGCGGTGTACCACACCGCATCGCGCGCCATCGTGGTCCGGCAGGACAAAAAGCCCGCGACGAACGGCATTGTTCTGGTCCTGACCGCGGGGACCTCGGACATTCCCGTTGCGGAGGAGGCCGCGGTCACGGCAGGCATGCTCGGCAGCGCGGTCCAGACCGTGTACGACGTGGGCGTGGCGGGCATCCACCGGGTGCTGAGCAAACGGGACATTCTCGACGCAGCGCGGGTGATCGTGGTAGTCGCGGGCATGGACGGCGCGCTGCCCTCGGTCGTGGGCGGGCTCGTGGACAAACCCGTGGTCGCGGTTCCGACCAGCGTGGGCTACGGCGCGGGTTTCCAGGGACTGGCCCCGCTCCTCACGATGCTGAACTCCTGCGCCGCGGGCATCGCGGTGATGAACATCGACAACGGCTTCGGCGCCGGGGTGCTGGCGCACAGGATAAACCTTCTTGGAGAACGATGACCCTCGCCTACTTCGACTGCTTTTCCGGCATATCCGGCGACATGACCCTGGGTGCGCTCGTGGACGCGGGCGTCTCCCTCGACGTCCTGCGCGGAGAACTTGCGAAGCTTGATCTTCCGGGCTATGAGATAAAAACCGAGAAGGTTAAGCGCTCCGGCATTGCCGCGACAAAGGTGCATGTCGTGGTCGACCAGCGCAATCAACAAACACGACGTCTTTCGGACATCCTGGCCGTCATCGATTCCTCCACGCTTTCACCCTCGGTAAAAGAGAAAAGCTCCCGCATCTTCAAACGGCTGGCCGACGCCGAGGCCAAAGTGCACGGCACAACGCCCGACAAGATCCATTTCCACGAAATCGGCGCAGTGGACGCAATCGTGGATATCGTGGGCGCTGTCATCGGCATCGAACTCCTGGGCGTCTCCCGGATCGCCGCGTCAGCCATCAATGTCGGTTCCGGCACGGTACAGACCTCTCACGGTCTTTTACCTGTTCCCGCGCCGGCTACGGCGGAGCTTCTCCGGGGCATCCCCGTTTACCAATCCGACGCGGCATTCGAGCTTGCAACGCCGACGGGAGCGGCCATTATCAGCACGCTGGGATCGTCTTTCGGTCCCCTCCCCCCGATGAAGGTCGGGCGCATCGCCTACGGAGCGGGAGACAGGGATGTTCCGGACCGGCCGAACGTCCTCCGGCTCATGCTCGGCGAACAGGCGGCCGCATACGAGGAAGATTCGTCCATCCTCATCGAGACGAACATTGACGACATGAATCCGCAGGTCTATGATTATGTAACCGATAAACTCATGCAAGAGGGGGCGCAGGACGCGTATCTCACGCCCATCATCATGAAAAAAGGAAGGCCTGCGGTCCTGCTTTCGGTCCTGACGGATACCTCGGGAACTGACCGGCTTATCGATGCGATCTTTCGCGAAACCACGAGTATCGGCGTCCGCGTCCAGGAGGTGGGCAGGAAGAAGCTTTCGCGGGAGATCCGGGAAATCGATACCGCTTATGGCACAATCAGGATCAAGATAAGCAGGCGGGGGGAGGAGATACTTACGGCGGCGCCGGAGTACGAGGACTGCAAAAAGATCGCGGAGGAGAAGCGGGTGCCGTTGAAACAGGTGATTGAAGAAGCGAAAAGGCAATTTTCAAACACTAAATCTTGACCCGGACAAACTGAAAAAGCTTTTTTGCCGCAGAGATCACTGAGAACACAGAGGGAAACGAACTAAGACGTTTTTTTAACTATTTTCAAGCTGTTCTCTGCGCCCTCTGCGTCCTCTGCGGTAAATTTTTTTTCCCCTTTTGAAAGGAACTTCATGCGCACAATCCGCATCTCCATGGCCCAGATAAACCCCATTGTGGGCGACCTCGCGGGCAACAGGGACAAGATCGTCGACTATATCAGCCGCGCCCGCAGGCTGGGGGCCGACGTGGTCGTTTTCCCCGAGCTTGCGGTCACGGGCTATCCCCCGGAAGACCTCGTGCTCAAGCCCCAGTTTGTGAAGGACAACCTTCGAACGCTCGGAGAGATCACGAAGGCGACGCGCGGAATCACGGCAATCGTCGGGTTCGTGGATTCGAACAAGCATATTTATGACGCGGCCGCGATCATGAACAACGGCAGGCTCGTCCATGTCTATCACAAGATGCTGCTTCCGAACTACGGCGTGTTCGACGAATACCGCTACTTCAAGCCGGGCAAGCGCTATCCCGTTATTGCTGTCAAGGGCGTTAACATCGGTGTCAACGTATGCGAGGATATCTGGTTCGCCGACGGGCCGGCACGTACTCAGGCCCTGGCGGGCGCCGAGGTCATCATCACGATCAACGCATCTCCCTATCATAAGGGGAAAGGGAAGGAACGGCAGCAAATGCTCGCCCAACGCGCGAGAGAGAACAACGTCTGCGTTGTCTATGCCAACACTGTGGGCGGGCAGGACGAACTCGTGTTCGACGGCCACAGCATGGTCCTTGACCCGAAGGGAAGGCTGCTCGCCAGCGGAAGGCAGTTCGAAGAAGAGCTGATCACCTGCGACATCAGGCTGCCAGGACCGTACAGGGCGGCTGACCTCAAGGCGGAACAAATCCTCGACGAGCACCGTGACTCTATCGATTCCATCGTCGTCTCGAACAAGCCCGCGGCGATGAAGAAGCCGCTCCCGCGCGCTCGCATCGCGAAGCCCTATGCTCTGAGCGAAGAAGTGTACCATGCCCTGGTGCTCGGCACGCGGGATTATGTGATGAAAACCGGATTCAAGGACGTGGTCATCGGCCTGTCAGGCGGCATAGATTCGTCGCTCGTGGCGGCCGTCGCCGTTGCCGCCATCGGCAGGGAAAATGTGCGCGGTGTGTTCATGCCGTCGCAGTACAGTTCCGACGAGAGCTGCAAGGACGCAACGGACCTCGCCCGCAACCTCGGCATAAGGATGCTGACCATCCCCATCCACCAGCCCTTCGACGCATACCTCAACACGCTGCGCGGCGTGTTCGCGCACACGAAGCAGGACGTAACCGAGGAGAACCTGCAGGCGAGGATCAGGGGCAATATCCTCATGGCCCTGTCGAACAAATTCGGCTGGCTTGTGCTCACGACGGGGAACAAGAGCGAGATGTCCACGGGGTACGCGACGCTCTACGGCGATATGGCGGGCGGCTTTGCCGTTATCAAGGACGTGCCCAAAACGCTGGTCTACGACGTGTCGAAATGCGTGAACCGGCTTGCCGGCGGAGCCGTCATCCCGAAGCGGGTCCTTCACAAGGCGCCGACCGCCGAACTCCGGCCAAACCAGAAAGACAGTGATTCCCTGCCCGAGTATGACGTGCTCGACCCGATCCTCAAGGCCTATGTGGAGGACGACCGGGAGTTCGGCCAGATGCTCAAGACGGGTTTCGACCGCAAGACCGTGGAGCGCGTGATCCGGCTCGTGGATTCCAGCGAGTACAAGCGCCGCCAGGCCCCTCCCGGGATCAAGATCACCCCGCGAAGCCTTGGCAAGGACCGGCGGTTTCCGATTACGAACAGGTACAAGAGCTTCTAAGATTGATGAACTCGTAAAAAGTCGTCATTCCCGCTTGCCTGCACCCAGCGGTTACGAGCGAAGCATAGTGCAGGGTGTCGGGAATCGTAGTGCCTCATAACGCACTGAAAAGGAAGGATCCTACGGCGATTTTCGACTTTTTACGAAACCATCAAAATTATAGTCTCACCGCGAAGGCGTAGCCTGCTTTTAAACTTTGTCTCAAGACTCGTGTTGGGCCTTCCTTCGCGACCTCGGCGCCTTCGCGGTAAACGATTTTATTTTTATGCCAACAGGCACCCTCTACATAGTCGCCACACCCATCGGGAACCTCGAGGACATAACCCTCCGGGCGGTCCGCGTGCTGAAGGAAGTCGACCTCATCGCCGCCGAGGACACGCGCCACACCAGGCACCTCCTCGACCGGTACGCCATAGAGACACAGCTCACGAGCTACCACGACCACAACAAGGAAGAGAAGGCGCCGGTCCTCGTCGCGCGCCTGCTCGAAGGAAGGAACCTGGCCCTCGTGTCCGACGCGGGCACGCCCGGCATTTCGGACCCCGGTTATTTCCTCATCAATCTCGCCATCGACCAGAGGGTCCCTGTCGTCCCGATTCCCGGGGCCACCGCCGCCATTGCCGCCCTTTCGGTTTCGGGCCTGCCGACTGATAGATTTGTTTTCGAGGGGTTTCTTCCGGCCAAACATCTGGCCCGGCTCAAGCGGCTTCAGGAGCTTGCAAAGGAGGAACGCACCATGATCTTCTACGAGGCCCCTCACAAGATCATCAGGACCGTCGAGGACCTGCTCGAAGTCTTCGGCGACCGGCGCGCCGTCATCACCCGCGAGCTGACCAAGATCCATGAGGAAACGATCCGGGGAACGCTCTCAGAAAGCCTCAAACGACTGCGTGAAGGAACGACCAAAGGCGAATTCACGATCATCGCGCATGGTTTCTCGGCGGAACCGCGGAAACAGGATGTCGATGCCGCCGATTATCTCAAAAACCTGATGATCCATCGCGGCCTGAGCAGAAAAGAAGCGGTGTCCGTTGCCGCGAAAGAACTGGGATTGCCGAAGAAGGAAGTGTATAATGCAAGCTTGAAAATATAGTCCGATTCATACGCTGTTTAATTCCCGCTGTCTTTGGAGGCCATGTTGAAATATCTATCTCTCGTCGCTCTCATCGTTCTTTTACCGTTCGCCCGGGTGACGCCGGCGGCGGCCTTGTCCCAGAAAAAGATCCCCGCAAAGGCCGCAATCGTCATGGATGACTCCGGGGCGGTCCTCTTTGCGAAATTCCCAAATGCGAAACTCGCCCCCGCAAGCACGGTCAAGCTCGTCACCGCCATGGTGGCCATCGACAAACTCAATCTCGCCGATAAGGTGACGATAAGCAAGAACGCCGCCAGGGTGCGGTCCATTCAGCCTCGCCTTCGTCCTGACGAAGAGATGACGATTTCCGATCTCCTCCATCTCGCCCTTATGAAATCCATAAATTCCGCGGCTGTGGCCCTTGCCGAGGCAGCAGCGGGTTCAGAGGAGGACTTTGTAATTCTGATGAACCGGAAAGTGAAAGAACTCGGGGCGAACAGCACGCTCTTTGCGAACGCATCCGGGCTCCCGAAGGGCACCCAGTACACCACCGCCGGCGATCTTGCCCTGATTATGAAGCATGCGCTCTCCTATCCCGTCATACGGGAGATCCTGGGCACGAAAGCCTGCATGATCAGGACCGCCGGGGGGAGGGAGCTTCTGCTGGAGAATTCAGACGAGCTCCTTTGGCGGAACGAAAACATTATCGGCGGAAAAACGGGCTACACCGGAAATGCCCGGCACTGTTTCGTGTGCGCGATCAACACGGACAACGGCACCGTGTTTACCGCCGTTCTCGGGGCGCGTTCGAGGAGCAGTCTCTGGAAAAGCACGCTTATGCTGGCTGAAATCGGGATGAACCAGGAACCCGCGTCTTACGTGGAAAAGCCCCGCGTGACGCGGTTGAGTGCCCCCCTTACGGAGGACGGTACGGAGTGCCCGGATGGGAAAGGCTCCGGGATAACGGATGTTAATTACCGCAGCATTTACTCTTTTCGGCAGCAGTCGTTGTTTGAACCGCCGCTGAAAGCGCATGGTTCAGCGCGGAACGAATAAACCACCAATGTGAAAGCGGAGAACCAATGCGGGACTACGGCACGCATAACTACGACGGCATCAGCAGGGAAAAGGTCGAGGCGATACTCGGGGAATTGACCGCCCGGGGGGCCGCGGTAACGGGAAATAATCCATGGGCCGTTGAGACGCAAAAACACGGTGTCCTGTTGCGGGGAGAGTGGAACGAAGCGACGTTGACTCTCGCCATAACCATCACCGGCGCCGACTGGTATGTTCCCCGCAAGGCCGCATGGGAAACCATTGATTCACTGATGCGCCATGTCCGGGACGCGGCGTAAAAAACAGGAGTCAGAAGACAAGAGCTAGCAGACAGAACCAAGGCAGAATATGCTATAGTCTACATATTGTCTTTTGTCCGCATTCTGATCCCAGACTCCTGGCCCCCGAGGTCCACCAATGCTGAAACGCACCAAGATCATCGCCACCATCGGCCCCGCATCAAGCTCACCGATAATCGTCGCCAAACTCATCCGCGCGGGCATGGACGCGGCCAGACTGAACTTCTCCCACGGCGACTGGAATGACCACGCGGGGCGCATCAGACTCATCCGGCAGGAAGCTGAAAAGGCGGGCAAACAGATCGCCATCATCCAGGACCTCCAGGGTCCGAAGCTGCGCGTCGGCGTTATGCAGAATGACGCGGTAATCTTGAAGCGCGGGGCCGTGCTGACCGTGACCTCAGGAAAGATCACGGGAACAGACCGCGTCATCTCCATAACGTATTCCCGCCTGGCGAAGGACTTGAGGACCGGCGACACGATACTCCTGGACGACGGAAGGTTGGAGCTTGCAGTCATGAAAAAAAGCTCCGCCGGCCTCCTCTGCAAGGTGGTCCGCGGAGGCATTCTCAAGAGTCACAAGGGGGTAAACCTGCCCGGCGTCAGACTTTCTCTTCCCTCACTCTCCTTTAAGGACAAAGCGGACCTCCGTTTCGGCATTGCCCGGGGAGTAGACTATATCGCGCTCTCGTTCGTACGCACGGCCAAGGACATCAGATCGACGCGCCGGTTCCTGAAGGCGCACGGTGCGGACATCCCGATCATCGCGAAAATCGAAAAACCCGAAGCCATTCATAATCTCGATGAGATCATCGAGGCGGCCGACGGGATCATGGTGGCGCGCGGCGACCTGGGCGTTGAGATGTCCCCCGAACAGGTGCCGCTGCTCCAGAAGAAGATCATCGCGGCCTGCAACCGGGCTGAGAAACCGGTGATCACGGCCACGCAGATGCTCGAAAGCATGATCGAGAACCCCCAGCCCACGCGCGCGGAGGCTTCGGATGTCGCGAACGCCATCCTCGACGGCACGGACTGCGTCATGCTCTCGGGCGAGACCGCCATGGGCAAATACCCGGTCCAGGCCCTCGAGGTCATGGCGAGGATAGCCGTGCAGGCGGAAACATCTCTGGCCCCCTGGCCGCCCGACGTTCATATCTCCGGCCCCGACGAGAGCGTGGCCCATGCCGCCTGCCGCGCCGCGGAGGAACAGCAGGCACGGGCGATCGTGACCTTCACGCAGTCCGGCTCCACCGCGCTCCTGGTCTCGAAACACCGCCCCAGGATGCGCATCATCGCGCCGACGCCGTTCGATCAGGTAGCGCGAAAGATCTCGCTCTACTGGGGCGTGACGCCCATCCTTCTGAAAACCAAACGCACCACCGACGACATGATCGCAAGCGTCGAGCGGGCCATGCTCTATCTCAAGCTGGTGAGACAGCACGACCTGATCGTGATCACCGCGGGCGTGCCCATCGGCGTGGCAGGCAGCACGAACATGATGAAGATGCACCGCGTGGGAGAGGTCAAGGGGCTGGAAGCGCGTTAGTCCTGGATCGCGGGCTTATCTGAAGTATCCGGCAAAGAAGATATTACCGGCGCCTGGCCGCGCCGGGCAATCATGAAAACGGCCTTGCATAAAAAAAAGCCGGGGACCCGCAGGGGGTTTCCGGCTTTTATCGTTCAAGTTCGGTCCTGTTTTATTCTTCGTCGAAGTTCGGGTTCCTCGACTTGCCGTGTTCCTGAAGATATTGCTGGCTGAATGCCGGGATCACGCCTTTTCCCCCATCCTGGGGATGGATCATGAAGCGGTAGGAAACCATCTGTCCGACGGTTTCCATCATGTGGTTCCAGCCCTTTTTGAACAGCGTGCATTCGTTGTTGTAGCACACCCAGAGATAGGGGGAGTCCCAGTCCAGGTGGCGCGAGTCCATCTGCTCCATTACGGCCTTGCAGTGCGGGCAGGTCGGGGCTTCCGTGACCTTCCAGTCTTTCGTATCCATTATAATAACCTCCATCAAATGAAGGGGCATTATACGCCCGCGGCCGGCTGTTTGCAACAGGAAAAGGCTCAATAGTTCTCAGCGAGGAGCTCGAAATGGCTTTTCGGGTGCAGGCAGGCAGGGCACAGTTCGGGCACGTCCGCGCCTTCGTGGTGGTACCCGCAGTTGCGGCATTTCCAGCGCGAGGGGGCGTCCTTTTTGAAGACCCTGCCCTCCTGCACGTTCTTGAGCAGCGTGCGGTACCGCTTTTCGTGCTGGACCTCCACCTTGGAAATGTACCGGAACGCGGCGGCCACGGCAGGAAAGCCCTCCTGCTCCGCCATGTCGGCAAAGCCCGGGTACAGCCTGGTCCATTCCTCGCGCTCCCCTTCAGCGGCGGCGTTCAGGTTTTCGGCCGCCGTGCCGATGGAGCCTGCCGGGAAAGCGGCGGTGAATTCCACCATGCCGCCTTCGAGAAACTTGAAGAAACGTTTGGCGTGCTCCTTTTCGTTTTCCGCCGTCTCGAGGAAAATGGCGGCTATCTGCTCATATCCCTCCTTTTTCGCGGCGCTCGCGAAATAGGAGTAGCGGTTCCTTGCCTGGGACTCGCCGGCAAAGGCTGCGAGCAGGTTCTTCTCGGTTTTGGTCCCTTTAAGCTTCATGGTATCCTCCGTGTGACGATAATCGTATTGTCAAAAACTTTACCGCAGAGAACGCAGAGAGCGCAGAGAAAATCTTGAATTCCATAACGTTAAACTCGTTCTCTGTTTCCACCCCTCTGCGACCTCTCGAACCTTCTTTTCTCAATCAAAAAATCATTATTTTCTGTAGCTCTTAGTTCCCTGTCTCGTTAAAGCTGGTATGGTTACGCTTTTTTCTTGCTGCTTTGCTTTTTATATTGTTGCTTTTCTCTGCGTTCTCTGCGTCCTCTGCGGTTAAATAGCTTTCCCTTTTTCATGGAACTTTTGACACTACCACGATAATGGAACGTATACGGGCACGCCGGCAACCGGCCTTTCCGTGCTTCACAATCCAAAATCCGCAGTCCCTTGACTTGGAGTCCCCCGGCTCCTGCCAGGGGACTCCACTGACTTACCGCGTCCGCTTCGCCATCTCCCTCCGCGCGACAAAGATGTCAAACCGCGCAAGCAGCCAATAGCTGAGCCGTTCCTTCAGTTTCTGAACAAGGGAACGGTTGCGCCACTCCTCGATCCGAATGCGGACGGACTGTTTGAGATCGTCCTCAAAATCCGCCCGGGCCTGCGCGGCCAGCTCTGCATCTGCCACGATCGCCACCAGCTCATAATTGATCCGCCCGCTCCGGATGTCCAGATTCGCGGACCCGGCGACAACGATATCATCGGCGATGGCAAGCTTGGAGTGCATCATGGAAGGGGTGTACTCCCAGACCTCGACGCCGGCGCGGAGGAGCCTGCCGTAAAGCCCGCGCGCGGCCCAGCGTGAAATCGGCACGTCCGTATGGAGCGGCACCAGGAGCCGCACCCGCACGCCGCGCCGGACCGCCCGTTTGAGCGTCCGCAGCATACTGCCGTGGGGATAGAAATACCCCATGGCAAGGTCGATGTTGGTGACGGCGTCCTGGACCACCTGCCGATAAGCCCCGCGCACCGGACGAACCGGGTTTTCCGGTCCGCTTTCAAGAAACCGCACCGCGCCGGCAGCGTCCCCCCGGACGGCGCGGTCCCGGCGCAGCACTTGTATCAGCCTGCGGAGCGGCGTATCGGCAATGACCCACATGCGGGAGAAGGAGCGCCTGAGCCGCGAGACTTCCGGCCCGGCGATTTCCAGCATGTTGTCTCTCCAGGGAGGACGGCCTTCCTCGCCCCGGAAATACTCATCGGCGATATTAAGCCCGCCCAGATAGGCCGTGAGATCGTCCACGAGCAGCAGCTTTCGATGGTTCCTGAACGGAAGGAACCCCCTCCTGGTCAGGGGATGGAACCAGCGGACCATGCCGCCCGCAGCGCGGAGGCCGTCCCAGAAAGAGTCCGGCAGGTTCCACGACCCCCAGGAATCCACAAGCACTCTGACCTGGACGCCGCGCACGGCTGCATTGACGAGGTGCTCCCGGAACTCCCTTCCGGTGTCATCGTCGGAAAATATGTACATCTCGAACGCGATGGACGACGCTGCCCGGTCCATGGCAGAGAACATGGCGGGAAAGGCTTCTGCGCCGTTTTTAAGGAGGCGGACGGTGGTCATAGGGGACAATTCAAAATGGAGAATGGATAATTGACAACCACGAGGATCTACATTTTCAATTTTTCATCATCCATTCTTCATTGATTTTATCTACACGTTCTCGAACGTATAATCCACCTTTACCTTCAGGTCCTTCCGGAGGGAATGGTACACCGAGCAGTACTTTTCCTGCGAGAGCGAAATGGCCCGCTCAAGCTTTTTGGCCGTGAGCCCGCCGCCCGTCACCGTGATAATCATCTCGATGAAGGTGTAATACTGGGGCGGCGTGGGATTCCGTTCTCCCATGATGTCCATCTTGTAGGACTTGATCTCGCACTTCATCTTTTTGAGGAACGAGACCATGTCGATCCCCATGCAGCCGGCCACGGAGAGAAGGAGCGTCTCCGTGGGCGAGCAGCCCCACTGCTGCGCCGCGTCGTATTCCACCTCATACCCGCGGTTGGTGCGGCCGACAAAGATCAGGTCCTTGTCCCACGTAAGGGTCGCCTTGTTCACCTGCGAAATCTTCGACTTGTAGACGTCGAGATCTTCATCCAATGCCTTGAGTTCCTTTTCTTCCGACATCTGCATTCTCCTGGTTGAAAGTGTTTTCCCTGTACCCTGTACCCTGTACCCTGTACTTTGAACTATGAGCCCTGAACTCTGAACTTCTCTTTTAAATATTCCAACGCCTCTTCCTCTTTGCCTGATTCCACCTTAAGGACATAGGTTTTGATCGCGGCGGGTTCAAGCCCGAGGGAAAAGGAATCAACGGTGGCGCGGATCCCGCGTGATCCGAGATACGCCACGAGGTCCATCATGGCCGAGTCGTCAAAGCCCCGGCCCGTGTCCCCGCGCAATATCTCAATGTACTCGATGTCGTTGTCAGAAGCAGGCGCCTCCGGCGCCCCTTCTTTCCAGACATCGCCGTATTCCCAGCCCTCGTCGTCCGTTTCGTCCTTTTCGCGTTTCATATGCATGAATATTAATTGAGACGCCGGGCAGAGTCAAATGAAAAAATCGGGACAGGAGAAAAAAAGGCAGATAATGGCACATTATAACGCCGTTTCACGACTTTACTGCCGCGGTTCCTGATTGACAACATCCGGGTCATGCGCTACAATCCCGCCCATGATTGAAACGCTCTTCTTTCTCTTCGGCCTGGGCTTCAGTTTCCTGGTCTACTTCCGCTCAATCCGGCCCCTCGATCACTCCCCTGTCCGGAAATTCGTCTACTCTTTTTTTACCTTTATCGGCATAACGGGCACACTTTTTCTCTTTGGCGTTCTGGTCGCCCATTTTCTGCGCAAACTGGGAATTCTTGCGCAGAATTAGCTAAAGGTTCGCGCGCTTCCTCCGATAGAAAGAGTGACGGTCTGAAAAATTGCCGCGAAAGGCCGCCATGGGAATAATCCCTTGACGCAGTTTTTGAGTTCCTCTATCGTTGGCTCGGGAAAAGCAAAATAGCGGCATGCTGCCGTTAGGGAGGACAGGATGAAAGGAAAGTTATTGCTCATCGTGCTCATGGCCGGAATCATCTCGCTCTTTTTCGGCTGCAGTACCAAGGACTCGGAGGAGGCGTGCATCCATCAGGTGACCATGGACCTCGACCAGGGGAACTACGATGCGGTGCTCGTTGCGGCCTGCGCCGACTCTATGCAGCGGGGCGCGGCCTATTTCGGCAGGGCCGGCATCGACATCACGGACGTGATAAACAGGTTCAACGAAACAAGCGACGGCAGCGGACAGACGACGAGCGATTTTAATATTTACATGACCGCCCTGGTCGGCAAGGTGACGGAGGACTCGCTCACGGACATGGACAGTTCCCGCGCGGAATACCACTCCGTTCCCGCAACGTCGGATTCGTATAAGGACGCCCAATTCTACGTGGGGCTCGTCGACGCCGTCAAGGGCCTTTCACTTCTAAAAATCGTGCTCGACGCGGACGGAGATGGATCGCTCACGACCGCCTGCGACAAGAACGCCAACAGCAAACCGGATGAAATCGATGCGACGGGTTGCGCCCTTCGCACCAGCGCCGGAATGGCGTGCACGGGCAATGCCGGCATCATATTGGACCAGCCGGACATCACCTTCGCAGGCAGGCCGGGGACCTACCGGGGCCTCATTATCCAGGTCGACGGCGCGGGAGCGAACAGTGCCGGTTGCTCGGCCCCCAACCAGTATAAAGAACTCCTCTACTGGCAGACTTCCGCGGCAACGCCCTTCTGGGCCGCCGTTACGACGGCTGCCGGGACGGCATCATGCCTGGGTTCGGACGGACGGGAGTGGCCCTGCCCCCTGATCCAGGACGGACGACCCCTCGATCTGGTCAGCACCATCGACGGCAGTTTGAACGGCGCGATCAACTCCATGGACAACGCCCTTTCTTCGGGAGTAACGACGACGAACGATGTGCAACAGGCGATCCAGGACATCAAGAACCAGGCCTGTCCGAACACGGCCTGCACATCGTCGGACATCGCCGACTATTTACAGACCTATTGACGGGAGGAACGTAATGGACGAGAAGGACGAGGAAATGCCGGCCGGAAGGAGACCGGGCACTCTCTTGATGATGGTAACCATGTTGGTGTTGACGCCGGTGCTTGTCCTGGCGCAACAGCCGACGTCGCGGGAATACCCGTATATCTTCAAATCAACGCGGGCCATGGGCATGGGCGGCGCTTACACCGCCGTCGGCGGACGGGTCGATTCGCTGTTCTACAACCCCGCCGGCCTGATCAACA
>JAXIPA010000162.1:0-23701 GCA_045403145.1 Nitrospirota bacterium | reverse complement strand
CGCGGATATCCGGTCCGTGGCAACAATGAGCAGGGTGTCGCCCAGGTCATAAATATCGCGGACTTTCCCCCGTTTGGGAGGATTCAGGCCTTCCAAATTAGTCTCGAGTACCAGTGGAGTCGTCATTATCGCCTCTTTCATCATCTGAAAAAGCATGTACCACGGGTTCCGTCTTCGACGGAATGCACGGATTAATACAGTTCTAAATTTTGAGGGACTCGTAAAAAGTCGAGTATCCCCTCTACGCTGTCATTCCGGCTTGTCCGAAATCCTTCTTTTTTAGTGTGTTATGCGGCACTACGATTCCCGACACCCTGCACTACGCTTCGCTCGTAACCACTGGGTGCAGGCAAGCGGGAATGACGACTTTTTACGAAACCATCAAATTTTAAATCTTTCTTTTTATCCGTGTGTCCCGCGCCTTCGCGGGACCCGTGGTTTCAACTGTCGTTTTCAGGTTCTTTGTTCTCCGGGGCGTATTTCAGCACCCGGACGCGGGATATGCGGTTTCTTCTGAGCCGGAGCACGGTAAACATCAAATTTTCGTGCCGGATCTGGTCGCCTTCCGCGGGCAGTCGTCCGAACAGGCCCAAAACAAAGCCTCCGATGGTTTCGAATTCATCTTCCGGGAGGTTCACACCGAGCTTCTCATTCACCTTCCCGATGTCTGCCCTGCCGTCGATGACGTAGCGGTTGGCCGCGACCTCGTGTATTTCCCGAAGCTCTATTTCCTGCTCGTCGCGTATATCGCCGACGATTTCCTCAATAAGGTCTTCCATGGTGACAAGACCGTCGGTTCCGCCGTACTCATCTCCGACCAGGGCAAGATGGATGCGTTTTTCGCGCATTTCCTTCAGGAGTATGCTCACATTCTTGTTCGGCGGGACGATATAGGGCTTCCGGAGAACACTGTCAAGCTGGAACGGCTTGTTTTCCATATGGAGAGCCAGGATGTCCTTGAGATAAACGATGCCGATGATGTTGTCGATGGTCTCGCTGTACACCGGCAGACGGGAGAATCCCTTTTCGTTCATGGTGCGGAGAATGACATCGATGTTGCTGTCCGCCTCCACGGCGACGATCTCGGTGCGGGGGACCATGACCTCCTTCACTACCGTGTCCGTAAACCTGAATACGCTGTGTATCAAGTCCTCTTCCGAAGGTTCGAAAACACCGCTCTTGCGGCCTTCCCGGATAAGGTATTTCACTTCATCCTCGGACACAAGAGAAGTCTCCTGCTCGGGGGAAATACCGAGGAACCGCATGAAAAAATTGTTCGAGGCAGTCAGCAGCCGAAGGATGACGGTAAAAAGCCTTGAAAGAAAATCAATGGGCGCCGACGTCATAAAGGCGACCCGCTCGGAATAGCGGATCGCCAAAGACTTCGGGACAAGTTCGCCGACTACCAGGATGATGTAGGTCATGATGGTCACGACGATGCCCATGGCAAGCGGCTCGGCGGCCTTGCTGACAAAATCAACCGGCAGACCGCTCAACACGGGTTTGAGACGCTCAACGGCGATTGCGCCGCCGATGGCGGAAGCCAGGGTCCCGACCAGCGTCACCCCGATCTGGACCGTGGCGAGGAACCGCTCGGGCTCCTCCTGCAGTCGCTGCACTCTTCTCGCGGCCGCATGGCCGCTCTTGACCAGGTGCCGGACCCGGCTCTTTCTGAGCGAGATCAGGGCGAACTCGGACGCCGCGAAGAAACCGTTCAGGATAATCAAACAAACGATCAGAAGTATGTCAAATAGCAGCATAGTTTTGAAAAATTAATTGAAGATTGGAAATTGAAAATTTTTAATATATTAAGAAGAAATGTATCTACTTAGGTCGTCATTCCCGCCCCGGCCTTAACCATGCTGGGGCAGGCTCCAGCGGGAATCCAGGGCCTTTTACCATAAAGAAGCCAAGACCGCCTGGATTCCCGATAGAACCATTCGGGAATGACGGGTTGGCTCTTCGTTGCCTGTGTGGCAGACCTGAGTAGTTACGAAGAAAGCTACCTTCAATAACGGCTTTTTTCACTTTGCAATTTCCAATTTCCAATTCGACATCTCCGAATGTCGCCTAAAACCCGTACTCCTTCCACCGTTTTTCGACTCGTTTCTGAATCTGCGGATCCATTTTGATTTCGTCCGGCCAGGGCCGGGTAAAGCCCTCTCCGGGACCCTTGCGGGTCGCGTCGATCCCCATCTTGCCGCCGAATCCGATCCGGGGGCATGAGTGGTCCAGGATATCGAGAGGCCCGTCGGTGATCACGATGTCGCGCTGTGGGTCGACGTGGTTCATGACCTTCCAGGTCACCTCCGAATAGTCGTGAATATTCACGTCTTCATCGCAGACGATCACGAACTTGGAGAGCATCAGCATGCCGGTCCCCCAGATCGTATGAATGACTTTCTTACCGTGGCCCGGATACCGTTTCCTGATCTTGACGATCACGTTGTTATGGAACACGCCTTCGACCGGCATGTCCATGTCGAGGACATCGGGCGCGACCATCTGGAGAAGCGGCAGGAAAATCCTCTCCGTCGCTTTGCCGAGGTAAGCGTCTTCCTGCGGCGGACGGCCGACGAGGGTGGCCGGATAGATCGCATCCTTCCGGTGCGTAATCGCGGTGATGTGAAAAACAGGATATTGGTCGGCTTCGGAATAGTAACCCGTATGATCGCCGAATGGTCCTTCGAGCCTCCGCTCGCCCGGGTCGACAAAACCTTCGAGTACGAACTCCGCCTCGGCCGGCACGCGGATGTCCACGGTTTTGCACTGGACGACCTCCAGCGGTTTCTTTCGCAGGAAACCGGCGAAAAGGAACTCGCCGATGGCCGGAGGAAGAGGCGCCGTGGACGCATAGATGATTGACGGATCGCCGCCGATGGCGACGGCCGCTTCCATGCGTTTTCCCGCGGCCTCGTAATGCTGGTAGTGCCGGGCGCCGTCCTTGTGTTTGTGCCAGTGCATGCCCGTGGTCTGATGGTCGAAGACCTGCAAGCGGTACATGCCGACATTCGTGATTCTGGTTATTGGATCAACGGTGCAGACCATGGGGAGCGTGATGAAGCGTCCGCCGTCCGCGGGCCAGCACTTGAGCACCGGAATTTTTGATAGATCAACCTCCTGCCCGGTGAGCACCACGTCCTGGCAGGGCGCCTTCTTCACGGTTTTGGGAAAAAAATTCGAAAGCTCGGCCAGTTTCGGCAGCATCTGGAGCTTGTCCATGATGCCCGCGCCCGGGCCCGGGAAGAGGTTCGTGGGGTCGATGATATCCTTGATTCGTTGTCCTATCTCATCGAGGTCCGAAACCCCGAGTGAAAGGCACATGCGCTTCAGGGAACCGAAGGCGTTGGTGAGGACCGGGAAGGGAGACCCCTTTACTCGCTCGAAAAGGAGCGCCTTGTTTTCGGTCCCCTGTTGTTTCGAGACGCGGTCGGTGATCTCCGCGATCTCCAGCTCGGCGTCCACCTCCGCCTTGATGCGGACCAGTTCTCCCTGTTTGTCAAGGACGGCGATGAAATCTCTCAATGTATCGTAGGTCATAGGGTTTGAATTGTAGCGGAATTAACGGGGATTTGCAATCGAAAACTCGGGCAGGCGGTCACGACGCGTCATACTTCTGCAGCCGGTGCCGGAAAGACCGGAAGGAAAGCTTAAGCAGTTTTGCTGCTTCGGTTTTGACCCCGCCGGATTTCTCGAGCGCCCTGCGGAGAAGGGTTTTTTCCGCGTTTTCCAATAACGACTCCATATCTAGTCCCTCGTCGGGAATATCCAGTGCGCCCAGCTCTGAGCAAGGGGACATTTCTCTGACCGTATCGGGAATATGCTCAAGACGAATGGTATCGCCGGCGCATAATATCGCCAAACGCTCCATGGTATTTTCCAGTTCCCGAACATTGCCCGGCCAATGGTGACCCATGAGGGCATTCATGGCCTCGGGCGTAATATTTTTCGGATCCCTGCCCGCAAGGAGCTTCTTGAGGAAGAAATCCACCAGCATCGGAATATCTTCCTTCCTCTCTCTGAGCGAAGGGACATGAATGGGGATCACGTTGAGCCGGTAGAAGAGGTCTTCGCGAAATGCACCTTTCGCCACCTCTGCACGCAGGTCCTTGTTGCTGGCGGCGATGACGTGTACGTCCACCCTGATCCCGGAGGTGCCCCCGACGCGCATGAATTCCCGCTCCTGCAGGACGCGCAGCAGTTTTATCTGGAGTGCGGGCGTTGTGGCGCTGATTTCGTCAAGGAAGATGGAGCCGCCGTCGGCGGCCTCGAACAGCCCCTGTTTGTTCGCGGCGGCGCCGGTAAAGGCCCCCTTCATGTAGCCGAACAGCTCGCTTTCCAGAAGTGTTTCAGGAAGCGCCCCGCAGTTGACGGTCACAAACGGCTTTTTCTTCCTCGGGCTGTTGAAATGGATAGCCTTCGCAACGAGTTCCTTGCCCGTCCCGCTTTCTCCGGTTATCAGCACCGTGCTGTTGGTCTCCGCAACCTGACGGATAAGGGCAAAGACCTTCTGCATCGGCTCGCTCTTGCCGATAAAATTCTCGAAGCCCGCCCGTGATTCGATTTCCCGCTTCAGCAGGGTGTTCTCTTTTCGCAGATACCGTTTCTCGAGCGAATTATTGATTATTATTTTGAGTTCGTCTACTTTGAAGGGTTTGATGATATAATCGGATGCACCGAGTTTCATCGCCTCGACGGCAGTCTCGGCGGTCGCAAACGCCGTAATCATGATGACGACGGTTTCCGGAGAAATTTCCTTGATCGATTTGAGGACGGCGATGCCGTCAATGCCGGGCATTTTTACGTCGCTGATGACCAGGTCGAATATTTCCACCTGAACCGCTTTCAGCGCGTCACCGCCGTTCTCGGCCGTGACGATCTCATGGCCTTCCTTTTTGAGCATGATTGCAAGAAAGTCCCTCATGCTCTGTTCGTCATCGACGATCAGAATTTTACTCATTTTATGGTGTTCCCTTCCGGGCCAGTTCTCGCCCTGCGCCGTCCGTGACGGGCGTCAACGGGGGCCCCTCGCTCAGGGGGAGTCTGATCCTGAACTGTGCACCCTTGCCCGGTTCGCTGCCGACCGAGATGGTCCCCTGATGGTCTTCAATAATCCGGTATACGATTGCCAGCCCCAGTCCGGAGCCTTCGGTCTTTGTCGTAAAAAACGGATCGAATATCTTGTTCAGCTGTTCCTCCGGTATTCCCCGGCCCGTGTCCTTGATGATGATTTCACACAACATCCTGTCGTCTTCGACGCTCGTAACAGGCCTGGCCGAGACCGAAAGCGTGCCGCCCTCCGGCATCGCCTGACAGGCATTGATCAGCAGGTTCCAGAAGACTTGCCTCAGCCGCTGGGCATCTCCTTTGAGCTGGATTCCGGCGGAGACATCGCTGACGATGCTGATGAGCCCTGAATACACCCTGCTGTTCTTCAACAGCAGGATCGTCTCATCAAGAAGGGACCTCAACTCGACCTGCTCCGTCTGGAGTCCCTTGGGCCGTGCATATTCGAGAAAATCCGTGATGATCGTGTTCAGCCGGTCTGTTTCGCGAACCACGATATTCATGAGGCTTTTATCGTCGCCCTTGAGCTCCAGCCCCCCCTGGAGCAGTTGGATCGAGCCGCTGAGAGACGCGAGCGGGTTCCGTATTTCGTGCGCGATGCCGGCGGCGAGGCTCCCGACCGTGGCCAGCCGTTCCTGACGCCTGATCTGGTCTTCCATCTCGACAAGCTTGGTAATGTCCTGAAAGGTAAGAATGATTCCCCGGACCGCATTCGCCTCATCCTTGAGCAGCGATGCGGTCAATCCGAGAAGCGCTGTCGTGCCGTCCTTTTTCACGACCTGTCCATCGAAGCGAAACGGCCGCTCTTTCAAAGCCTCGGTGCGGCCGAACAGTTCCTTGATGCTGTTTCCGAAGACGTCCTGCCAGAGTTTCCTGATCTCGTCATATCCGTAGCCCGTGATCTGTTCCGCGGCCGGGTTCCATGACGTGATATGGCCTTGCAGGTCCATGGTTAGGATGCCGCTGCCTACGCTGCGCAGGATGTGCTCCTGTAAAACGCGAAGGTCTTCAAAGTCAATGCTCTTTTCCCGGAGTTCCTGCCGGGTCGACCGGAGGCGCTCCGAGAGGTAGCCGCTCAGGAACGCCACGATATAGAATGAAAGGATGCTGATGAGTACCTGGTAAAACACCTGCCCGGCCGTAAAATTCTGGCTGCGGACCAGGCCCAAAACATTGTAGTACTGCATGTCCAGCATCGTCCCGTAGAGGATGCTGGCAAGCGAGGCAGCCAGATGCCCGCCACGTCGGTATAAAATGATGCTGGCGGAAATAATCGTCAGGTGATACAGAACGGAGAGGCCGCTGTCGATGCCGCCGGTGAGCCGGACGAGATAGGTCACAAGGAGGATATCAACGGCGGTCTGGAGATAGGCAAGAGCGGGCAGATTGCCGGATCGTTTCAGCAGATAACGGTAGAGGACGGTCAGCGCGTATACCGCCGCGAGCACATAATACAGGACGGCGGTATGAAAAGAATAGACCTGGTACCGCTGTTGAAAAAAAATGAGGGTCCCGACCAGAAAGGTCGTAAGGACCACTCTGCTCCAGATGAGCCATGTTATGCGTACGGAATATTCTTCTCTCGAAAACTCGCGTGTCACGTGACGTTACTTGCCTGCCAGCGATCCCATCTGGAATATCGGCATGTACATTGCCACGATCACGAAGCCGACCGTCGTGCCCAGAAAAATCATCAGCATGGGTTCGAGCATGGAGGTAAGGGCGGCCACCGCCGAATCGACCTCATCATCGTAGAAGTCAGCGATTTTATTCAGCATGTTGTCCAGGGCGCCGGTTGCTTCGCCGACGGAAATCATCTGCACGACCATGGCGGGGAAAACCTTCGCCTTGGACAATGGTTCCGCGAGCGTTTTGCCTTCGCTGACGCTCTGCCTCGTGGCCAGGACGGACTCTTCCACGACCTTGTTCCCGGCGGTGCGGGAAACGATCAAGAGACCCTCGAGAATGGGCACGCCGCTGGTCAGCAGGGTGCCGAGCGTGCGGGTAAACTTCGCAACGGCGACCCGCTGGATCAGAGACCCCGCGACAGGCACCTTTAACGCGATGGAATCGGTAATTCGCAGACCGTTTTCCGTTTTTCTGAACTGTTTCAGTCCCACGAACCCGCCGACTGCGGCAATGAGGAGACCAAGCCCTCCCCAGCCCTTCAGAAAGTTGCTGACCGCGATCACAATGCGGGTAGGCATAGGCAGCGCCTGGCCCGACTCGGCGAACATGTTCGCCAGCATGGGGACGACGATGACCAGCAGGAGAGCGACCACGCTGACCGCGACGAAGAGAATGACCGAGGGATAAATCATGGCGGATTTTATCTGCCTTTTGATTTTTGCGAATTTTTCCATGTAGGTTGCCAGTCTCTGGAGGATCGTGTCCAGGATACCGCCCGCCTCGCCGGCGGCAACCATGTTGACATAGAGGTTATCGAATGCCTTCGGGTGTTTTTTCAACGCGTCGGCGAAGGTCGCTCCGCTTTCAACGTCGGTGCGGACCTGATTAACGATGCCCGCAAGCGTCTTGTTTTCCGTCTGGCTCCCGAGAATGTCAAGGCATTGGACGAGGGGGAGGCCCGCGTCTATCATCGTGGCCAGCTGGCGCGTAAGAATGACGATGTCCTTATCGGTGACTTTCGGCTGGCCGAATTTAAGTTTGAGTTCCCGGGGCTTCGCGTTGACCGCGATCGGAAGAATGTTCTGCTTTCGCAGAAGTGAAAGGACTTCTTCCTTGTTCGTTGCGGCAAGTTCGCCCTTTTGGACCGTCCCCTGCCGCGTTTTCCCTTCCCAAACAAAAACCGTTGTTGCCATTTTTCACCCCGCACTCTTAAAATCTGAAACTTGACGGCTGTCAGCTCACCGCTCGCGGGACACCGCTGTCACGGCAAGCTATCAGCCATGAGCTGCCGATCGCTATCGATAATCCTTCTGGGACGGCTGGGCCGCTGCCAGGCCTGAACGCCCGAGCATCTGGATGAGCTCATCCGGATTTGAGGACCGCCCGATGCAGTCCTCGTAGGAAATCATCTTCTTGACGTACATTTCGTAGAGCCCCTGGTTCAGGGTCTGCATGCCGTACTTGGACTGGCCCGTCTGCATCTGGGAATAGATCTGGTGGATCTTGTCCTCGCGAATCAGGTTGCGGATGGCGGCGTTCGGCACCATGACTTCGAGCGCAAGGACCCTGCCGCCGCCGAGTTTCGGGATGAGTTGCTGGGACATCACTCCTTCCAGAACAAAGGAAAGCTGGGCCCGAACCTGGGACTGCTGATGCGGCGGGAACACGTCGATTATGCGGTTGATGGTCTGCGCCGCCGAGTTGGTGTGCAGCGTCGCAAAGGTGAGATGGCCGGTTTCCGCAATGGTCAGGGCGGCCTCGATCGTTTCCAGGTCGCGCATCTCGCCCACGAGCACCACGTCCGGGTCCTGACGCAGGATGTATTTCAGCGCGTCCTTGAATGATTTCGTATCCGCGTTCACTTCCCGCTGGTTGACGAGGCATTTCTTGTGGGGATGGAGGTATTCGATCGGGTCTTCGATCGTGATGATGTGCTCCTGCCGCTCGTTGTTGATCTTGTCGATCATGGAAGCCAGCGTGGTGGACTTTCCGCTGCCGGTCGGTCCCGTGACCAGAACCAGGCCTCTCGGCTTCCTGCACAGATCGGAAACCACTTCCGGCAGGCCGAGTTCCTGGAACGTCTTGATTTTGAACGGGATGGTCCTGACTGCCGCGGCCACGGCGCCGCGCTGCACGAAGATATTCGCGCGGAAGCGGGAGAGGTTTTTGACGCCGAAAGAGAGATCGAGTTCGCTGTTTTCCTCGAATTTATGTTTCTGCGCGTCCGTAAGAATGCTGTAGCAGAGGTCTTTGGTCTGCGTCGCGGTAAGGGCCTCGAGGCCGGGAATCGCCTTCATCTTGCCGTCAACGCGGATGGACGGCGCGATGCCGGTCGTAATGTGGAGGTCGGATGCGCCCTTTTCGATCATGTACTTGAGCAGGTCATGCAGATTGGCCATGCGAAGAACCCCTTTCGCCGTAATGCCGGCGTTCCCGGGCGACCGGGCGCCTAATTGTCAGGGAATGTATTCTCAAGAACTTCTTCAAGCGAGGTCAGTCCGGCCTTGACCTTCAGCAGTCCGCTTCTCCGGAGTGTTTTCATTCCGCTCACGACCGCCTGTTTTTTGATATCCATCACCGAGGCGCCCTGCAGGATCAGGTCCTTAAGCTCTTCCTTGATCGGCATCACTTCATAGAGAGCCACCCTGCCCTTGTACCCGGTCTTGTTGCACACTTCACAGCCCTCGCCCTTGAAACTGAGGACGGACTTGGCTTCCTCGGGAGTAAAGCCGGCATCAAGGAACGTTTGTTCCGGCAGCTTTTCCTGTTTCTTGCATTTCTGGCAGGTCTTCCGCACCAGCCGCTGCGCAAGGACGAGAATGACGGACGACGAAACGAGAAACGGTTCCACCCCCATATTGAGCAGGCGATTGACGGTGCTCGGGGCGTCATTCGTATGGAGCGTGGAAAGGACGAGATGCCCCGTGAGGGCCGCTTTCACGCCGATTTCCGCCGTTTCATAGTCCCGGATCTCCCCCACCATGATGATGTCCGGGTCCTGCCGGAGGAACGATCGAAGGGCCGCGGCGAAGTTGAGGCCGATCTCGTCCTTCATCTGCACCTGGTTGATACCCATAAGATTGAATTCCACGGGGTCTTCGGCGGTCATGAGGTTTTCCGAATCCTTGTTCAGTTCGCTGAGCGCGGAGTACAGGGTGGTGGTTTTACCGCTTCCCGTGGGGCCCGTCACCAGGACCATGCCGAAGGGGCGGTCGAGCGCCTGCTTGAAATCCACGAGCTGGTCCGCATCGAACCCGAGCTTCGTCATGTCGAGTTGGAGGTTCGATTTATCGAGAAGCCGCATCACGATCTTTTCGCCGAACAGGGTGGGGAGCACGGAAACGCGGTAGTCCATGGTCTTGTTTTTCCCCATTTTCAGCTTGATCCTGCCGTCCTGAGGAAGCCTTCGCTCCGCGATGTCGAGGTTCGCCATGATCTTGATACGGGAGATGATGGCATTCCTGATCTTGAGCGGGAGCCCCATCACGGTGCTCAGCATGCCGTCGAGACGGTACCGGACCCTGAACTTTTTCTCATAGGGCTCGATGTGGATGTCGCTTACTCCCATCTTTGCCGCTCTCAGCAAAATGCCGTTCACGAGTTTGACGATCGGCGCTTCGACCTCGGCGGAAAGTTGATCAAGACCGCTTTCTTCCACGACCTCGAGGTCATCGACCGCTCCGGTCACCAGATCGTCGAAATCATCCACATCGACCACGCCGCCTACATCGATATCGTCGATGACGGAGTCATCGCTCATCATATCGTCCATCGAATAGTCTTTTGCTTCGATCGTAAGCTTTTTTTCATCCTTCGGGGCGACCGCGGTGGACGCTCCGCTGCCGGCCTTCGCCGTGACCAGCGATTTCGCCCCGCCGTAATATTTTTTGATTGCCTCGACGATGGCGCCCTCGGTCGCCACGACCGCTTCCACATTGTATCCGGTCATGAATTTGATATCATCGATGGCGAAGATGTTCGAGGGGTCCACCATGGCGATAGTGATGGTGGCGCCGGCCCGGTTGATCGGCATGATGCGGTATTTCTGGGCTACTTCCGCGGGGATATGTTTGATGACTGCGGGATTGATCTCGAATTTGTTCAGGTCAACATAGGGAACGCCGTACTGCTTGCTCAGGAACGTCATCAGTTTGTCTTCCTGGACAAACCCCAGCTTGACCAGAATGGAGCCAAGCCTGCCGCCCTCCGACTTCTGCACCGCGAGGGCCTTCTTGAGCTGATCATCCGCAATCAGGCCCGACGACACAAGCATGGAGCCGAGCCTTCCTGACATCGCCATACGAACTCCTTAATTTACGAAAGAAATCACGTACAATATTACTTTAATACTCCCGGTATGTCAAGACGGTACCTTCCGATTATCGGATACGGTCACGCATCTGCCGGGAAAGAGCGTTTTTCATGACGGAGACAGGCGCCCTGACGCCGGTCCAGATTTCGAAAGCAATAACGCCCTGGTACAAAAGCATGCCGATTCCGGGAAGCCGCTTGGCCCCGCGGGCCTTCGCCGTCTTCAACAATGCGGTCTCGGCGGGATTATACACAAGGTCGCAGACAAGATGCTTTTTTTGGATAAGCTCTTTTTTTAAAGGCAATGGATCGTCTTTCTTCATACCGAGGGGAGTTGCGTTTATCAGGCAGTCCGCCGCAGCCGCGGACGGGGCAAGCGCATCGACAGCAACGGCCTGCGCGTCAATGCCGGTCTTTTTCCAAATATCGCGGGCCAGCGTATCGGCCTTTTTGGCATCGACATCGGAGAGAACGACCTTCCTCGCCCCTGCAAGAGCGAGGCTGAAGCCCACTGCCCTGGCTGCGCCTCCCGAGCCGATGAGTAGAACGGTTTTCCCTTTCGGATTGAACCCTGCGTTTTCCCGGAGTGAACGGATAAACCCCCTGCCGTCGGTGTTATGTCCGATCAGTTTTCCGTCCTGGATCTGGATGGTGTTTACCGCTCCGATCAGCTGTGCCTCCTCGGAGAGATCATCCAGGCGGGCAAGGACCTTCTCCTTGTGAGGCACTGTGATATTGAGCCCGCACAACCCAAATGCGACAACGGCGTTGACCGCTTCCTTAAGCCGGGCGGGATTGACCGCAAACGGCACATAACATGCGTCCATGCGCAGTTTCGCGAACGCGGCATTATGCATCCCCGGTGAAAACGTGTGCTCCACCGGATATCCGAAAATACCGAATACCTTCGTTTTGCCCGAAATCATCATACTGTTTGCCTCCCTTTCCTTCGCAACAGGGCGAGCATGTCCCGCAAACGACGTACGGGGTAGATTCTGACGCCGAGCAGGTCGCCCAGTCGATCGAGACTCATGCCGTCGAGAAATATGTTGTCATCCTCTTTGAGCGCGTCCGCGGGAATGAACACCATGTCCCCCAACCCCTTTCCCGCAAGAGCGGCAGCTATGTCGCTTCCCGTCAGAAGCCCCGCGACGGTGACCGAAGGTCCGAAGAAATTGTTCCGGACAGTGACCAGCCTCAAGGTCAGGCCTGGTAAGCGCTTAAGGCGGGCCAGCGCGTTTTTCAGCACGGGACTGAACGAAGCGCCGGTCACGACGGTCGCCGTTACCGGCTCGATTCCGGCTGTCAGCCTCATGCGTCCGGCGTCACGAAGAAAATCGGCGACCATGCCGACGCCGTTTTCTATCTGGGGAAGATCTTCATAGAAGGAGACCGGCGGAACAGGTGCTCCCGCCTTTATATAAAATTCGTCGGACGCGAACGCGAGACGGGTCCCTTGTTGTCGTTTGAACCGGGCGCCGAAGCGGGTGATCAGGTCGATCACGGCGCGCGCTTCGCGGCGGGTAAATGCCCTGAGCGGAAACAACCCCGGTCTGAACGCCGTCAGTCCGACCGGCACCACGGCGATGGACGCAATCGCGGGGAACAGACCCGCCAGATCCTCGAGGGTCTTCTGAAGATGGGGGCCGTCGTTGACTCCCGGAGACAAGACGACCTGCGTGTGCATCCGGATGCCGCCCGCAGCCAGCCGTTTGAGGCTCATCATGATGTCAGGCGCTTTTTTATTGCGCAGGATGGACGACCGGAGGGCGGGATCGGTTGCATGGACGGAAATATAGAGGGGGGACAACCGCAGGGTGAATATCCGTTGCCAGTCGGCTTCGGAAAGAGCGCCGAGCGTAATGTAATTCCCGTACAGAAACGACGCCCGGAAATCATCATCCTTCACATACAGGCTTTTCCGGCACCCGGGCGGCATCTGGTCGACGAAACAAAAGATGCATTTATTCCTGCAGCGGGTGATGGACAGAGGAGCAAAGCTCAGCCCCAGCGTATCGTCGGGGTCCTTGTCCACCGAGACCGTCCTGCTCCTTCCCTCCGCGGTAAGCAGCTTCACCGTTACATGCTCGTCGGCGACAAGGAACTGGTAATCGATGACATCGCTGACGGTTTTTTTATTAATGGAAAGGATGCTGTCGCCCTTTTTGATATTCAGTCTTTCGGCAGTGCTTCCGGGGGCGATATCGACAATCTCGATCAATCAGGCGCTCCTCTTGGACGCAAACATGAAATCGACGTATCCGTTGATCTGAGTCCGCGCGTCGTCGGAAACCTGCCGGAACTTGCGCAGCAGCATGATTTCATCGACGGTCAGAATTTTTTCGAGGTAATTGAGTTGTTCTTCGGAGAGCGGGTATTTGCGCTTTCCCCGCCTGAACTTGGCCTGGGACGGTGAAAGGAAAAAACCTTTGACTTCGGCGGGCACCTTCTCCTGGTGGGCCGCCAGGATCAGGAGCGCTTTGTCGAGGCTCAGCTTGCCCGCAATCATCATCAGGGTTCGGTCTTTCGGAATGTGGCCCTTGTTGATCGTGACCCGCAGGAGTTCAGGGCTGATCCCCAGCACCTTCGAGGCGTCCTTGAGGTTTTTAAAACCCTTTTTTTCCAGTGCCTGCCTGATCATGTCTGATATTTTCATGTATCCCTCCCAGAGATGGTTTTACCCAAGATCCTTGCCCACAATCTTCGTTCCGCGCGCTACATATTGAACGCCCGAGGCAAGGGTAAACCCGGCGGTGGTCCAATGCAGGATGGTCATCAGCCCCATTTCGGTGCCGAAGTTCTTCAGCACGAGGGAAAGCGTGACCACGATGAGCTGAAGCAGCGTTGTGGCCTTCCCGATGATCGAGGGTTGCGCCTTGAACTCGTGTCCCGTAAAATAGATCGCGATGCTGCCGAGGACCAGGATGATGTCCCTGCTCACGACGATGATGACAAGCCATACCGGCAGCATTCCCAAAAGGACGAGCGTCACGAAGGCCGAAACGATCAGCAGCTTGTCCGCCATCGGATCAAGAAACGCGCCCAGTTCCGTCTTGGTGTTGGTAAGGCGGGCGATCATCCCGTCGAGCGCGTCGGTGATGCAGGCGACGACGAAAACGATAAGGGCTTCCCCGTAGTACTCGTAAACCATCAAATTGACGAAAAAAGGGATGAGGACGACCCGTAACAGCGTAATATAGTTGGGAAGATTCATCAACGCCTCGTCAGCTTCGGTCAACGGCCGATCATCATATTAAACATCTTTATTTGTGATGTCAACCTTTATCTTTTTGTTACCATTTGTTTTTGCTCCGGGACCGGTACGGCGAGTTGACTCGATGATGGGGGATGGGCACGAGTGGAGCCGACGGCCGGATTCGAACCGGCGACCTGCTGATTACGAATCAGCTGCTCTACCAACTGAGCTACGTCGGCGTTCTGGGAAAGGCAATATATGAAAAGGACGGTAGTTTATACCCTATTCCCGCTTTAACTGTCAAGAAAATCTTTTTCAGGCGCCTGCCCTGCCAGCCGCGTTGCTTCGTCTTTAAAGCATTTAAGAAATTAAAGCATTTAAGAACATACGGATTCGGCGCGACGCCTTTCGTCTTTTCTTCCGTTGTCTTTTTATTTCAGTTGCGATATACTCCCCTGCCATGGAAAACACGAACGAGAGCCGGACGGCGGATCTCTATATCATAGACGGTAATTCCTATATCTATCGGGCATTTTATGCCGTGCGGGGGCTCACGAACTCATCCGGTCTGCCGACCAACGCCGTATTCGGGTTCGCCAACATGCTGCTCAAGGTCATCAAGGAAAAAACTCCCGAGCTCCTCGCAATCGTTTTCGACCCCAAAGGACCGACCCGCCGGCATCTTGAATACAAGGATTACAAGGCCCATCGTCCCCCCATGCCCAGAGATCTCGTGCCGCAGGTGCCGTACATCCATAAACTGGTCGAGGCCTTCCGTATCCCCGTCTTCGTTCAGGATGGACAGGAAGCCGATGACATTATTGCGACGCTGGCGCGCAAGGCTGAGGCGCGCGGGATGGACGTCACCGTTGTCACCGGCGACAAGGACATCCTCCAGCTCGTGGGTCCCCGCATCAGGGTCTACGACACGCTCAAGGAAAAAGTCTACGGGCCGAAGGACGTGGAGGAACGTTTCGGCGTGCCTCCCGACCGCATGATCGAGATCATGGGGCTCATGGGAGACGCCTCGGACAACATCCCCGGTGTTCCCGGCATCGGTGAAAAAACGGCCCAAACGCTCATCAAGGAATACGGTACCATCGAAAACCTTCTCGCGCGCTCCGCCGAAATCACGAAACCGAAGCTCCGGCAGTCCCTCTCTGAATTCGCCCACCTGGCGCGGCTCAGCCGAGAGCTGGCCACACTCAGGCCCGACGTTCCCCTGGAGGTCGACTTTGAGGACCTGAAGATGAAGCCGCCGGACAATGCCGCCCTTCTCGGGATTCTGAAGGAACTTGAATTCACGACCCTCCTGAAATACGTTACCCAGGCGCCGGAGCGGGAAGCGGTGTATTGCACGGTCCTTGAAGAACGGGATTTGGAGGACATGATCAGGACCCTCTCCTCTGCGGAGGAATTCTGTTTCGATACCGAGACAACATCACTCGATCCCCTGCAGGCGGAGCTGGTGGGGATTTCCTTTGCCGTTCGGCCGCACCATGCCTGGTATCTCCCGATCGGCCATTGCTGTCCGGGGGCCCCGAAGCAGCCGGCGCTCGACCATGCCCTGTCCCTGCTGAAGCCGCTTATGGAAAACCCCGGGATAGGAAAGGTCGGGCAGAACATCAAGTACGACCTCCTCGTCATGGACCGTTACGGCATAACGGTGCAGGGCATAACCTTCGATACCATGATCGCATCCTACCTTCTGAATCCCGGGAAGCCCTCGCACGGGCTGGACTCGCTCGCGCTCGAATATCTTAATTATAAAACCATGACATATGAGGATGTCACTGGCGCCGGGAAAAAGCAGATCGGCTTTGCGGAGGTCGAGGTAACCACAGCGACACGGTACTCGGGAGAAGACGCGGACATCGCGCTGCGGCTCAAACAGACGCTCGCTCCGATGCTCCGGGAGCAGAACCTCGAAACGCTGTTTCGTGACGTTGAGATGCCGCTCATGGAAGTGCTCGCGGACATGGAGCGCTCCGGCGTAAAGATCGATGCCGGGTTTCTCAAGACAATGTCGCAGAAGCTGGAAAAAGACATTGCCCGCGTCGAGAAGACCATTTACGAGCTGGCCGGAACGGAATTCAACATCAACTCGCCGAAACAGCTTGCAGACATCCTGTTCATAAAGCTCCAGCTCACGCCGCTCAAACGGACAAAAACCGGATTTTCGACGAATGTGGACGTGCTCGAAGAACTGGCGCACGTTCATCCCCTGCCCGCCGAGATCCTCAGGTACCGGACGCTCGCCAAACTCAAATCCACCTACGTTGACGCGCTCCCGCTCATGATCAATCCACGGACGGGCAGGCTCCATACGTCGCTCAACCAGACCGTGACCGCGACCGGGAGGCTTTCGAGCAGCGAGCCGAACCTCCAGAACATTCCGATCCGGACCGAGGAGGGGCGGGAAATCAGACGGGCGTTCATCGCCGAACCGGGTGCAAGCCTGCTCTCCGCGGACTATTCCCAGATCGAGCTGCGCGTCCTCGCGCACATGAGCGGCGATTCGGCCCTCATCCGGACCTTTCTGGAAGATGAGGACGTCCATACGAGGACGGCGTCGGAGATTTTCGGACTTTCTCCGGACGAGGTCACGCAGGAGATGAGGCGCAAGGCCAAGGCCGTCAACTTCGGGATCATCTATGGCATTTCCGCCTTCGGACTCGCCCGGGACATCGGTGTTTCAAACAGCGAGGCCAGGCGCTACATCGACAACTATTTCGCCCGGTACCCGAAGGTGCGCGAATTCCTCGACCGGACCATCGAGGAAGCGAAGACCAGGGGGTATGTCACCACGCTCCTCGGCAGGCGGCGCTTCATCCCGGAACTCGCCTCGTCCACGGCGGCTGTCCGGAGCTTCGGCGAGCGCACCGCGGTCAATACGCCCATCCAGGGAACGGCGGCCGACCTCATCAAGCTCGCGATGATCCGCATTCAGGCGCGGCTCGCGCGCCAGGGGCTTCACGCAAAAATGATACTGCAGGTCCATGACGAGCTGGTATTCGAATCGCCGGACGGGGAGATTGAAGCCATGAAAACGCTGGTCAAAGAGGAAATGGAAGGAGTGCTCACGCTGTCGGTGCCGATCAAGGTCGATATGGGTGTAGGAAAAAACTGGGATGAAGCGCATTAGTCAACGGCAATTGGCAATTGAAAATTGGCAATGGAGAATGGCTTACGACAATTGAAGTCAACGGCAATTGAAAATTGATAATGAAGAATGAAACAGTTTTAATTGTCAATTATCCATTATTAATTGTCAACTTACTTCTTACTCAAACTCAAACCGGTACTTGATGTCCCCGCCGGTGCTCCCCAGGTCGTTTCGCTCTCCGACGAGCGAGAAGTGTTTGTCCAGGAGATATTCTATTCTGAAACTCTGCTCGGGGATGGTAGCGCCCACGTTTGATGAATAGGTCACGAAAAGTTTGTCCTGAATGAGCTCCTTCCCCACCGTGACCCTCGGCACGGACGTGTCGCTCCTGCCGATATAGGGATCAACCTGAAAACGGTCGAGGCCGGTGAAGCTTCTCGCCCGGCGCTCGAAGATGTCCTGGAACTGTCCGGTGGCAAACGATGCGGCTTCGCCCACGCCGACGTTCGTTTCCTTCCCCACCAGCTCCGATCCTTTCTTGCCGAGCGCGAGCAGGCTCAAAATATCGGTGTCGATGAGCGGCGGGTCGGAGATGAAGGTTACCACCGCGCGTTCAGCGGTGCCGGTCACGGAGAGACGGATCTGGTACTCCCGGACCTGCGTCTCCGCCTGAATGTCGAGCACCGGGTTCATTCGGCCGGGATCGACGAAATCGACGGCGGCGTGCAGGATCTTGAAGTCGTTCTTCCGGAAATAGACCGACCCCTTTCTCGCTTCGATCCTGCCCAGGAGCTGGGGGCGGTTCACGCTTCCCCGCATGAATACATCCACGTCGAGGGGCAGCTTCGCGAGGTTGTTCTCGAACAGGATGTTGTCGGAGCCGTGGAAACGGAGGTTGATCTGCGTGTTCCCGATCCATCCGATGTCCGTCTTCTTCTTTTGATACAGGCCCCTGCTGACATCCACCAGCATGCTCTTCCATTCTATCCGTTTGTCGTACCGCGCCCGCCTGATGGCGATATCTCCCGACAGGGTCTGTTCGTCCGCATTACCGTCGTAGTAAAGGTCCCCCGACAGCGTCGAGGTCAGCCCCTCGGGATAGCGGACCGTCACATTGTCAACGGACGTCTTGACGGAAAAATCCTGGAGCGCGACGCCGGAAAGCTGGGCCCAGCCCGAAACGGCCAGCGTGCCGCCTCCCATTTCTCCGGCAAAGGAATCGGTAACGATCCTGCCTTGCGCAAAGGTGATGGCCCCGGAGAGAGCGGTAAACCTCTGGGGAATGTCTTTGATTTTTATCTCCCCGCCCTGAATACGCAGTGAGCCGGCCACCTCGGGATTGTTCCACTCGTCTTTGAGCGTGAGCTTCATCTCTGCCGTGCCCGCGGCATACTCCACCTCACGAAAAAGGAGCTTCAGAAGCGGCAGGTTCGCGGTACCCTTGACTGCTATGTCGACATCAGCGGAGGTATCCAGGGAGCCCGCGATGCTGATCTCTGTTCCGGGGCCGGAAAATCCGAGTGATTGGACCGAGATTCTGCCGCCCTCGAGGTCAAAGACCGCATCCACGTCATTGTCGATGCGGTACTCGCCGATCACGATGCCGATGCGCTGAAAAACCGCCTGTCCCGAAAGCGAAGAAAAATTCAAGCCTTCTCCGTGTGCGGTCATGGAGCCCTCGGCGATAATGTTCACCCGGCTGGAAATGTCTTTGTTCCGGAAGAATTGGAGAGGATTGATGCCGTTTGTCCGGATTTTCGCATCCGCGGTCCAGGCGTAGGGCTTGCGGAGCGTCCAGAGGGCCGAGAGGCGGGCGCGGTCTTCCGGCAGCCCCGCGGTAATCGTCAGGCGGCTGTTGTTGAGCTCGGCGTCCGCGTGCAGCCGGCCCATGGGCTCCTGGAGAACAGTCAGTTGCCGGACCTCCAGGGAGGCGCTTGCCACAGGCGCGGAAAACGTGCCTGACGAATGGATATCAAGGCCAAAATCTCCGGCAACAGGCATTCCCGCGAGGAGGTCCACGTCGGCGAGGTCGATGTCCCTGCTCTCAAGCTCGGCGGAGTAAGTCCCGTCAAAGCCGATCCATCCCGTTGCCTTAACCAACCCTTTTTTCTTGTATACCACGGCCTGGGGGAAGGATAATTTCCCGGTGGAAAGAGATGCGGTGACCGACCCGCGGGTGAACGATTCTCCGTAGGCGCTGCCCTCTTCAAGGGAAAGATGGCCGCTGCCCGAATAATTTTTAGCCGTGCCGCGGAAGGAAAGCTCGCCGTTTGCCGAAAGCTTGAGCGGAAGGGGGGGCGCGTAAAACAGCGCCACGATGCTTACCACATCGGACTGGATGACCTTGAGCCGCGCGAAATAGACCGGTTCAGGCCCGCTCATGTCGATTGAACCCTCGAAACCATAGTGTGATGACTGCCGGCGGATGTCAGCGGAGGAGAGGGTGATTTTTTTATCGCGGAATTCAACGTCCCCGTGGACGTCGTGAAACTGGATTTTCCGAACAATCACGGGCCCGGCGGCGATAGTCCCCTCGAAGACGGGCGCATTCAGCGCGCCGGTAAGGAGACCCTCGATCCTGACCCTGCCTTCCACCTTCTCGGGCGAGATGAACGAGACCGTTCGTCCCTCTCCCGTGGATTCGGCCGTCACATGGGCGTTGAACCCCCTTGTCAGGTCGACTGCCCCCTGCATACTGACAGTAAGGTCCCCGGCAATTATTTCCGTTGCCTGAAAGTCCAATACACCGCGGCGATATCCAACGGCGGCCGCAATCCTGTCAATGATCAGGGTCTGCTTTCCTTTCATGACCCGCCAGTTTTCACCACTCAATGCGAGGTTCTGGTTGCGATACTGAAAGGAAAGAGCGGTGTCGATGAGCGTCACACCTCCGTAAGAAAAACCTGAATATTTGATGCTGCCGCCTATGCTCGGGTCCGACGACGTTCCTTTGATCTCGACGGATGCTTCAACTCGGGGCCCCTGCTGCTTCGGCGCGGGCTTCATGATATCGGCAAATTTTCCAAGTGTTTGCGGCCCGGACTTGACCTTTCCCTTGAGGTCCAGGACTGCATCAGGCTGCGAGCCGATATCGCCGCTTACGCTCACCACCGCATCTCCGGCCGTGAGCTCGGCCGGACCGAGATGGAACCTCCCGCGGTCGTATTCCGCGGAAAATTTGAGAGTGCCGAAGATTGCGGGATAGGCCGGAGTGGTTAGCCGGAGCGGGGCCGGCCGGATGTTCACTGAAACCCGGTCGCCCGCAACGTTGATCCTCGCGGTCATGTTCAGGCCGGTGACCGATACTTCGGTAGACAGAGCGGCGTCCTTGAGCAGGACTTCCCCGTTCCTGACCGTGATCATGCGAAGAAGAATGCTGTACCGCGACGGCGCGCCTTCGCGGGCCCTTGCCAGGTTGGCCTTGATCAGTTCCAAAAGCGGCGTGATGTTAAGTGTGCCGTCAGCCGCGCGTTCCGCATGGATGCGCGGTTCAAGGACGGAGATCGAGGGCAACCGTATCTTTTTAAGAAGGAGCGGCACGGGATTGATGTATACCTTGACCTTGCGGATGGACACCGCCACTCCGCCCCGCGCGTCGGGCAGCACGATGTCCCGCACTTCGAGAAAGGGCGGTAGAAAGTTCGCGCGCACGAGACCGATCCGCGCGTCCGGGCCCAGGATGTCCTTGAGCGGCCCGACGATATAAGGCCTGATTCGCCCGGCGAAGGCAGCGCTCTGCACGTAGATCTCGACCGCCGCGAGGAGGACGAAAAAGAGGACCGCTATGATGATGAAAACTTTTTTCATGATTCAAAAATGACGCATTCAAAAAAGTCGAGAAATACCCTTTTAAAGTCATTCCGGCTTGTCCGGAATCCTTCTTTTCAAGGTGTTATACGGCAACACGACTCCCCCCGGCTTTAAGCATGCCGGGGCAGGCTATGAATCAAGCGGGAGTGACGACTCTTTTGTCTCACTCCTCACCCATTACTGTTTCCCGATCACTGCCCCACCACCTTCAACAGCACCTCTTTGATCTTTTCAAGGCGCACAGCGTCGATGATCTTGCCGCGCAGCAGGTCGGTGACGTAAAAGGAGTCCATGACCCGCGACCCTTCGGTCACGATCTTGGCGGAACCGATGTCCAGATTGAGTTCATACAACGTCTTCGTCACCTGGTACAGAAACCCAACCCGGTCGCGCGCCGTGATGTCGATGATGGTAAAGGTCTCCGAAGTGGCGTTGTCGAAATCAACCGTGGCGGTGACTGCGGCCCCGAGGCCCCGGGCGGAGGAATACAGACCGGGTTCCGGCGGACGAGATTTGTTCATGAGCGCCGCGCGGAGTTCCGCATGTATGCTCTCCCAGGCGGCTTCGTAATCGTACAGGTTTCCGGCGGGGTCGGTAATCTGAAAGGTGTCGAGCATGACGCCGTTCCTGGACGTATACACCTGGGCGCGGAGGATGCTCAGGTTCTTAGCCGCGATCGTGCCCGCGGTCCGGTAGAACATGCCGTAGGCGTCATAGGCGCAGACCGTCAGTTCGGTATACCCCTTGTCGGGATAATGCCGGTGATGGATCACGAGTCGTTCGTCACGGAGCCGTTTCATCATCGCCAGATGATCGAGAACCTTGTTCGTGGACGTATACAGGAGATACTGGTCGGACATGTCCGAGAGGAATGATTCGATTTCATCGCGCGCGAACCGGCCCGCGGCGGCTTCCCTGGCTTTCGCCAGCAGAGCGGCAAGCCGGGCCTTGTCTTCCTCCCCGGTGACTGCGCTTTTATCGAAGTACTGCAGGGTCCTGACGTACAGGTCCTGGAGCAGCACCGCCTTCCACTGCGTCCAGGCGTCAGGATTGACCGCTGAGATGTCGGCATAGGTCAAAAGATAGAGCATGGCCAGGTTTTCGCGGTCGCCCGCGAGCCGTGAGAAATCCGCTATCACCTTCCGGTCCGTCAGTTCACGGCGCTGCGACAGCGAGGTCATGATCAGATGGTTCCCGATGAGGAAGAGGATCCGTTCACGGTCTTCGCCTTCGACGCCGAGCCTGGCAAGAATGTTCCCCGCCAGCTCCGCGCCCTTCTTTTCATGATCGTACGGAAAGGCCTTGCCGAGGTCATGGAGCAGGACGGCAAGCATGAGGACCCACCGCTTCCTGAGCCCCCGGAACGCGTCAACCAGCGTCGGAAGGCCCGGATATGTTCCGATCCACAGGTTCTGAAGGTTCCTGATCGCGAGCAGAATATGCTCGTCCACGGTGTACATATGATAGTAATCATGCCGCGCAAGCGCCTGAATGGCGCGGAACTCCGGAAGATACCTGCCGAGGAGGCGCAGGTCTTTCATCATCGTGAGCGTCTCGGACAGGCCGTCGGGATTGTTCAGGATTGAGAGGAACGATTTCGAGACGGATGGGGACGCCCTGACGCCGTCGTCCATCCGGCAGTCGCGGACGAGCGATTTCAGGCGGTCCGAGAACACGGCGTGGCGCGCCTGCGCCGTTTCGAAGGCGGACATGACGAGCGAGGCGTCCTTGCGGCACAGCTCGTCCGAGGCGGGAACAAGCGTCCTGCCGATAAGGGAAAAAGGTCCGACCGCTATCGTGCGCTCGAACCAGCGGCGCGACGGTTTCCGCAGCACGGCGTCGACGACGATGTTCGAAAATTCCCGGATGTTCCGGGCATGGAGAAAATAGGCCTTCATGAACCGCTCGACGGCGAGCAGATGGGCCGAGTCGCGGTAGTGGAAATCCCGGGCCGCGCGTTCCTGGAGGTCGAATGTCAGGTGGTCGTTTTTGCGGCCCGCGAGATAATGGATTTCGTTCCTCACGCGCCAGAGGAAGTTCCGCGATCTCAGGAACACGGCATACTGCCCTTCAGTGATGACCCCCTTCGCCGCCAGGTCGCCAAGCGACGCTATCCGGAAGTGCGTAAAGGCGATCCACAGGGCGGTGTGGAAGTCCCGGAGCCCGCCCTCGCCTTCCTTGACGTTCGGCTCCCGCAGGTAGATGGAGCCGCCGTATTTCCTCCGCGTCGCGTTCCGTTCGGCTATTTTTTCCCGGATGAATGAGGCGGTTTTCCAGTAAATCACGTCGCTCCGCATGGCCTGGAGAAAAGAGTCGTAGAAGCCCGGCCCTCCGGCGATGAGACGGGCTTCGAGCAGCGAGGTGCGGATCTTTATGTCCTGGCGGGCGAGGGACATGCACTCTTTCACGGTCCGCACGCTGTATCCCACGTCGAGCCCCGCGTCCCAGAGCAGGTAGAGCAGGTCCGGAGAATGGCGCCTTTCCGCTTCGTCCCCGCAGAGAAACATGATGTCGATGTCGGAATGGGGGTTCAGCTCCCCCCTTCCGTAGCCGCCGATGGCGAGAAGGGCGGGCATGGGGCA
>JAXIPA010000090.1:0-8708 GCA_045403145.1 Nitrospirota bacterium | reverse complement strand
AGAAAAATGCAAAAGCCGCTGACCGCGTCGGTACAAAGGCCGAGGGACAGCCCGTTGGAATCCTGATACCACAGGGGGAACCCTGTTCCCGGCGGTACGGGAAGGTCCCTTGGGCCTACTGCCGCAAGCGGCGGCTGGCCCGCCACCACCTGCGCCTGTGATACGGGCGCAATGACGAGAGACAACAGAACTACTGAGATAAACAGCAAGGTCTTAAACTTGGTATTCATGATATATCCTCCTCTCAACTGCGTGATAGTTGAACTCCAAAGTTTCAAGTCTCGGGTCTCAAGTCTCAGGTTTCGGGTTTTTAGTTATAAACCTGAGACACGAGACTGTTTTTATCGTAAAGCGATTCACGGAGGTTCCCGTTTGGTTGCGCGCTGGTAGATCTCGCACTCTTCAAAGTCATCTCCGCAATAATGGATTGCCTGATCAATGTTCTGGCTGTTCATGTGGGTGACGAAGCACTCCTCGAAAGGGTTTACGACGAAGGGGCAATGTCGTCCCGGTGTGGATGCGATCCGCCCCTGCACTTCGCGCAATTGAGTTCGGTTTTCTTTCGTCATAATGATCGAATAGCCGGGACCCTTTCTTTGCAGGGTCACTTTCAAATTGCGTGCCAGAACGTATCATCTGGCAGGAACTATGTTTCTTCAATGAATTTAAGAGATTGGGTCTTGCGGGGGGATGTGATATGGAAAGGAGCGATGTGGCACGCCACACTTTTGTGGCGCCTCAGTTGTGTGGCGCCACGTTAAGTGCGGGTTCCGGCTCTCAAATGCCACATTGGGGAAGTTCGAATTCCGGCGTGACTATCTTGACGAAGTCGTAAAAATTCGGAGATGACCTCTTAGGAACATCTATCTGGAGATATTGTATTTTTCGATGTTCCGGTACAGGGTCTTTCGGTCCACGCCGAGGAGCCTCGCCGCCCTCGCCTTGTTCCAGGCGGTTTTATCGAGGGTCCGGAGGATCGTCTGCGCATCCATGCACTCCCTCTCCCGGGGGGAAAAATCTCCGGTTTCCTTAAGGGCGCTCAGATGAAGAGGGAGAAGATCGGCGGTGATGGTGTCCGCGCGGCAAAGTATATAGGCGTGCTCCAGGGCATGCTTCAGTTCTCTCACATTGCCGGGCCAGGGATAGTCCATGAAAATCTTTTCCACGTCAGCGGACACGGCGGGGATTTCCTTGTGAAATTTCTCTTTGAAATGCTTCAGATAATGTTCCACCATGAGAGGGATGTCTTCTTTTCTGTCTCTGAGCGGAGGAAGTGGCAACTCGACGACCTTCAGACGGTAGTAAAGGTCCTCGCGGAACTCGCCCCGCTTCACCTTTTCCTGAAGGTCCTTGTTCGTGGCGGTGATGACCCGAACGTCCACCTTGACCGGCTTCGAATCTCCCACTCGCTCGAATTCCTTTTCCTGCAGCACCCGGAGCAGGCTGGACTGCACCCTCGGCGAGATATCGCCGATCTCGTCGAGAAAAATCGAACCCCCGTCGGCTTTCTGGAACCGTCCGATCCGGTCGCTCACGGCCCCGGTAAAGGCGCCTTTCACGTGCCCGAAAAGCTCACTTTCGAGAAGGTTCTCCGAGAGGGTGGAGCAATTCACCTTGACCAGGGGCCTGTCTCTTCTCCCGCCCATAAAGTGAAGCGCCTCCGCGGCGAGCTCTTTACCCGTTCCGCTTTCTCCGGTGATCAAAACGGTGGTCTCGACGTCGGCAAGACTCCCGATGAGTGAGTAAACCTTCTGCATCCGCTCGCTCACGCCGACGATGTTATGGAACCTGCGGCGCTGCTCAAGATCCTCCTCGAGAGAGGCGAGCCGAGTTTCGTCCCTCACCACCGCGACGGCGCCCGTGAAAAGGCCCTGACGGTCGATAAGGGGAAAGGTGGATACGGTGAGGATTTTTACCGTGCGTTCGTCATGAGCGCACTCGAAACGCTCCATCCTCACGGACTTTTTCCCCTCGATGGTCTCTTTCAGCGCTTCAGACAACCTCGCTTTGCAGCACATCGACGAGGAAGCCGTGTCCCGGCCGACGTCGTCGCGGGTCAGGCCGCACAACCGTGCGGCCGCTGAGTTCATTTCGACCACCCTCAGTTCCTTGTCGACGGACAATATCCCGTCCTCGACGCTCCGGAAAACGGCGTCGAGGTGGGCGCGGTATCTCTCGTTCTCATCGAGCACGTTCTTATGCGCCAGCGCCAGCCGGGTTATGTGAAGCAGCGCTTCCTGCTCCACGGGCTTTGAGAGGTAATCAAAGGCCCCGAGGCGTACGGCCTCGGCGGCGGTCTCCATGGTGGGATGGCCGGTAATCATCACGACCGGACAGACGAGTTTTCTTTCCCTCGCTTCCCGCAGGAGATCGATCCCCGTCCTGCCTCCCAGAATGATGTCAGAAAATATGAGATCGAAGTCCGTTTCGGAAATGCGGGCGGCACCTTCCGCGTAGTTCCCGGCAGTGGTCACCCAATGGCCTTCCTCGGAGAGAAAGCTCGCGAAGGTGTATCTGATGCTTTCCTCATCGTCGATTACGAGAATCTCAGCCATGTTTTCCTCCCGTTGGAACCGCGACGGACGACGGACGACCGTTCGCTTCGCTCACTAAGACGATAGACGATTTTTGCGTCCCTTCGTCCCTCGTCCCTCATCTCACACTCGCGGGCAGATCGATCTGGACCTTCGTATATGCTCCCTGGACGCTTTTTACGTCGAGCCTGCCGCCGTGATCGGCGACGATGCCGTGACTGATCGAGAGCCCGAGACCGGTCCCCTCGCCCTTCGGCTTTGTGGAAAAGAAAGGATTGATGACCTTTTCCAGGGCGTCAGGGGCTATGCCAGTCCCCCGATCACGAAAGATGATGCGCACAAACGGGCCGTCATCGGTCGCGACCTCCTCGCAGTTGATGTCGAGGACCTTGTCTTCGTGTTCTCCCGGAAACTTCTTGATCAAGGCATACTGGGCATTGTTGATGATGTTCATGAACACCTGCTGGATCTGCTGCTGGTTCGCCGTTATTTCCGGCAGATCGGGCGGGATGTCGATCCGCACTTGTATCCCTTCCTTTCTCATCTGCGATTCCGTGAGGGTGAGGGATTCGCGGAGGATGCCGGCCAGCGTGACGGGCTTTTTCTCTTCTTTTCCGTCCCTGGCGAAGGAGAGAAGGCTCCTGACGATGCCCGCGATGCGCCGTCCTTCCTTCGCGATCCTCTCGGCGACATCGTTATCAGCGCTCCCCTTGACGCTCTTGTTCGAGAGGATCCGCGCGTAGTTGATGATCCCGTTTATGGGATTATTGATCTCGTGGGCCACGCCCGCGGCCAGTTCGCCGATCGATGCGAGATGGGAAGCCCGAAGCGTTTCAGCCTGCAAGGTGATTTTCTCGGTGATGTCCGTCGCGATCTCGATGACGCTCTCGATCCGCCCGTCATCGCTGCGCATCGGGAACGCCCGCTGGTCCCATATCCTCCCGTCGGGCGTAGAGGTCTGTGAATTCTCCGACTTGCCCGTCTGAAAACTTCTGCGGACGCCGCAATTCACACAAGGCGCGGGAGCGTTATGCCAAAGGTTGTAGCAGCGCCGACCCAAGACCTCCTCGCCTTTCGCGACTGAGACGGCGCTGTTGTTCGCCCACAGGATACGCATATCGGAAGAGACGAGCGTGATGCTGTCGGGAATCGCGTCCAGAAGAGTGTGGAACTGAAGAGAGAGCCGGCGGAACTCGCTTTCGCTCGTTCGCAGGGAGTCTTCAACCTTCTTCCGTTCGGATATCTCGTCACGGAGCTGGTTGTTCGTACTTGCAAGCTCGGCAGTGCGGGTCTGAACACGCTGCTCCATATCCACATAAGCCCCTTCCAGGGCCAGTTCCGCCCGTTTGCGGCCACGCTCCCGGCTGTAAAGCCCGAGTACCGACCCCGTGACGATGACCGCCCACAGGAGAACGATGACAATGAAAAGGCGCCTCGTATCGGCGTCGTCACTCATCCGGTCCTTCTCGACGTCAATCTCGAGTGCCCGGGCGGTCCGCTGGAAATCCAGGAAAACGGTGTCGAATCTCTCATCAATGGCCGAGCCGAGCCCCCCCCTCTTCGGGTCCTGGGCCCGTTTCAGAGCGATATCCTTCAAGCTGACAAGGAGGGTATGGATGTTTTCAGCGGACTGGTGAAAGGAGTGTCCAGCGAGGGGGGCAAGGGCCGTGCCGTGTTCTGATTTTCCTCCTGAAAAAAGCGCGCTAGAGAGCGCAATTGCTTCATCGATGTCCGCGAAGACCGTCGCCAGGTCCTCTTCTCTGCCTTCCGTGATGGCCTCTTCGAACCAGAGATGAAAAGTCGCCGTCTTTACCTGGAGGTCCATAATGGCGTCGACATGTTCGAAAGTTTGCCTCTGCTTCTCAGCGATCGAATAGATCCAGAAGAGCAAGACCGTCGCGAGGACGCCAAGGACGCAGACCGCCGTCGGCGTTCGGTACCATTGCCTGAATATCTCACGGCTTCCCATATGTCTCTTCTTCATGCCGTTGGCCCCTTCCGGGCATTGGCCGTCATTTCCTTTCCCCGTGACCTGCTGACCTTGTAAATTTCTGAAAGATTAAGTGCAAAACAGGTGCCATGGGGGTGAAGTTTGAACAAGTCATGAAATAACAAAGGGTTGCCGCAATGCTGCCGCGGAACGCAGGACCAATCAAGTCATTTTGAATAACTCATTTTACTCAGGAGTGTTTTTTGGCCTGCTCGGGCGAAAATAGCCTCTTATTGGCGGGTCCGCAGGAAATTGACCAGACTCCATCGTTCCTCTGGCTTGAGCTTGTCCTGGAAGCGGGGCATGCGGCCGAAGCCGAAGGTGATGGCCTTGAAGATATGGGAGTCGCTCCGGCTCCGTACCAGATTATGGTCGAGACCGGGCGGGGGTGGAACGAGTTTTTTGCCGACTGCCCCGCGTTCTGCCGAGGCGTGGCCGTGGCACATAGCGCAGTTGGTGTCGAAGAGCATTTTCCCATCGGACAGGGATGCTGCGGTCGAGGTAACGGGATTTTTCAGCTCTGCCTCTTGCGAGACAAGTTCCTTGCCCGAAACCGGCACGGAGCCGGCCGGAGGGGCCAGGACAGGCGCTTTGTACGGCTTGTAGGATTGCTGGTCGTCCATCCAGATCGCTGCCATCAGCAGAGGCGCGACGAGCAGGATAATTAGTTTTGGAATGCGTTTCATAGAGAAATGGCACAAAGTCGAACATCTCCGTTTTACCGTCATTCCGGCTTGACCGGAAGCATTCTTTTTCAGCGCATTATGTGGCGAAACGATTCCCGGCAAGCGGGAATGACGGCTTTTTACGGGATGACCTTTCATAGTGTCTCCTCGGCAATTATGCGGAGGGCGCCGGCCTCTCTCATGATTTCCTCCGCCCGACTGCCCCGGTCTTGGGACGTAACGGAAACACTGATGCCGATGTGCCCTTCGCTGATCGCTGGATCATAAGGGCGTTTTCCCCATGGGGGAAGCTTCATTTCCAGGAACATCCCCGCCATGGTCCCGATAATGGCGAAGAGCATGGCGAGTTCGAAGGTAACGATGCCGGTCGGGTAAAAGGTGATGATAGGCTTATCACCGGTCTGCACGGGGTAGACCCAGGCCGTGCCTGCTGCCAGGAGAAAGCCGGCCACAGCGCCGATGATGCCGCCAGCCACGGCCACCCAGCGAAACCAGGAGCGCCCATCGGTCTTTACCAGCACGCCGTCGGGATAGGCAACGGAAGTGAGCGACGTGATCTCCGCTTCGGCGAACCCCGCCTTGATCAGGCTCTCCACTCCCCTGCCCGCGGTGTCGATATCTTTGAAAATCCCCAGAGTTTCCATTTAGCCGACCCTTCCGTACCCTTCTGATTGATTCGCTAAAAGGCGTCATTCCGGCTTGCCTGCACCCAGCGGTTACGAGCGAAGCGTAGTGCAGGGTGTCCGGAATCGTCTCTTTTTCACGCTCATGGATAAATACGATTCCCGACGAGCGTGAATGACATCAAAAAATTTGTTCGACTTTGATCCCGTCTACTCCTCCCCCGCGATTGACGGCACCTTGGCGCGGCCGAGCGGGACTTGGGCCTTGCGGACTTCGAGCTCCCTCACGTCGGTCACCGCCATGATCGGGAAGTATTTGGCGAAAATCGTATAAAGCAGGGCAAACCCGGCAAAAGCGGCCGCGGCAATGGACATCTCCACCCACGAGGGGAAGTAGGTGTGCCAGACGAACGGCATGTTCTTGCGGGAGAGCGACGGCACGATGATCAAATAACGCTCGATAAACATGCAGACGTTGATCAAGAGAGAGACCACGAGCATGAGTCCGATATTGCGCCGCAGCTTTTTGAAGCAGAGTGTCGCAATCGGCAGCACCGAGTTGCCGAAGAGCATCAGGATCAGGAGCGGCGTGTACTTATCCGACATGAAGCTGAAGACCTCCCACTCGATCGGCTCATGGGCGTACCAGATTATGTTGACATCGACGAAATAGGCATAGGACCAGAGCAGGCAGATGACCAGAAGGAGCTTTCCCATGTTGTCGAAGTGCAGAGGAGTGAGATATTCCTCCAGGTGGAAGGCCTTGCGAATGATGATCATCAGTGAGATGACCGCGGCCACCCCGGAGGTGATGGCGCCGATAACGAAATACGGCGGGAAGATGGTGCTGTGCCAGCCGGGGACCACGGTGACGGCAAAGTCCCAGGCCACGATGGAGTGCACCGATACTGCCACGGGGATGATCAGGGCCGCCATCAGTGTCGATGCCTTATGGTAGACCGACCACTCGTGCGCGCTGCCGCGCCATCCCATGGCCAGCACTTCGTAGACCTTCCTGCGCCAGCTGTGCGCGGGCGCGCGGTCGCGCGCCACGGCAAGGTCGGGAAGCATCCCCAGGTAGAGAAAGAGAGTGCTTCCGATGAGATACGTCGTGATTGCCGTCACGTCCCACAAAAGCGCAGAGCGGAAATTGGGCCACAGCCCCCGCTGATTGGGGTAAGGAAGAAAATAATGGACAACCCAGTTGCGGCCCAGATGAATGATTGGGAAGAGACCGGCCACGGTGATGCTGAAAACAGTCATCGCCTCGGCCGCGCGCAGGATCGGCCTCCGCCAGTTGGCCTCGGAGAGACGCAGGATTGCCGACACCATTGTCCCGGAATGGGAGAGGCCGACCCAGAAGACGAAGCTGGTGATGTAAAAGCCCCACATGACCGGGCGGTTCTTGCCGGTCACGTTCATGCCGGTCATCACCTGGTAGGTGAAGGCTGCCATGCCCCAGGCCACCACGGCCCCGAGTCCGAACGCAAGCAAGTGCCACCGCCACGTCGGTGCGCGCATCGAGGATAGCATCTCGTCGTTCATTTGCCCGGCGCTTTTGGCAGATGGTGTCGACTCAGACATGTTCTCGTCCTCCTCCCTTGAGGTAGAAGATAGAAGGGTGAGTGCCCAGCCCCTCAAGCAGCCTGAAACGCCGGGGACTGCGGGACAGGCGAGCGACCCTGCTCTCCGGGTCCGCCATGTTGCCGAAGACCAGGGCGTCCGCAGGACAGGTCTGGGCGCAGGCCGTCTGCACCTCGCCGTCGCGGATCAAACGTCCTTCAGCCCTGGCCTCTTCCTTGACCCTGCGGATGCGCTGAATGCAGAACGAGCACTTTTCCATCACCCCGCGGCTTCGCACGGTAATGTCCGGGCTTAACTGATTGTCAAGAGGGCGTGGCCAGGAGTGCTCATGATCGTAAAAGTTGAAGACCCGCACGGCGTAGGGGCAGTTGTTGCCGCAGTATCGGGTGCCGACGCAGCGGTTGTAGACCTGGCCGTTCAGACCGTCGGGATTATGATAGCTCGCGTACACCGGGCAGACCGGTTCGCAGGGGGCGTCCTGGCAGTGCTGGCACATGACCGGCAGGAAGCGCACCCGCACGTCCGGGTACTCGCCGACCCAGAAGCGCTCGATCCTGAGCCAGTGCATGTTGCGGCCTTCGGCGATCTCCTGCTTGCCGCAAATGGCGACGTTATTCTCAGCCTGGCACGCGACCACGCAGGCACCGCAGCCGGTGCACCGGTCGAGGTCAACAACCATTCCCCACTTATACGGGCTCGTCATTTTTTCCATTTTAGCGATATCCTAACCCGGATAAACCGGAAAAGCATTTCGCCACAGAGATCTCAGCGAACACAGAGAAAAACTTTTTGGAAATTTTAAAAAACCGTCACGCTTTTTCTTTCCCCTCTGTGTCCTCTGTGTGATCTGTGGCAAATATTTTATATCTCTATCAAATCGCTCCTATAACTCCCCTCGGGATGACCGGCGGTCACCAGTCCCCCCTTGTCCGAGATCCGCGTCACCCGCACCCGCGTGGCATTCCATGCCGGAAGAGGCTTGGTTCCTTCCATTGTCAGTGCAACCAATGCGAGCGGATTCACTCCCCTTCCTTTAGCATAGCGTCCCCTGTCGCGGTGTCCCTGTCCCATAGGGATTGCCACCATGTCGGGCCGGATGCCGGGGTAGATCACGGCGGGCAGGCGAAGCGAGCCCTGTGACGATGTTACTTCAACCAGGTCGCCGAAATTGAGTCCAAGATCAGCTGCGGTCTTAGTATTGATCTCGACCCAACTGTCCCAGACCACCGTGGTCATGGGGTCAGGAAGCTGCTGCAGCCAGGGATGTGAAGCGCCGCGGCCGTCGTAAAAG
>JAXIPA010000263.1:0-1942 GCA_045403145.1 Nitrospirota bacterium | reverse complement strand
TTAACCAACCCGGGCCGGGCCTCGATGTTCACCTCCACGACCCCGGGGGTTGTGCTCACGTTAGCCATTTCCGCGGGGTCCTTGAAGGGAGGACCGGCCGGAGGGTCGATGGCGCCTGTTCCCTCTGCGACTTTGATACTTCCCGCGGAGGCCCTGCCGGATGACGGAGGCGCATTGAGCGTCACAGACGCCCCTGCCGCGCCGAGTGAAAGACGCTTCAGAAATTCCCTTCTTGAAAACTTCTTCATACTGTAAGTTTACCTCACCAGAAAAATACTTTTTACCTTGAGACAAAAAAAACAGGGCAACCTGTCACGGCTGCCCTTCATATTACTTTACTGTTTACTGATTATTGCTCACTGCCCTGTCTATTGGGTCGTGTAGCTCCGGACCTCGCTGGTCGATATGCCGTCCTTGCCGTCATCCGCCACAACCTTCCAGTAATACGTTGTGCCCGGCGTAAGGCCGGTAACGGTGTTGCTCATCTGCTCGGCTGGCGGGACCGGTGCGGCCCCATCATCTCCACTGCTGCACGCCATGAAGAGGGTCCCGGTGAGGAAGACGGTCACGATCATCAACAACGCCTTGCGGGATCGCTTTAATCCGCTCCCCATGACGAACCCGATCATGATGATCCCCGCGCCCAGGCTCCCCAGACCGGCAAAGGCAAGGCCGGAAGTCGGGGCGGACGCAACATTAACAGGCCCGCATCCCGCTGCCGCAAAGGTCGGATCGATGCAGTTATGGAAACGGTGCGTTACCGCGTCGCCGTCAGGGTCCACGGACTTTGTCCAGGTAAATGTCACTGTAGTTCCGGAGACGACCGCGCCGTTCGCGGGCGATACCAGGGCAGGGACCGCGGGAGGATTATTGCCCGTTGCCGACACCCCGGACCCGCTCAGGTTAAAGGTTATGATCGGCGTGCCGGGATCATTGCTCGTAATGTCGAAGGAATCGACCGACGCTGCGTTCGCCGTGGGAGCAAAGTGGACGTTCATCGTACAGGTGGCGTTCGGCGCTATCGTCGCCCCGGAGCAGGTGTCGTTCGTCTTGCTGAACGGAGGCGCCAGCGGGTTGTTCACGGCTATCGAGGTGAAGACGATGTTTGCGTTGCCCGTATTGGTCACGGTTATCGTCGCAATGCCTGTGCTCCCGACTGTTACGCCGCCGAATGCCGCCAGAAGGTCGGTGTTCGGAGCAATGGAGTCCGTGACCGATATGTTGGGCACGGCGCCCGCAACGCCGGTGCCGATAACTGCAAATGGGAGGCTGTCATGGAGCGGCTTGGTGGGGTCGTTGCTCGGGATATGGAATTCGTCGGCAAACGGAGCAGTGGCCGTTGGTGAGAATTGTACGGCGAGCGTGCAGATCCTTGTAAAAGTCAGCGTCTTGCCGGTACACAAATCGTTCGTGATGAAAAACGGAGGTACAAGGTCTCCCGCGTGTACGACGCCGACAACGAGGTCGCCGTCGCCCACGTTTTCAACGGTCACCGTCTGGCTCGACGTCAACCCGACGGTCACGCTGCCGAAATTGATGCTTGCGGGCGCCACGACAATTGTCTGCGGCCTGAACTCGAAAGCACCTATGTCGCATATCGCCGTTACGGGGCCGCCAAAGACCGGGTTGCCGTCCACGGGTCGAACGAAACCCCGCGCGTCAGTGGCCGGACAACCAGTTGCCGCGCCCGCGTCGATCGCGGGACTGACTATAGTAAGCGTGGCATGGGTTCGCAGCTCTCCGCCGTTCAGAGCAAGCGCGCCGATGAGAGGGTCGGTATTAGGCAGGTCGCCTGGGCCGGCAAAGAGGCAGGTATTGCCGTTATCGATGTTGTTTCCCAGTGATGTAAGCGCTACAACACCTCCAACGCCTGCAGTGCCGCAGTTGGCGGGTAGATTGCCCGAGATGATCGCATTCGTGACCGTTGCAGTCCCGAGATTCC
>JAXIPA010000264.1:0-19034 GCA_045403145.1 Nitrospirota bacterium | reverse complement strand
GTTCATGGGGGGCATGCCCGGCATCGCCGGCATGGAGTATTCCACCTTTACCTGCGCGTCATTAACCACATGACCGGAAGCGTCCTTGACCACGATGGCGACCGCGTTTTCCCCGGTGACCGGCGGGTTCCTGTCGAAAGCGATCGTAACGTCATAGTCGCCCGCTTTCTTTTTTACCTCGTGTCCCTTAGCGTACGCAACGCTTGCTGCAAGAAACAAAACGACTGCAAACACTACGAATTTCCTCATGACTTTCTCCCTCCTCTTTCTGTTTTGCTTGATACTGTCATTTATTTTCCTCAGTTCAAATAGTGCCGACGCACCCGCAACCGTTTCTCCCACTTATTATTCATTTTTTCAACTCTAACGGTTGAGATGCAACGAGCGGGCCAAAACATGAGGTTTTAATTATTTCCGGGAAATCAATGGATTACAGAAAGCGCGGTATGACAATTATTCTTCTCGTGGGCGCCTTATCAATGATCTGCTCTGTTGAATGTAGTATTTCATACAGTGAATAATAGCATAAAAAAACAGGGGGGAAGGGCCGTTATCACGCAGAGCTAAAACCATCTGACGATTCCAAGGTTGAGCCCGAAGTCCGGTCCGCCGTTGTTCAGCCCACCGAAGACGCCGCCTTTGATCGCATAGTCGGCGTTCAGCACATGAAAAAATCCGGCATTGACCTCTTGCGGATCCTGCGCGCCCGGGACCGTGGTTCTCCTGCCTTCAAACGATGTGTACAGCTCGGTGCTGCCGAATATCCGCGAGAGACCGATCCCGTAGAGATAGATATCGTTGTAGTCAACGGATGGGGGATCGCCGACTTTGATATACCCGGCAAGAAGAGAGAGTTTGAAGGCGTCAAGCCGCTCATGGCCGCCCAGAAATGCACCGTAATCCGTCTCCCCCGTTCCCAGGCCTTTTGTTTCGTCCGCTGTAGGGAGCTTGACAGCCAGCGACCCGTCCAGCGAAAAACCGCTCTTGCTCTCCGGAATGAGCACCCTGCCTCCGCGCAGGATGACGTCGCCGAGACCGCTCACTGAATTCATCATCCCGGCCTGGGTCGCACCACTGTTCTCCAGAAAGAGATAGGGAATGGTCGCGCTTACGTCATAGTTCGTTGAAACGTAACCAAGAGTCGGAGTGATGGAAAACAAATTGGTCCTGATCGGTGTGCCGAAATCGCCCGTCTTATAGCCGCCGCTGACCTCAAGATATCCGCGTCCATTCTCCGCTTCGGCTGCCAGCGGCAGGAATAAAATCAACATCAGCGCAATAACCATGTGAACGGCTGGAGCATGGCTCCTCCCCACGCTGCTCACGAAGCCTCCACCTGCACTCCTGCTGAGCTTTCCCCCTCCGGGATCATTCTCAACTCGGCGGCCGTTCACAGGTTTTTGCATTTTCATTTGCCTTCCTTCTGCATCGCATCCAGTTTCTTGTTCATGGACTGCATTTTTTCATGCATCTTCTTGACCGTTCCCTCGTCCATCTTTCCCTGTTCCATGTGAGTGGCCATATCGTTCATCTGTGTCGACATCTCATGCATCATTTTGCCCATCTCCTGCATCCTCGCGTGGTCCGTGACCGTTTGGTGGTCCATGGTATGGGACATCTTCTGCATCGTCTCGTTCATCTGCTTCATCATGCCGGACATGTCCCGCATCATGCCCTGGCCCATCATCTGACCGCCCATCATCTGCTGGGACTGCTGGGAGCCCATCATGCCGCCCGGTTGCTGTTGCTGCTGCCCCTGGCCGCCCATCATGCCGCCGCCTCCCATCTGGGCCAGGGCGACCCCCGTCATTAACATAACTGCTGCTGCAACTCCAATGACCTTTTTCATGTTCCGAACCTCCTTATATTTGCTGCAGAATATGCGGATGTGATCCGTGAAAGCTACCCCTACGCCGCCTTCGCCGCTAATCGCGCCTCCCAAAAAGGATACCGACTTCCCGCCTCGTCATAATTCGTGCGCAGAATCATCCATTCCCACGACTCGATGCTCCTGAATGCTGCGACAACCAGCGGATCGAAGTGCTTACCCGACTCCTCGCTGATAATGCGCAAAGCCTCGTCGTAACCGGCAGCTCTTCGGTAGGGCCGGTTGGACGTCAGTGCGTCGAAGACGTCTGCTACGGCGAAAAGCCGGGCGCCCAGGGGGATGTCCTTTCCCTTGAGCCCCTTCGGATATCCCGTGCCGTCGAAACGTTCATGGTGGGCATACACTATCTCCGCCGCTTCCGCCAGAGAACTGATCGGTTTGAGCAGCCTGTAGCCTGCTGCGGGATGTCTTCGCATTTCCAACCGTTCCTCCGCGCTCAGCTCGCTTGGTTTCAGCAGAATCCGGTCGGATACGGCTATCTTTCCCACGTCGTGCAGGAGAGCCCCCAGGCCGATGACCCGTCTCTGCTCTTCCGGCACGCCCAGTCGGTCGGCGAGCAGCAGCGTGAAGTCCCGCACCCGCTGCGAATGGAGCGAGGTGTCCCTCTCGCGCAGGTCCAAGGCCGACACCAGGGAGAGGTAGGTCTCCTCATTCGCCCGGACGAGCCGCTCCGCGAGCAGACGCTGCCGGTCGAAGAGCCACCCGGATATCAGCCCGACCACCCAGAAACTCGCCAGTTCCCCGATCTGATTGGCCTGTTCCATGTAGTTCCCCGGCCAGTCGAAAAACGTATGGACGACAAACAACGCGCTTACTGCTGCCGTGGCATACACGCTGCCCCTGAGGCCGAACCAGACTCCTGCCATGACCGGGGGAAGGAAGTAGAGCTTCCGGAGCGCGATATGCAGCATGTGCGTCGTATGCTGCTCAGTGGGGATGAAAAAGTGAAACAACGCCGTTATCGTCGTAACAGCGATCAAAATTGCGATCTTTGTCTTCTTATGACTAACGAACGTCGGCATAACTATCCTCGGAACAGCATCCGGTTTCTTTTAGCAACGCAGTTCCCTACAGCATGAACGCCAGCATCATTACCACCATCATCGCCCCGCCGAAGATATACATGGTAGTGGGTTTCCGGCCGTGCCCCGACGTGTCCGCCTTAGGCGCTTGAAGGACCTCTTTCTGCACAGCGAGCGAAACGGGTGTTCCTCCCGGCCCTGGCGTGTTCTTCACCGTAAAGACGATTTCATACCACCCGCCTTCCGCAAACGTCTGCCGGAAGACATACACGCCCTTCTCCACGCCTTCACGGGCGCTGCCTTGAACGGACTTCAACATGCCGGCCTGATCTTTCGGCTGCACGAGAACATCAACTTCGGCTCCGCTAAGCGGCCTGCCGCTTGACAGGTCCTCGACCTTGACAATAAGAGCCGTTTCTCTTCCGGTCCAAAGCGGCGGAATTTCGGCGGTCATTTTTACGTCGCCTTGCCGGATCTCTTTGACGAGTGCGGTCCCCTGCTCAGCGCGATGCCCGCCGTGCCCTTCGGCCATGTCCCCGTGCATCCACATCATGCAGCCGTTCAGGACAAGCAGTACCGCTCCTGCGATCCCGATAACAATGGCTCTTTTCCACATGATGACTACTCCTTCCCGCTTCAATGACCTCAATGCCGGAAAGAAAGCGTCTGAGGACCGGAGCGTCTGAACATGCCCGATACACAACAAGCAGGCCGTTTCATGACCTGCTTGTCCAATGGTTGATGCATCGTATTCCCTGTCCCGGGCATCTCAAGCAAGCGCTTTGTGAGATAGAGAGAAGCATCTCAAATATGGTCCGCGACGTTGAGCAAAACGGTCTCAATATGCTATATGCGTATCCGCTTTACTTCCTCTCTCTCCGAGAAGGCTGTTGAAAATCTCGCCGCCCTTGTCCGCTTTTTCCGCGCGTAAGCCGCCAGGAGCTGCGCCGCTCACGGCCTCAGGCTTCGCAAAACCTCTGTCCATATCCCTGTACGTATCGACCTCTTCGGTTGATACGTAATTGCCGAAAAGGCCCTCCCAAATCATCGTGCCTTTGCCGCTCTCCGCCGCGCGTAAACCTCCGGCTGCCGCGCTGGGCGCCATTACCTCAACCTTCTGTACGGGAAAAACCTCATCGTGCAATTCCGTGCCGATGAATCTGTGGACTTTTTTTTCCGTCGGCCAATCATCCGCGAAGGCCGTGCCAAAAGCAAACACGAACACCATTGTCGTTAACAGAGAAACAATCGTCTTCATTTTTATCACCTCTCTTCAGAGTATTGTCATGCACATTTACTGCCTGTTGAACCGCCTGCTCAAAGTTTCATGAGCTCCACCCCGCATTCTCGAATATCCCGGATCATCTTTTCTACACAAATATATTGCATCTTGCGTGCCAAATAGCGGGGGTGGTTTTTAGCTGGGGAAATCAAGGGAGTATGCGATGGATAGGAAGAAGGAGTTACGCCGATTGTTTCACCTGCTCTAAGAGATGTAGCTTCTCACACACTTGCTTGCATCATACTTTAAGCGCATCCTGCTGAGCAGTGTAGGACCAGGACAAACCTGGAACAAGGTTATTGCGGTGTCGCTTTGATCGAGGGTAATGAAGAGCCGGGCCCGGCAAAGAACCGGAGATTCCGGCGGAGGACTACGGCGGCCCAAATTCGCTGCGGGCGCAGCAAGGGGAAAGGAAGAAGGGGAGGAGCGGATATTTCGTTCAACGGTTAAAACGCCCCTCGCCCGGTCCGCCCTTCACACTAAAAACACAAAGAGCCTCTGGCCTGTGACGCAAGCTCGATGAGACTCATGGCCCCTGCCGGCTTGACTCCGGGGAGAAGATCGTCTTCCATGATCTTTTTGTTGGCCATGGTCTGCGTGCAGCATTGGATCTCCACGCCCATGTCGAGCGCCTCATGGAGCCGTTGACTGATTGTCGGCGACCCCGACTCGGCATTTTCCTGTCTTTCGAGGGCGCCCTTCACCATAACGTCCACGGCGTTCTGAATGCAGTACAGAATCGTGCGGTAATCGGCCGAGGCCGCCAGTGCCGAGAACATCAGGGCCGAGCGCACCCGCGGGATGTTCTCAAATCCCGAAGCGCACAGGACGATGAACAGCTCGCTCTTGCCCTTTTCCGCGCAGTTCGTAACGTCTTGAGTCGCGAGCGCCTGCATTTAGACCTCCAGCGTGGCCTGGATCGCTACCGGCCGGGAGAGCGTCATTCCCACGGGAGAGGTCGCCACCACATGCTTGTGGAGTTCTTCGAGGGCTTTCTTGTCGGCCTTGGATTTAATCATCACCTTGACCTTGATGTTCTTGAACCCGGGAAGCTTGTCCATCTTGAGTTTTTCCGGCGCCTCAAGACCCAGGAACCCGGGCAGATCGATTTCACCCTCGAGCTCTGTCTTGATGCCGTCGATAACGATGCCCCGCACCGCGGCGTTCATGGCATACCCGATGCACAGACACGCGCCGTATGCCTGCAGGACCATCTCCACGGGATTGGCAGCCATGTTGGTTCCGCACAGCATTTCAGGCTCGTCAGCCAAAAGCTTGAAATCCCGCGAGCAGGTCTCGACCTTGAAGCCGCCCTTCCAATCCGTCGTTGCCTTCCAGACGGTCTTGCCTTTTTCCCAGTTCTGCTTCACCGATTCAACTACCTTTACGAGATCGTTGATTTCTAGTCCGTTAACAACTGGCATGTTTTATACCTCCTGGTTTTATCTGATTTTCTTATATCAAATATACAGCAAGTCTCTTGCCAGAAGCTGGCGAAGCTGGGAAGTAGAGGATAAGCAAAAAGAGCGGCGCATTATATCTTGCATAACACGTTGAATTGAATGATCTTGTTTGATATGCGGCGCTAAGAGGCAAGTACCGGCAATCCCATGCAATCAGTACGTGTCGGTCAATGAGTTTCAGGAGACGCTGCAAAATGCAATCGATAAAATGGCTTCGGCTGGTTTTGGACGGATTAACAAACTGTTATCACAAATGAATATGGACTATTTGCGAAAATTGCAAAATGCAATCATGCCATACTACTCTATTTTCGATTTTCTCCAGAGGGTGGTGGCGTCCAGGCCGAGCAGTCGCGCGGCTTTCTTCTTATTCCCGCCGACAAGACCAAGCACCTTCGCGATGTGTTCCCGCTCGACGCTTTCAAGGGTCCAGTCCTGCCGCAGGTCCTCTGCCTGCGCCGTTATGGAAAGCGGAAGATCTCCAATACGGATCTCGTCGGCTTCGGCCACCACGCTTGCCCGCTCCAGGGCATTCTCCATCTCCCTGATATTCCCCGGCCACGGATAGGCTTGGAGGATTTTCATGGCGTCGTCGCTGATCTTCCTGAAATGCTTATCCATGCGCTTGCCGAACCTGGCCAGAAAATACCGGGCCAGCAAAGGAATGTCCTCAGCCCGCTCTCTGAGCGGGGGAAGGTCTATCCTGATGACGTTCAACCGGTAATAAAGATCTTCCCTGAACTGTTTAGTCTTAATGGCCTCTTCCAGGCGCTGATTGGTTGCCGCGATGATCCGGACGTCCGCGCTTGCAGACCTGGCGCTTCCGACCCGGAAGAACGTCCCGTCCTGGAGTACTCGCAGGAGCTTCACCTGGAGGTTTTTGCTCATCGCATCCACTTCGTCGAGGAACAGGGTCCCGCTGTCCGCTGCCTCGAACAGCCCCTCTCTGTCCGATGCGGCGCCCGTGAACGCCCCTTTCACGTATCCGAAGAGCTCGGACTCCAGCAGGTTTTCGTTCAGCGCGGCGCAGTTGACGGCGATGAACGGCCTCTCCTTCCTGACGCTGTTGAAGTGGATGGCGCGGGCGATCAATTCCTTTCCGGTCCCGCTCTCACCGTAGATGAGAATGCTCGAAGGCACGTCCAGGATCTTCCGGACAAGGTCCAGCACGAACAGCATCTTCGGGCTGCTGGTGATAATGCCTTCGAAGTTCAGGAGCCGGGACCGCGCAGCGGCTTCCCTTCTCACGGTCTCATAGATTCGGGCATTCTCGATCGCGAGGCCTATGGGCTGCGTTGCGGCGCGAAGGATGTCGAGGAGCTCCCTGTCCGGAGTATACGGCGCATGGGTGATGACGCAGAGCACGCCGACCACCTTGTTCCGGGCCTTGAGCGGCAGGCCCGCATAGAACTCCATGTTCTCCTGCCTGAGCACTCCCCTTGTGAATCTTGGGTCAAGGAAGGCCTTCTCGAGGATGATCACTTCCTTGTCGCACTGGGCGATGCTGCCGCACATGCACTCGCCTACCTTCACCCTGTTTTCGCAGAGGTCCCTCACCACCGCTTCGGTCAGGTTCCGGAAGGACACGGGGACCATCTCCATCGTGCCCTCGTCGATGACGTAGATGACGCCTGCGTCTACACCCATGAAGGCGATCACCTTTTCCAGGACCTCGTCGAGGATCGTCTTGAGATTGAGGGATTTGCCGACTGTCAGGGCTATCTCGTAAAGAATCGAAAGTTTCTTGTTTTGCCGTTCCAGCAGGGAAGGGACATCTTGCTCGTCGTGCATAGCACTATAATAACTCTTTTTTCCCTGAAAAAACCAGTTTATCGACGATTCCAGAGACGCCGCCGCTTGGGCGATCCTGTCCGTATTCAGACTTTTTCCGGGAGCCCATGACAGTGCGCTCTCTTTCTCACCGTTTGCCTCCATTATCGAAGTCCGGCCTTACAAGGAGCTTCTCTATCTGTTCGGCGCTCAAAGCTTTGCCCTTCGCAGTCTCAAGGCATTGCCCACCACGGACACAGAGCTGAAGCTCATCGCCGCGGCTGCGAAGATGGGGCTCAGAAGAATACCGAAGAACGGGTAGAGCACTCCCGCCGCAACGGGCACGCCGAGTGCGTTATACACAAAAGCGAAAAAGAGGTTCTGCTTGATGTTCTTCATTGTGGCCCGGGAGAGGCGCCTCGCGCGGAGGAGCCCCCGGAGGTCTCCTTTTACGAGCGTCACGCCCGCGCTCTCCATTGCCACGTCAGTGCCGGTCCCCATGGCGATGCCCACGTGGGCCTGGGCCAGGGCAGGCGCGTCATTTATGCCGTCACCCGCCATAGCCACGAACCTGCCTTCGGCCTGGAGTTTTTTCACGACCTCGGCCTTCTGGTCAGGAAGCACTTCCGCGATGACATCGTCAAGCCCGAGTTTCTTCGCCACGACCCCTGCCGTGGTGCGATTATCACCGGTGAGCATGACGATGCGGATGCCGTCCTCATGAAGATGCCGGACCGCCTCCAATGAAGTTTCCTTGATGGGATCGGCCACTCCCAGAAGTCCCGCCGCTTTTCCGTCAATGGCGACGAACATCACTGTCTGGCCGTCCTGGCGAAGTTTTTCGGCCTTTGAGGACAATGCGCCCGGATCGATGCGCAGTTCATCAAGAAGCGCGCGGTTGCCGAGGGCGACGTCATGACCGTCTACTTTGCCCACGACGCCCATGCCGGTCAGGGACTGGAAGGACTCGGCCTTCGCCGGCACGATGCCCCTTTCCTGCGCCCCGGCTACGATTGCGGCCGCAAGCGGGTGCTCGCTGCCCCGTTCGATGCTTGCCGCAAAGCGAAGGACAGACTTCTCGTCGAATCCATCGGCGGCAAAGGCCCCGATAAGCTTTGGTTTGCCCACGGTAAGCGTGCCGGTCTTGTCCACCACGAGGGTGTCCACCCTTTTCATCACCTCAATGGCCTCGGCGTTCTTAAAGAGCACGCCTCCCGTGGCCCCCTTGCCCATGGCGACCATGATGGACATGGGCGTGGCCAAGCCCAACGCGCAGGGGCAGGCGATGATTAGAACCGCAACTGCGTTCACGAGTGCATACACGTACCGGGGCTCCGGACCCATCCAGGCCCAGACTACAAAGGTGATGAAGGCGATGATGACCACGATCTGCACGAAATATCCGGCGATGATGTCCGCCAGCTTCTGGATAGGAGCACGGCTCCGTTGGGCCTCGGCAACCATCCGAACGATCTGCGATAGCAGGGTCTCTGCCCCCACCTTCTCGGCCTTCATGATGAGCGACCCCGTGCCGTTCACCGTCGCGCCGATGACGCGGTCGCCGGCCCGCTTTTCCACGGGTATCGGCTCGCCGGTGATCATGGATTCGTCGACAGCGCTCGCTCCTTCGACAACCGCGCCGTCCACGGGTATCTTTTCGCCGGGCCGGACCCGAAGGAGATCGCCCGCCTGCACATGCTCCAGCGGGACGTCTTCCTCGGTCCCGCCCTTGACGCGCCGGGCCGTCTTCGGCGCCAGACCGAGGAGCATCTTGATCGCAGCCCCAGTCCTGCTCCTGGCTCTGAGTTCGAGAACTTGGCCCAAAAGAACCAGCGTCGTGATCACTGCCGCGGCTTCGAAGTAAGTCCCTACCTCTCCTGACTCGCCCCGGAACGCGGCGGGAAAGCCTCTGGGAACGATCGCTGCCGCGATGCTGAAGGCATAGGCGAGGCCCACTCCGAGGCCGATCAGGGTGAACATGTTGGGACTTCGGTTTACGATCGACTGCCACCCCCGCACAAAAAAGGACCATCCGCCCCAGAGCACGACGGGCGTGGCGAGGACCAACTCCAGAACTTTAAGAATCTTCGAAGAGATGAACTGCTCGGGAGAAATCATAGGAAGATACATTCCCATGGTGATATATACAAGCGGGATCGTCAGGACAACACTGGCCTTGAATCGCCGGGTCATGTCGATGAGTTCCGGGTTTGACTCTTCCTCGACAGAAACGGTCCTTGGCTCCAGGGCCATCCCGCAGATGGGGCAGGCCCCCGGGGCGTCGCGCACGATCTCAGGGTGCATGGGGCAGGTCCATTCGGTCCTGGCTTCCTCATGCTCATGCGGCTTGTCGGGGAGAAGCTCCCTGCCGCAGGTCGGGCAGGAGGCCGACGCCTTTCTTTCCGCGCCGTCCTTGGCCTTTCCACGAACAGTATCTTTGAACTTCATCGTTTTCCTCTCCCGTACCGGATACACAACGCCTCCGATGGAGGAATGCGCGTCTGAGGGGTGGAGTGCTTGAACATGCCACAAACACAACAAGCAGGTCATCTTATGACCTGCTTGTTCACTGGTTGACTCATCGCGTTCTCTGTCCCGGGCATCTCAAGCAGGCAACGCTTTGTGAGATAGAGAGTTCAACATGGTCCGCTGCGCGGAGCAAAACGGTTGTCAATATGCTATATGCGTTTCCGCTTTGCTTCCCCTCTCTCCGAGAAGGCTGTTGAAAATCTCGCCGCCCTTATCCGCTTTTTCCGCACGTAAGCCGCCCGCGGCCACGCCGACTGCGCTTACGGCCTCAGGCTTCGCAAAACCTCGGTCCATATCCCTGTAGGTATCGACCTCTTCGGTTGATACGTAATTGCCGAAAAGGCCCTCCCAGATCGCCGTGCTCCTGTCAATCCTCTCCTCGCGCAAGCCGCCTGCCGCCGCGCCGGGCATCATTACCTCAGTCTTCTGAACAGGAAAAGCCTCATCGTGCAGTGCGGTGCCGAGGAACTTATAGCTTCTTTTGTCCGTCGGCCAATCATCCGCGAAGGCTGTTCCAAAAGCAAACACAAACACCACTGTCGTTAACAGAGAAATAATCGTTTTCATTTTTATCGCCTCTCTTTCTTACGTGAAAATAGTTGCCACTTTAGCTGCTTCTTTTAAAGTTTCATGAGCCTCGTCAACACATTCTCGAAAATCTCTTATCATCTTTTCTATACTAAAATATATTGCATCTTGCGTGCCAAATAAGGAAGATTATTTTTACGTGAGAAATCAAGGGATAAGGGTAAGAGGAGAACGCACGGATTACGCCGACTGCATCGCCTGCTTTACGGTGATGTAGCTTCTCATACACCGTAATGTCATACTTCGGCTGTATCCCTGCTTAGCGAGGTTTATCCAAAGTTTGGGTACTATGCTGCGTGACGAAACTGCCGCTCAGCGCTCTGTCAATGGGCATGTCCGGGTCTGTCATGGCGATGCGATGGCGGCTCGGATTTAGATTCGGGCTTTTTAAGGTCTTTCAGAAAATTCACAAGATCCCATATCTGCGGCCCGGTCAGGATGCCTTTCCACGGCGGCATGGCACCGCGGCCTTTTTCTATCTTCCAGGCCAGATCGCCGGCAGGGTGCTGCCCCGCCATTACCGCAAGATTGTCCGGCCTCGGTGTGAGCGCGGAACTTGCCGGGCCGTCCCCCAATCCCTTCGGGCCATGACAGACGGCGCAGTGGGTTTGGAACAACGCCCGTCCTCGCTCGATGGAAGTGGGATCGGTCGGGATGGGATTCGGCCGTTTCGCGGCCTCTTCAGGCGCGCTCCAATGCTCGTGCTGAGCAGTGCCTTTCATCTCCGGTTCCCCGGCCGCTATTGCGCGCCCGGCAGCCGCAACCGGAGGAATCTCCGGCATGCTGCAGTCTTTGCGCGTGGCCCGATCCACCATGATCGATGGATTGTCCTGGAGGGATTCGCAGATGAGTTCGCGGCTCAAGTTGCCGGAATTCACGTACATGTGTCCATATCCCGGCACGGGGACCATCTCCCAGCGTTTATCCGTGAACGGCTTCGGATTGGTGCGCCCGAGATACGACCAGGAGCCGTCCATCACAGCCGGACCCATCTTATGCCCGGCATGATCATGCTCATGCTGCGCCGCGGCAGGCGGCTGATGCATGTCGTGCTGCGTCGCGGCCTGATCGCCCGTCCGTCCGGACTTTCCCGTTGCGCAGGAAACCAAGCTGAATACCGTCGCCAGCATCAGTAATGTTAGGGAGGTCTTCGCTCTCATGATCAATGCCCTCCACCCGACGGACCGATGTCCATCATGTTATGCTCAAGGTTCAGAATGGACCTGCTATCTCCGACGGTCTCGTTGAACGTGGCGTCGAACGCGAAACTGAGCCCCACGAGGAACTCATGTTCTTTATCCAGCCCCGTTACCGCTGCCAGCTCGCCCCGGTTCTTACGATAAATGTACTGTACGGTAAAATCCACGCCGCTCCCAAGGCGATATAGCCAGCCCGGCGCCACCGCGTAGGATACAGCATCGTTGAAATCGCCGTATTTCTTCCAACCTGCCGCCACCCCTGCAAACCAGCGGGTCTGAAGATAAGGGCGATGGCCATAACGTACTGCTGTCGCGATCGCCGTGTTCTTCGCGCGGTTGCGCTCTACGCGCGAGGCAAGGGAGGTCGTCTCGGCTCCTCCGTCGACGATCCCCTGCACGTCGAGCACAAGGGTCTTTTCCGGGTTATTGCTCACGTTGTACGTTACTGCCGCAATCAGGGCTGTCTTCGTGTCTTTGGGTGAGGTCCCCATTGCGTCAAGGTTCTGGCGGTCCACAGTGATGCCCGCGAACCGGGTACCCCGGTCGAATTTGATGGCCTCGGGAACGTCGTAGGCAAATGTTAAGCTCCCGCCGTTGAATTCGCTGCCTGACGTACGCGGATTATTTACGAGATCAGCCGGGTCCGTTCCGGTCCGGGCCGTGATCGCCCCTCCGATCATCCAGAACGGCCTGATCCAGTATGTCCCGCGCACGAGACCGCCGAAGATCTGGTATTCATCGGCCCGGGCGTTCGATTGCCCGTTGGCGACATGGGTGTAGGCCAGCAGGTCCTCGTCACGGACTGTGGGGAACGAGATCAGGGTATTGGTGAGACGGGAACGGCCTACGAGGATTTCATATTTTCCCCCGCCGATGCCCGCGTGTGCCTGGTGGAGATAGATATCGTCCTTCAGGTCAGTATCATGGTCGGGGAGCTTCAGTCCAATAACGGCGAAGCCGTAGTCGTTGTCGGTAAAGAGGTACTTGCTGAAACCGAAGAGCAGGCTGCTGTCGGACAGGTTCAGAACCTCGCGGCTCTGTGCGGTCCCTGTCCGCGGATCATCGCGCAGGAAATCGGCGGTGACCAGCATTTTCCCTCCAAAATTGATCTCCGGCGGCACGCGGGGATCTATCTCCAAGGCGCCGGCAGGCAGCGCCGCGCAGACCAAGACGGCAAAAACCAGGACATATGCGGTAACAGTCATGACTCCCTCCGCAATCCGCAATCTGCAATCCGAAATCCGAGACTTGTCCCCGAATGATTCTATCGGGGATTGACTCACTGGTTCAGGCCGTACGACGGTACGTACGGCGGGTCAGCAAGGTCCTCATATTCGAGCATAGTGATCATGCCGCCGGGATAGATGCCGTTGTTCCGGTTATGGAGCTCCTTATGGTCGTGGAAGTCCCAGAAGCCCGGGTTGTCGCCGTGAACGATGATGTCCATGGTCTTGCCCGGCGTGACCGCGACCGTATTCAGCCTCTTGACGTACGGCAGCGGGTTGCCGTCCTCGGCAACGACATAAAACTGATGTCCGTGCAGGTGCATGTGGTGGTCGAAGGTGCCCGCGTTGATCATCCGGATGCGGATGTTCTCGCCCTGCCTGATCTTCAGGTGTCCGTGCTCGCCCGTGGTGGCGGGATAGGACTTGCCGTTGATGGCGAAGAACGTGGGCCTGATCTCCGTCACCTCGGCGTTTCCCTGCGTATAAGGAGGCCGCCAGCCTTCTTCCATCGCCTTGAGAAAGTCTTGATACCGGGCGAAGAAGGCGTGTGTCGCCGGCGTAAGCGTCCGGTTCGCCATAAGCTTGTTCACCCGCTTCATGCCTCTGAGCACTTCGTTGATGTGCGTACGGGCAAAGTGAACGTCGAACTCCTCAAGGATCAGGACATAGTCGCGGGTATAGGGGAACATTGTCCGGATGGGGTCGTCCGGCGTGTCGATGATAAAGGCGCCGTGCAGCCCCGTCGTCATGTGAAGCGGCGTGCCCCAGTGGCAGTGGTAAAAACGCGTTCCCGCAGGCCGGGCCTGAAAACGGTACACAAAGGTCTCGTCGGGATGGATAGGATCATGGCTGACCATGGGTACGCCGTCCATGGTGTAGATTACGTCCACGCCATGCCAGTGGATGGTGTGCATTTCGTCGGTATTGTTTTTTACATTCACCTTGATCCAGTCGTTTTCCTGGACCCGGAAGACCGGCCCCGGCACCCGCTTGTTGAAGGCGAAGGAGGGCAGCTTCACTCCCGGCAGGAGTTCATGCTCGATGAGGTCGAAGGAGAGGTCGAATTCATGGTACGGCACATCGCCGTCAACGGGTGCGCCGGGGCTGTTCGTCACCGCGCCGCGCATGTCGTGTCCCGGCATGTACATCATTGAGCCCTGGCCGCCGGCATACCCATGCGGCGGGGTGACGCCGTAGGCCTCAGGCCCTGCACGCGGAGACGCAACGGTCTGGGACGCGACACCCGCTGCAATTGCTCCGCCTGCCGCCGCAGCGGTCCGCAGAAAGGACCGTCGTGACATTCCCGGCTGCGGAAGAATGCGTTTCTCCGCGGGCTTTGCCGGCTCCGTCTTCTTGCTGTCGTGGCTCATACATACCCCCTCTTGATTTTCCACGCTCTCCCGGCGATGTATACAACGAAGCGCAGTGCCGGACCGAAAAGTCGTCAATAACATCTATTGTATCAAAAGATGAGGGCATCATAACAGGGTCAATGAAAAAGGAGGAAATGTCACACAGAAAACGCAATGGGTGAAGGTTTTGTGTTGGGGATTTTTTTTCTTCGTTTGGGTTGGAGCCGCGCGGGCTCCTGGACCACGAACGAAAAAACCGGGAGTGATGGACTGCTTTATTTTATCCTGGCGAGGCGGTCTTTCGCTATCGCGGCCTCATTCGTGCCGGGATGTTCCTTGACGACCCTCGTAAGATATTCCTTTGCCTTGGCGGGATTTTTCTCGTTCAGGTAGGCAAGCCCGGTCTTGAGCTTCGCGCCGGGCGCCTTGTCGCTCTTGGGATGATTTTTAACGACCTTTGCGAAGGCCTCAATCGCCTTGCTCCAGTCCTTCAAGGAGTAGTAACATTCGCCGGCCCAGTACTGAGCATTGTCCGCCTGGCTGGCGGAGGGAAATTGCGCGAGATAATTCTGGAAACCCGCGAGCGCGAGGTCGAAATTCCCCTTGTCGTAATCGCTTTTCGCCTGGCGATAAACTTCGGAGGGTTCGATCGTCTTCGCCGCCGGCTGCTTGTCCCTGTCGACGGCCGTCGTGGTTTGCCCGCTCATTGCCGTGGACGTCCCGGCGCTCAGCAGTTTTACCTTTGCCTCGAATTCCTCGATGCGACCCGAGAGCTCTGCGATCTTTACGCTCCGGTCATCGAGCTTCTGTGCGAGTTCGGCAATGCGGAAATTGTTCTCTTCGAGCTTGCCCTGCATCAATTGAATGTCCATGGCAAGCTGATCAGCCCGGGCCCCGTAGTCGGCCAGGACCTTCTGGGCATCACCGGTCCCCTTCACGTTCGAGTCGAGACCGTCCAACCGCTTCTGGAGCGACCGAATGTCCTGGTCGAGGCTCTTCTGCACCTCCTGGACGCGCGCTTTCGTCGTCTTCACGTCACCACGCAGGCCGTCCATGTCGGACCGGGTCTTGACGAGTTCGGCCTGGGGCGCGCACGCGGCCAGCAGGAGTGTGATGATCAATGAGATTATTTTTTTCATTGGCGCTCTTCGGATGCCCGGATGCGGGATGGCATGCATGAACCGGTGATACGGAAATACGGAGAAGCGGGGAGAAAAGAACGGAGCCGCGGTCAGCTTCTCCGGTTCTCCGATCCTCCCCCCTCTCCGTTTCAGATGTCCTCTAAACCTACTCCGTCACGACGATGAAGTCGTCGCGCCGGTTCTTCTGCCAGCAGCTCTCGGTGCTTTCACTGCAAGCCGGCTTCTCCTTGCCATAGCTGATGAGCGAGATCCGCTTGGCGGAAATGCCCATATCGGTGAGATACTTTTTGGCGCTCGCCGCGCGGCGCTGACCGAGGGCCTGATTGTATTCCCTGGTGCCTCGCTCGTCGCAATTGCCCTCGATCCTGATCTTCGCCTTGGGGTTTGCCTTGAGCCATTCGGCATTGGCCTTCATGACGGCCTTGGCGTCGTCGCGGACGAAGGACCGGTCGAAATCGAAATAGACCGGCTGCACACCCGCCGCAGCGGTCGCGGCGCGCTCCCTGGCTTCTTCCTGCGCCGTATCGGGCCTGGGCTCTTCCTTTACGGGCGCTGGCTCCGCTTTCTGCTCAACTTTGGGTTCTTCCTTTACGGGCGGTGCGGCTTCCTCCTGCGTCTCCGGCGCGCTGGTCACTTCCGCCTTTTTGGGGCAGCCCCAGAACACAAAAATGCTCAACACGAAAACAAACGGGATATACATCAGACTTTTGCTCTTCATCATATGCCTCCTCTATTGTATGCTGTTTGCATTGTAATCAGTTGCGGGCAAGCAAAACAAAATTAATGTGCGGAAAGACTTTCTGAAGATAGCATACATGCTGAATATTGTCAACGGGAAAGGAAAAACCGCCGGTGATGATCGCGACCTTTCCTTTCAATTTCATCCCGCCCGGTACTCCCTCACCATTTCCTCAACCCCCTGGGCCAGCGTGTATTCCGGATGCCAGTTCAGCAGTCGCCGCGCCTTCCCGTTTTCGAACAGGAGGTCCGCTGCGGCGTACGAGACATAGGCGTCCAGGCTGAGACTGAGGCCGATGATGCCGGAGAAGACATCGAAGGCCCTGGCCGGCACTCGCAAGAGGAGCGGCGAAACGGCAAGTAACCTCACCTTTTTCCCGAGCGACGCGGCGACGGCATTGAAAAAATCCGCCCAGCTGTGGCGCTGGCCGTCGGTCAGGTTGAATACCTGACCGACGGCCCCGTCCTCGATGCCCGCGAGATACACCGCGCGGGCCAGGTCTTTCACCTGAATGAGCGGCGCGGCATTGCCGCCCCTCCCGGCAAACGGGAAGCCCAACGGACCGAGCCGTTCGATTGTTTTGATCATGCCGCCGAGGCGCCGGGAGCCGGGACCGTAAACGACCCCAGGTCTGATGATGACGGGGACAAAGGGCGGGGTGTTCGCGCGGAGCAGTTCTTCGCAACGCTTCTTGTACGTGGTGTAGTGGTCCCTGAGCTCGATCTTCGGCTGTGTGTCTTCCGTTGCCGGGATGCTCGAAGGGACACCGGCCACGGTAAGGGAACTGATGAACACGAACCGTTTTATTCCAGTCTTTGCCACGTGAGAGCTCATGCGCTCCACGAGTTCCACGTTCTTTTCCGCTGCGCGGGGCGATACGTTCCTGAGCTCGCCGATATGATAGACCGCGTCCATGCCGTTCATGGCATCGAGGACCGCTTCCGGGTCCCGGAGATCACCCGGGAAAAGCGAGACCTCTTTTCCGGCGAGCCTCGCCGGGAGTTCCGGCTTCCGCGAGAAGAGCCGGACGCTGTGCCCGTTTTCCACGAGAAGGTCGACGACGTTGCTCCCGATGAATCCCGTCCCGCCGGTGACGAGCGCTTTCATCTGCAATCCCCATAATTACTCAGGTCGGTCGTTGAGCGCAGGCGCAACAAAGAGCGCGACTGCAAGTTTTTCGCGCAGTCCAACCCGCCATCCAGGCGGCGCGGCTGACCTGAGTACTTTCAAACATCCTTGCATTGAAACCGCGGAGGGCGAAAAGAAATTCACGCTTCGATAAAACACTGAGGGTCCTCGGTGAGGAAATCTTCCTCCCCCCGGGAGCGCGACCAGGCATAGGCGATCGCCCTGCACCCCCTGCACAGCGCCCAGCGGTCGCACGTTCCGCATTTCCCCTTGTACCTGCTCCGGTCCCTGAGCGCCTCGAGGACGGGCGAGGTCGCCCATATCTCCCGGAGCGAATCTTTCCGCACATTGCCGAGGGTCAGGGGCAGCCGCCTGCAGGGCATCACGTCCCCGTTCGGAAGGATGGTAAGCCCCGCCACGCCCGCGGAGCAGCCGCTCATTGCCGTGTTCCCGGCGTCGCCCTTCCATTTTATCCTCATTTGCGCCGCGACGGGATCACCGGTGACGATGGCAAGGCTGTTGAGCTCCAAGGAGAAGAGTTCTCCGTAAAGCTCCCGGAGCCGCGCCTTCGGGAGCATCTCCGAAAGAAGCGCCGCCCCCTGGCCGGCCGGCACGAGCCGCGAGCACCCGACCTGACGGACGCCCGAGTGCGATCCGAAAGTGACGACCTTTCGCACCTGTTCCGCATTGAGGTCCGAGACGGTCACGTTCAGGGTCACGGCGATCCCGCAATCGACCAGCCATTCGATCCCCGCGACCGCGGCGTCGTAGCTTCCCCTTCCCCGGATCGCATCGTGGACCTCCTCCGATCCCTCCATGCTCACCTGCACCCCGGAGACACCGAGGTCCGCCAACGTTTGCGCCCGCGCCCTGTCCACCAGGGTCCCGTTCGTAAGAAGAAAGATCTCGAATCCTTCGTTCTTGATCTCCCGGAGGATGTCGAAGAGGTCGCGTCTGAGAAACGGCTCTCCGCCGGTAATGTTCATGCTCCGGGAAAACGTTACCCCATACGCCTCTGTCCAGTCGGTGATCATGTCGGATATTTCAGAGACGGTCTTTTTGATATCAGAGAGGGGCATCTCCTCGACGCTTCGCGCGCCCTGGTAGCAGTGTTTGCACCGGAGGTTGCACGCTTCGGTCAGATGCCACTGGATAAAAAATTCAAAGGGTTTGTGAGTTGACATGGGATTGACGATTATAATGACGGCGGTCGTTCGAGTACCGGGAAAATCAAGAAAGGCGGATTTGGCAGAGGCTGACGCCACCCATCGGCCGTGCGACGGGCCTGCCACATCCGCCCAGTTTCAATCTCGTTGCTGACCAGCAACGTTAGCTCTTTCAGCCTTTTCATTTGCGGCATACCGTACCAGGATTCTGCTTTGCCAGCTGCTTCAGAGTATTCCAGTAGGCCGCCTCTTTGGCGAGAGCTTCCTTGCTCACGAACTTTTTCATCCTGTCTTCACCTCCTTTCCGATGATATACGGGTAATGATATCATAAAAAAAAGCTGGCCGCAGACTTACCCGGAAGGTGTCGCGGCTTCAGATGCGGCTATCCGCTTTTTTTGTCTCTATCCGCCGTTTTTGATCAATCCTGCCGCGTCCCGTCCGAGCATCCACATGACACGTCCGCGTACCGGCCGCACGAGACCGGCGGGACAGAGCCTCGGGTTACCATCTTCCAGAATTTCGTGCACGATTGCCGCTT